>NZ_CP031223.1:3297500-3642365 GCF_008973485.1 Psychrobacillus glaciei
AAATCTACTAGAAGAATCTCCGTATGTTAGCTCTTTTACAAGTCCTGCTTCTCTAAAAACACGCAAGTTATTATAGACAGTTGCAACACTCATACTTGGAAATTTACTTTCAAGCGCTTTATATATATCGTCCGCGGTTGGATGTGACATGGATTGGATGATAAATTCCAATATCGCATGGCGCTGAGGTGTAATTCGTACACCAGTTGATTTTAATGTATCTAAAGCATCTCTTAAATGTACTTCCGTCATCGCAATGCACCTCTCTTCATATTTACTATTAGTTTATAATCGTTATAATAAGTATAAAGAATGAAGGCATGAGCTGTCAAACTTTTAAAGTATAAGGAAATAAGAACCGTCCTTAGTATCCCTTTTCCAGATCAATCATATTCTCCATTCGATTGTTCCCCTCTATCCACTTCGACAAGTTTTTTGTAAATATATCTAAAGCCCTTACGACATATTGTGAGGAATGGCTAGAAACATGAGGAGAGACAATCACATTGTCCATCTTCCAGAAAGGATGTCCTTCTGGAAGTGGTTCGTTTTCAAAGACATCTAGCACTGCATACGCCATACACTCATCCTTTAGTGCCCGAAGCAGTTCTTCCTCTTTCACCACGTCGCCTCTTCCAAAATTCATAAAGATAGCTGTTCGCTTCATACAATGAAAATGCTCGTAAGTAAATAAATGACGAGTTTCTGTTGTGCTAGGCAAAATAGAAAGGACAATATCTGCAGTTGGAAGCAACTCATCCAATTGAGAAAAAGAAATCATTTCATTCATATAATTTGCTGATTCTCCACTTCTATTACACCCTATTGTATGAACACCAAAAGCTTGCAGAATTCTCGCTACTTCACCACCAATTGCTCCAGGACCTACTATTAATGCAGTTGCACCAAAGAGCTCAGATGAATTCACTTTTTTAGACCATTCAGCGTTTCTTTGATTTTCAGCAATTGTAGGAAGAGATTTTTTTATCGATAAAATATGAGCAAGAATCGATTCTGCCATAGGTGTTTTATGAATTCCTCTTACATTCGTCACAAGTATATTCCGATCAGCTATTTCCTTCAGTGGCATTTTTTCTAATCCAGCTGAAGCGACCATAATCCATTTTAAGTGGTGCGCTGATGCAATATGACATGCTTGCAAATCCTCGCCATAAGTAACGAATATATCTGCAGTTTTTAATGTTTCTTCATCAAATGGTTTTTGAAAGATAAATTCTGCATTCGGAAATTCTTCTATTAAATTTACTTGTTGATCAGGGTTAGGTAAAAAAGAAAATAATATCTTCATTTTTCATTCTCCATTGTTTAAAATATCTTTTAATGTTTTAAGTGCTTCTTCTACATGGCCATTTACTTTGACTTTGCGCCATTCCTTTACAATTGTTCCTGTTGGATCAATTAAAAAGGTAGATCGTTGGATTCCCATATATTCTTTACCGAACATCTTTTTCAAACCCCAGACACCGTAAGCTTCCGATACTTCATGTGTATCGTCGATTAATAATGAGAAGGGTAAACCATGCTTTTGGATAAACTTTGTATGTGCTTTTTCATCATCGGCACTTACACCTAAAATGACAGCATTCAATTCACTAAAAGCATCATGTGTATCTCTAAAATCACATGCTTCCGTCGTACAACCTGGAGTCGAATCTTTAGGGTAGAAATAAAGTAAGACATATTTCTTTCCTGCAAAATCATTTAACGAGATTATTTCCCCACGCTCATTTTTCAATGAAAATTTAGGTGCAATCATTCCTTCAAGTATTTGCATATAAATATTCCTCCCTCTATTACTGACTCTATCGTATCGAAGTTTACCAGTTTGTTCAATTTTTCTTTCGCATTTTTCATTAAAATTGACTACAATAGATAAAGACAAATTAAGCGGAGGTTTTACAAGTGGAACGGATTTTATCTGAACAAATACATGCAGAAGCACTCAAACATATCGTAGGTGGCGTGAACAGCCCCTCTAGATCCTATAAAGCTGTGGGCGGAGGAGCTCCAACCGTTATGGATAGAGCGGAAGGTGCTTATTTTTATGACGTCGATGGCAATAAATATATCGATTATTTAGCTGCATACGGCCCTATCATAACAGGTCACGCACATCCACATATTACAGAAGCAATCACAAGAGCAGCACAAACAGGATTACTTTATGGAACACCAACAAAACATGAAGTATCATTTGCTAAAATGTTAAAAGAAGCTATCCCTTCCATGGATAAAGTACGTTTTGTAAACTCGGGTACGGAAGCTGTTATGACAACTATTCGCGTAGCCAGAGCTTATACAGGAAGAACGAAAGTAATGAAGTTCGCGGGATGTTACCACGGACATTCGGACTTAGTGTTAGTTGCAGCTGGATCAGGCCCCGCTACACTTGGTACTCCTGATTCTGCAGGTGTTCCTAAAGCGATTGCCGAAGAAGTTATTACAATTCCATTTAATGATCCAAAGGCATATGAAGCAGCAATGGAAAAATGGGGAGAAGAATTAGCTTGTATTCTGGTTGAACCAATAGTAGGGAATTTCGGAATGGTAGAGCCTAATGAAGGATTCCTACCGTTAGTTCACAAGATGGCAAAAGAAAAAGGCACTTTAGTTGTATATGATGAAGTAATTACAGCCTTCCGTTTTCATTATGGAGCTGCGTCAACCATGCTCGACCAAAAACCTGATTTAACTGCTCTTGGGAAAATTATTGGTGGAGGTCTTCCAATTGGAGCTTACGGTGGTAAAAAAGAAATAATGGAACAAGTTGCACCACTTGGACCTGCTTACCAAGCGGGAACTATGGCCGGAAATCCAGCTTCTATGCAAGCGGGCATAGCTTGTCTAGAAGTTTTACAAACTCCTGGAGTTTATGAGGAACTTGATAGACTTGGCGCCGTTTTAGAAGTTGGTATTTTAGATGCTGCTAAAAAAAATAATATAACAATTACGATTAATCGTATAAAAGGTGCTCTTTCTGTTTATTTTACGGACGTAAAAGTAGTAAATTATGAACAAGCAGAAGCTACAGACGGAGAGATGTTCGGTAAGTTCTTTAAGCTAATGCTTGAACAAGGAATCAACCTTGCACCTTCCAAATACGAAGCATGGTTTATAACAACTGCTCATACAGAAGATGATATAAGAGAAACGATTATTGCCGTGGATCATGCATTCGGTCAGTTGCAACAATTATGAATGAAATGAAAGGTAGGATTAAATGAAATTAGGAGCTCGCGTATTTAAAACTGGAGTAGCGATCGTTTTCTCGTTATTCATTGCGGACTTACTCCAGCTACCTAGTCCTGTCTTTGCAGGAATAGCTGCGATTTTTGCAATTCAGCCTTCTATTTATAGATCCTATTTGACTGTCATTGAGCAAGTACAATCTAATCTAATTGGAGCAGCAATAGCCGTTATTTTCGCTCTAGTTTTTGGGAATCATTTTATAGCGGTAGGATTCGCTGCAATTATTGCAATTATGATTATGCTAAAATTCAAACTTGAAAAAACAATTTCTTTAGCACTTGTAACTGTAATTGCAATAATGGAAGTGCAAAGCGATGCCTTTATTACATTCGCATTAATAAGATTCTCTACCATTCTTGTAGGTGTTATATCCGCATTTATTGTTAATTTAATATTCTTACCTCCCAAGTTTGAAACGAAACTATTCAATGCGATTCACTATACGCAAGATGAAATTATTCGTTGGATTCGAATTGCTGTTAGACAGGCTTCCGATCACAGTTCTACTAAACAGTCAATCAACCACCTAAAAGGTCGTCTTAGTAGAATCGATCAAATTTATTTATTTTTTAAGGAAGAACGCGGTTATACAAAAAATGCCATTCATACAAAAGGTCGAAAGTTAGTTGTTTACCGCGAACTAATCACTACGTCCTACAAAAGTTTGGATGTCTTAAAAAGGTTGCATCTCCATGAAAATGAACTTTTAAGACTTCCAGAGCATTTTCGAATGATGATAAAAGAACGGTTAGATGCTCTTTTGACCTACCATGAACAATTACATTTGAAATTCATCGGGAAGTTAAAACCAGAACATATGGATTGGAATGGGTCTGAAGCATTTATGCAGAGGCAAGAAGTGATGGATATCTTTGTACAACAAATTGCATTGACTCGTATTGAAGAAGAATTTTCAACTTACCATTTACTTCATTTATTATCATCTATTTTAAAATACGAAGAGCAATTAGAACATATCGACACACTAATTACTTCCTATCAAAACTTTCATCACTCGGAGTTAACTGTTCAAATAGAAGAAACTCCTTACTAAGAAAAATGCTAGTGTCCTTTAAGTGCATCTTGTCTTTACTATTTCCTGAGTGCTTTGGACTAAACATTGGCTACACTATTACCTTTAGGGCTATGGATCGTGAAGTGACTACGTCACTTCACGATCCATTTTTTACATTAATCTTATTGCGGGTGTTTGTCCGTTGCCCTCTTGGTGTATCTAAAGACATGATGTATTAGGTTTGGTTAATGATAGATTAGAAACTTTTCAATTCTTTTAAAAGCGGACGAAGATTCAATTTCGTCCGCTCAACGCTTCTTTATTAATAGATGGCTATCTATTTCTTTTTAGTGTCAAGTCTAATGAGAAAAAGCTTTTTAGAATTCAAGAATTGCATAACCAGGTCCATTGTTTAACACTTTATGGCACTTGGAGACCAATTGCACTGGAACCGAGACTAATCCAATTCAAAGATTAGTTCTCTGATACTAATCTTACAAATTCAGCATAACTCGGAAAAGAGTCCGATTCAGGAATTTCATTATATGAATAATTTTTAAAAACTCCTACTATATCTAGTTGACCATCTTCAGGTAATGTATCTAATTTGTCGCCCAATGATTTTCTTAATTCTTCATCATTTTTAATATCAAAGAAGATACTTCCTTTTTCAAATTGCCATAACGTGTGTGGCATGGTCTCTAAATTCTCACTCACTATTAAGGAATATTCAATTCCTCTACGAATAATGGAGCCTTTGACTTCGAATTCACCAGCGAATTTTATAAAATAAGCTGTTGCGTCATTAATTGCTTCCGTTTTTACATCTGAAACAATTAGATCAGCGATTTGGTTATTCATTTTTACTTGATCGGGAGAAAAAATACTTAAAGTACTGGCAATGGTACGATTATTCGAAATAGGAAATTCAAATACCTTCTGATAACGATTAATTATTTCTTTATGACTCTCATTTTCGAATTGTAATGAAGTTACTTTATTAGTAAATTGATCATTTTCCCTAGATGCTTCCAAGTTAGCTATTTTTAAATCTATTTCTAATTCCTCTTTAGCTACTAATAATTTTGCATTTTCTTTCTTTAATTGCTCGTTTTCTTGTTTTAAATCATTCTCAGACCCATCATTAGAACATCCACTCATATTCAATATAGAAAGTATGATAATCACATATAAATATTTCATATACACGCTCCCAGTTTCAGCTAGTCATCGTTTTTCATAATCCATTCGTTGTAAACCTGCAACCCGTTAGTTTAATAAGTTCACAAATCAGCATGATTTCCACTATCGGCGGACGCTTCAATCAATAAAGAATTAAGTATTGTTCTTGTTTTAATAACTAAATGCTATTTATGAAATTAACTTACATTAAAAAATAAATCTTCTAATTTTTCAAGTTCCGTTTCACTTATTTTTGCAGATACGATAGGACCTCTTATTTTAAATATTACGTATAGTTTCTCCGGTTCAAAAACAAGAGTTGTTAGATTTAAAAGAAAAGACTGTAGATAAACTCGATTTTCATCTAGTTTGTCTACAGTCTGAAATGTGTCACTTAGATATCTAGCCGACACATTTTTTAATTTTTCATGCGAGGATCAAGTGCATCACGTAGGCCATCACCCATTAAGTTAAACCCTAAAACAGTTAACATGATTGAAATTCCCGGAAAAAACATTGTCCATGGTGCAGTACGTAAAACGACTCGGGCATCCGCTAACATTTTTCCCCATTCTGGTGCTGGTGCTTGTGCCCCTAATCCAAGAAACCCTAAAGCAGCTGCTTCAATTATAGCCGACGCAATAGCTAGCGTACCTGCCACAATTACAGGAGCCATGGAATTAGGCAAAATATGAGAAAACAAAATACGTATATCTTTCATTCCAATTGCTTTCGCCGATGTTATGTATTCCTCTTCTTTAATACTCAATACTTTTGAACGAATGAGTCGACCAAAGTTAGGAATATTAATGATAGCAATTGCGATTAATGCATTTCGTAAAGATGGACCTAACACAGAAACAACCGCAATAGCCAATAATATACTCGGAAATGCTAGCAGTATATCAAAAGTTCGAGATATAATCATATCTACCCATTTCCCATAGTAACCTGCAATTATACCTAAAATACTACCAACGACAACTGATCCAACTACAGAGAAGAAACCAACTCCAAGTGAAATTCTTGCTCCGTGAATAACACGTGAAAAAATATCACGGCCAAAGTCATCCGTACCAAACCAATACTTACTAGAAGGGGGTAACAGACGATCCTTTAAAAGCTGATCATTTATGCCTTGTGGTGCTAATAAGGGTGCACAAATTGCCAAGAATATGAAAAAAAGAACAATCACTGCTCCAACAAGTGCAACTTTGTTTTTACTAAAGCTCCGCCAAGCATCTAACCAGGGACCGGTCGTTTTCTCTGGAAGCGTGACGGCATTAATAGGCGGATTCGGAACCATTTCAGACATATCTCTTCCTCCTTTTTAGTCGTATTTAATCCTCGGATCGATAAGGCCATATAAAATATCCACGAAAAGATTAATCATGACAAAAATAAACGCTACAATTAATATTCCTGATTGAATGACTGGATAATCTCTGAACTGTATAGCTTCATAAATGTATCTACCTATTCCCGGCCAACTAAATATGGTTTCTGTTAATATCGCTCCTCCAAGTAACAGCCCCATTTGAAGACCTATGACGGTTAATACTGGAATAATCGCATTTTTTAACGCATGTTTATAAACAACCCAAAACATCTTTTGTCCTTTTGCTCGTGCAGTTCGAACGTAATCCGTTCGCATTACCTCAAGCATACTAGATCTTGTCATACGAGCAATAATAGCCATTGGGATAGTGGCAAGTGCAATGCCTGGCAAAACTAAATGCTTCAATACCTGTCCTAACTGATCGAATCGGCCATTTAGAATAGTATCAAGTACATACAAGTTTGTCATAGCGGAGACAGGATTCCTTGCTTCCTCTCTTCCAGATGTAGGAAGCCAATGAAGTTCAATTCCAAAAAGCCATTGCTCCATTAAACCTAGCCAAAAGATAGGCATAGATACGCCAATTAATGCTATTACCATCGCCAAATAATCAAACCAAGAATTTTGGAACCAAGCTGAAATAATCCCTGCATTAACGCCAATAACTACTGCAATAAGTATAGCGAAGAATGCTAATTCAAAAGTAGCTGCTAAATAAGGCCATACTTCCTTCGTAACAGGTTGAACCGTTCGCATCGATTCCCCTAAATCTCCTTTAAAAAGACCAACTAAATAATTGAAATATTGCGTATACCAAGGATTGTTCAAACCAAGCTTTATTTCTAAAGCTTCTATCGCTTCTTTCGATGCTAGCTGCCCTAATATAACTTGAGCTGGGTTTCCGGGTATAGCTCGAATAATCATAAAGACTAGAAAGGTCATACCGAGCAAAACGGGAATTAATTGTAATAGTCTTTTTCCGATATAGTGAAGCATTGTCTTCACCTCTCTCATATAAATAAGAAAAGGGAGAAATCACGAAGACCTCTCCCCTTCAAGCTTATTACTTAAAGTCGACGTAAGTTAACTTATCAGAACCAGTAGGATGTGGTTTGAAGTTTATCAAATCCGCTTTCCCAGCAAGTAATGGAGTTGAATGAGCAAGTGGTACCCAAGGAGCATCTTCAAAAATAATTTCTTGAGCTTGCTTATACAAATCAATACGTTTATTCTCGTCTACTTCTGTTTGAGCTTCTATTAGGAGCTTGTGTAAGTCTTTGTTGTCATAATAAGCGTAGTTATTGCTTCCAATATTGTCACCGTCAAGTAGTACGTAGATGAAGTTATCTGCATCTCCGTTATCACCAGTCCAACCAAGCATGAATGCATCTGCTTCTCCGTTACGAGCTTTTTCTAAATAGGTTGCCCATTCGTACGAAACGATTTTTGCTTTAATGCCAATATCGGCTAAGTTCTTCTGAATAACTTCTGCAACTTTTGCTCCATCTGGCATATATGGTCTTGGAACAGGCATTGCCCATAGTTCCATTTCAAATCCATCAGCAAGTCCTGCTTCTGCTAAAAGTTGTTTTGCTTTTTCTGGATTGTATTCATATCCAGGGATATCATCATTGTATCCACTAATAGATGATGGCATTGGGTTTTTGGCAATTTCTGCACGCCCTTCGAAAAATGCATCAATGATCGATTGTTTGTCAATTGCATAGTTCATTGCTTGTCGTACTTTAACATTGTCAAATGGTGGACGAGTATTTGTTAATCCAAGGTATCCAATATTCATAGATGGTCGTTCGAATAATTGTAAATTAGGATCTCCCTCTACCGTTTTTCCATCTGCTGGGTTTACTCCATCAGCTAAGTCAATAGCCCCAGAAAGTAGATCATTTAAACGAGCTGAGTTATCTGGAATTGCACGGAACACAATTTTGTCTAGCTTTGGATAACCCTTTTCCCAATAACCATCAAATTTTTCAATTGTAACCGAATCATTACGTTTCCATTCAACAAATTTGAATGGACCAGTTCCTACTGGATTGTCACCAAATTTATCTCCATCTTTTTCAAATGCAGTTGGACTTGCAATACCAAATGGACTCATTGCAATATTTTTTAAGAATGGAGCTTGTGCACGTGTAAGTTTAAAAACAACCTTATTGTCGCCATCAGCAGTAACGGAAGCGATTACGTGACCTTCATCCCCTTTAAAGCCACCAAACATAGATCCATAATACGGAAATTTGTCATCTGAACCGTTTGCCCAGCGTTCAAAGTTTTTCACTACAGCATCTGCGTTAAAGTCTGTTCCATCATGGAATTTTACCCCTTCACGCAAAGTAAATGTATAAGTTAGTCCATCATCTGATGGTTCCCATTTTGTTGCTAATCCTTCATGAATCGTTGTATCTTGTTCCCCAAAGTTTAACAGTGTTTCAAAAATGTTTTGAGTAACTTTGAAAGATTCCCCATCTGTTACAGCAATAGGATCTAATGAAACAGAATCCCCACCACGACCAAAGATAAGTACTTTGTTGCCTGTAGATACAGACTCACCCTTAGAAGTTTCTTTATTATCTTTACTCGTGTTCTCTTTGCTATCTGAAGAATCATCAGAAGAACATGCGGCAAGCACTACAGTAACCGCCAACATCATTAATAGCAAAAATGGCCATATTTTCTTTTTTCTCAAATTTACCCCTCCGTAAATTATATTATCAATGTTGCTCTGCCTATTTGTATAAATGGCAGGCAACAAAATGACCTGGCTTCACTTCTTCAAGTTTCGGTACAACGTTTGTACAAACATCCATTTTAAAAGGACATCGTGTATGAAAAGTACAACCTGTTGGTGGGTTAGAAGGGCTTGGAATATCTCCTTCTAATATAATTTGCTCCCTTTTAAACTTTGGGTCGGGAACAGGAACCGCTGAAAGTAATGCTTTTGTATATGGATGTAGAGGCTCTGCATACAATGATTCACTAGTAGCTAGCTCTGCCATTTTACCTAAATACATGACGCCTACACGATCACTTATATGACGCACAACCCCTAGGTCATGCGCGATAAAGATATACGTTAACTTTAGTTCTTTCTGTAAGTCTTGCATTAGATTGAGTACTTGCGCTTGAATAGACACATCAAGTGCTGAAACTGGCTCATCCGCAATGATGAGCTTTGGATTTGTCATCAATGCTCTTGCAATACCTATACGTTGGCGTTGCCCTCCACTAAATTGGTGTGGATATCGTTTCGCATGATAACTGCTAAGCCCTACAATTTCTAAAAAGTCATATACTTTCTTTTTACGACTTTTAGCGTTTCCAATGTTATGAACAATGAGAGGTTCCATTAAAATTTTCTCAACCGTATGTCTCGGATTTAAAGAAGCATATGGATCTTGAAAAACCATTTGGATTTCTCTTCGTGCTTTTCTCATCTCAGAACTAGAAATACTCGTTAGATCTTTTCCATCAAAGGTTACTTTACCTTCTGTCGGCTCTAGTAATCTCATAAGCATGCGCCCGGTAGTAGATTTACCGCAACCGGACTCTCCTACAATTCCTAATGTTTCACCCTCGTTTACATAAAAAGACACATCGTCCACAGCTTTTACAAAACCAGTTTGTTTTCCTAACAATCCCGAATTAGTAGGAAAGTACTTTTTTAACCCTTCAACTTGTAGCAGCGGTTTTGTCATTTACTCCTACCTCCTTCTCATCGAATAAGAAGCATCTCGTTTTATGTCCGGTAGATGTTTCGTATAAAGAAGGACTTTCTTCCGTACAACGCCCAAACACAGAATCACAACGTGCTGCAAATCGACAGCCATTCTTTATCGTACCTGGCTTTGGAACATTTCCTGGAATCGAATACAGTCGCTGCTTTTTATACCGCATATCAGGAACAGAAGCGAGTAACCCCTTTGTATATGGATGTTGAGGATTATTAAATATTGTTTCAACTAATCCTTCTTCTACAACTTTCCCTGCATACATCACAACAACCCGTTGACACGTTTCTGCGACAACTCCTAAGTCATGTGTTATTAATATAATCGCTGTATTTAAGCGTTCATTCAATTCTCTCATTAGCTTTAATATCTGAGCTTGAATCGTTACATCAAGAGCAGTCGTTGGCTCATCCGCAATAAGCACTTTTGGATCGCATACTAATGCCATAGCAATCATTACACGTTGTCTCATACCACCAGAAAGTTGATGTGGATAGTCTCTCATTAGCTCTTCTGCTCTCGGTAATCCTACTAGTTTTAACATTTCTACTGCTCTTGCTTTGGCTTGTTTTTTACTCCATTCCTTTTTATGTAAAGTAATCGCTTCCATTAATTGGTTTCCAATTGTAAATAAAGGATTTAATGATGTCATAGGTTCTTGAAATATCATTGCTACTTCATTCCCACGAATAGTTCGCATTTCTTTTTCAGTAAATTTCGTTAAATCCTTCCCTTTAAATAAAATTTGACCATTCGTAATTTTTCCTGGTGGACTAGGAACTAGCCCCATTATCGAAAGCGATGTAACACTTTTCCCACAACCTGACTCTCCTACAATTCCAAGGACTTCTCCTTCTCTTACATGAAAGTCGATATAATCTACGGATGGAATAACACCATCATCTGTGAAAAAGGAAGTTTGAAGATCTTTCACTTCTAAGATAATTTCACGTTCCTGCATGATGACCCCTCTTTTCGTAACAATCCGAATTTTCTAATTTTTAAAGTGCTATACTAGACATTTTACACACTTTATTGACTTATGCAATACCTTTTTAAAAAGTCATATGCCTTTTTACTTAGACATCATCCAAATATACCTGTATTTTCATACATTTTATTAGTTATCCATCCAATACTTAGTTATACCAAAAAACACCCAATAAGTATGAGTTTACTTATCGAGTGCTTTTTATTTGTTTTACTTATCTAATTGTTGTATTTGAAAGAGGTTATAATATACACTTTTTTGGCTCATTAAAATAGTATGATTCCCATTTTCAACAACTTCTCCATTTTCGATAACAAATATATTATCTGCATGCGTTATAGTCGAAAGTCTGTGAGCTACTATTATTGTTGTTCGATTCTTCGCCAATCGTTCTAACGAATCTTGAATTAATGATTCGCTCTCTAAATCTAATGCGGATGTTGCCTCATCTAGAACCAAAATCGTAGGGTTCTTTAAAAACACTCGTGCAATTGCTACACGTTGCTTTTGTCCACCAGAAAGTTTTACTCCACGTTCTCCCACTTTCGTCTCATAGCCTTCTGGTAACTCCATGATAAAATCATGTGCATTAGCCGCTTTTGCGGCTTCAATTACTTCTTCATCGGAAGCATTTGGATTTCCCATTAATATATTCGTTTTAACTGAATCGCTAAATAAAATATTGTCTTGTAATACGATTCCAATATGTTTTCGTAGTGATTCAATCGTTACGTCACGTATATCTTTTCCATCAATTTGTACACTGCCACTTGTTACGTCGAAAAATCTAGGAATTAGACTAATTATCGTCGATTTCCCTCCACCACTCATCCCAACAAATGCTACTGTTTGTCCGGCATTTACATGGAAATCCACATTATTTAATATCGTATTTCCATCTTTCTCGTATTGGAAAGACACATTCGAGAAAGTGACATCTCCTGTAGAGTCCTCTAAAATAGAAGCGCCTTTTTTATCGACTATATCGTATTCTTCATCCATTAACTCAAATACTCGATCCATCGATGCAAAAGCTTGTGTTAATGTCGTAGATGAATTAACTAAACGTCGCAGTGGACTATATAAACGTTCAATATATGCTACAAAAGCGGCCATCGTCCCGACCGATAGTCCATTATAGATTGCTTCATACCCAGCAAATGCTATCACAAGTAGCGGTGCTATATCTGTTATTGTATTTACAACAGCAAATGCCTTTGCATTCCAAATCGTTTGATCCACCGCTTTGTCTAAAAATTCTCCATTTGCTTTATCAAATAGTTTTTGTTCATGTTTCTCTAGTGTAAATGTTTTGATAATGCTCATACCTTGAACACGTTCATGTAAATAACTTTGTACTCCTGCAAGTGCTTGCGAACGTTTTCTTGTAAGATCACGTAATTTACCAAAAAAGTACTTCACACTAAATGCGTAAAATGGAAATGCTAGCAATGTAACAAGCGTTAACTTCACATTCATAGTTAACATAATTCCAATGGCAATTAAAATGGTTGCTAAATCTAACCAAACGTTCATTAAACCGATCATAACAAAGTTTTTCGTTTGTTCTACGTCATTAATAACCCTTGAAATAACTTCACCTGCACGTGTATTTGAGTAATATTTTAAGCTTAGTTTTTGGAGATGAATATATAACTTTTGACGAATATCATATAGTATTTTGTTACTCACTAATTGTGCCAAATATTGTCGATAATACTCGATTGGTGGACGAACGATTAAAAAGATTAAGGAAGTTCCTCCTAGCCAATAAACTAGTTGATGCATTTTTTCTTCTGATGTTAAGCCCTTTCCTCCAATAATATCGTCAATAACGATTTTTATAAGGAGTGGTATAAATAAAGGAATGGCAAATTTTATAATGCCAATGACGATTGTTATAAATATTTGTACATTATACGGTTTTACAAATTGCATATATCGCTTAATCGAACCCATAACATTACTTCCTTTCCAAATCAGAAAAACCTGTTGTATGTATTCAACAGGTTTTCCGTCTACTCATTTAGCTGTTTATAAAATTGATAACGACTTGTCCATGCCTCGATAAAATCGGGAGCAAAAGGACCTCTTTTTTGCTTTATCCACGAAATAAGTTTTTCAACATTACGATCCAGAATACCATCTATCTCTTTAGGATAATTCATTTCCATCTTATGCTGTTCGTATTCATCTTCATCTAAAATTGTATAGGTCATGTCTGGAAAAACCTTTACATCTAAATCATAATCAATATACTTTAACCGTTGATTATTATAGACAAACGGTGAACTCATATTGATGTAGTAATATACTCCATCTTCTCGGAGCATACAAATAATGTTGAACCAAAGTTCTGCATGAAAGTAACAAATGGAAGGCTCTCTTGTAATCCAGGTTCTACCATCGGCCTCTATTACAAGTGTACGTTCATTTGCGCCAATGACAATATTTTTGGTTCCTTTTAAAATCATCGTTTCCTGCCAGACACGGTGGATACGGCCGTTATGTTTGTAGCTATGGATTTGTATAGTTTCTCCTTCTGTTGGAATCGCCATGATTTAGCCACCTTTTCATCAAGCGCAAAATTGAATTTTAAACTTATTTTCTTATTATAGCAATCCATTCCAAAAAACTGTAGTAAAAAAATCAGCGAGGGCAAAAAGCCCTCGCTGATTTCGGTGAATCCATGCAATTATTTTGTTTGGTTAAAAGAACTACTAGCTTTTTGTTTTTTCATCTCAGCTTGTTGGTTTTGTTGTTTTACTTGTTGAATATCAGTTTCTGAAGCAAACTCTGTTGATTTGGATTGACTTTGAGATTGAGCGCTTTGAGATGATTGACGATTTTGTTCTTTTACCTGTTGAACATCAGTTTCAGATGCAAACTCAGGGGTTTTGTATTGATTTGCATTTGGTTGTTTACTGTTATTCTTTTTCATGGATTTCACCTCCGTACACATATATCATGTGCACTTCTAATGATTATATTCATGCTATTTTTACAATTTTAATGATCTTCCGCCATCAACAATAATCGTTTGTCCACAAATCATAGATGAGTCATCGGATAATAAAAACATGGCAGTTTTCACCATATCCTCTATTTCCACCATTCTTCCTGCTGGCGTATTTACACGTGCATCCTCTAATAACGCTTCACGATTAGGAAAATGTGTTAAAGCTTCCGTATCTAATGCTCCTCCAGAAACAGTGTTAACGATAATTCCTTTTGGAGCTAATTCTACTGCTAAATATTTTGTAATGGATTCTATAGCTGCTTTTGATACCCCAACTGTTGTATAGTTTTCTAAGTAGCGAATCGAACCGAGCGAGCTAATTCCAAGAATTTTCCCACCATGATTCATTAATTTTGCTGCTTCTTGTGCACCAAAAAGCATTGCTTTTGCGTTAATATTCATTGTCCAATCCCAATGGGACTCTTCTAGTTCCATAATGGGACGTAACACGCCAGAAGCCGCATTACTTACAAATACATCTAATTGTCCAAATTCTTCTTTAATTGTTTCAAACATTGCTCGTAATTTTTCTACATCTCCAACATTCGCACGAACAAGGAGTGCTTTTCTTCCAAGAGCTTCTATCTCTTGCACCGTTTCAAGTGCAGCTGTTTTGCTTCTTGCATAGTTTACAACGAGATCGTATCCATTCCTTGCAAGCTCGATAGCGATTGCTTTTCCTAATCCTCTACTACTTCCTGTTACTAGTGCAACTTTGTTTGTCATCATTATTTACAAATTCCTTTCTTTCCATGCGTTCCAAATTTTCAAAACTGGAACAGGCATCGGTTGATTTACAATTTCTTCTCTTGTAAACCATTTACAATTTATCGGTAACTCCATATCATCTTTTAACCTTGCTTCATAACTTTCCATTTCCCATGTTAGATGGGAAAAAATATGTTTAAAGGTAATTATCTCTTTACCTTTTTCAATTCTTATTTGGTAATCATGCTCGATTAATTCTTCGATTGTATGGGAAGTAGTCGGGAGTTCTACCATCGGAAATTGCCACATACTCGCCAGTAAACCTTTAGAAGGACGTTTTTCGAGTAAAATTTTTCCGTCTTTTGTCTCAATGACTACTGCCTTCATTTTATGTAATTTCGTTTTTTTGTTACTCGTTTTAATCGGCAATTCCTCTTGCATCCCTTCAAAAAATGCAGTGCAAAATTCCCTTACTGGGCAAAGTAGACATTTGGGTTTTGTTGGCGTACATATTAATGCACCAAGCTCCATCAATCCTTGATTGAGTGAAGAGGGATTTTCTTCGTCGATTAATTCCATCACAGCTTCTTCAAATATTTTTTTTGATTTTGGTTTTGCAATATCTTCTTTTATTAATAAAAGCCGGGAAAGCACACGCATTACATTTCCGTCAACTGCATGTTCTGGCACACCGTATGCAATACTAAGAACTGCTCCAGCAGTATATGGACCAACGCCTTTTAGAGTAGATATTTCTTTTCTAGTAGATGGAACGACACCATGATATTCTTCTATCACTTCTTTTACTCCGGCTTGTAAGTTCCGAGCTCTTGAATAATACCCTAAACCTTCCCATTCTTTCAGCAGTTCCTCTTCCTCTGCATTCGCAAGTGATTCAAGCGAAGGATATTTTGTGAGAAATCTTTCATAATAAGGAATAACAGTATCTACCTTTGTTTGTTGAAGCATCACTTCCGAAACCCAAATTTTATATGGGTCTTTTGTTTTTCGCCATGGCAGGTCACGTTTTTCTTCTTCGAACCAAGAGACTAAGGCATTACTTACTTGTTTTTTATATAAATCGTTCAATTTAAAATCCTTCCTTGCGATTACTGACAAGAATAATCGGGTATATAATAGTGTGGACTTTGTTATTTTTCTTTTTTTATTTTATGATGAAAATAACTTGTTGTCCAAAAAGGAGTTGGTCGAATGGATACAGGTACTCATATCGTAATGGGCATTGCCCTTGGAGGATTAGCACTGGCTGATCCAGTTGTTGCAAGTAGCTCCATAACTACTGCTGCAGTTATTGCTGGCACAATTATCGGTTCACAAGCGCCTGATCTAGATACCGTTTTAAAACTACGCAATAATGCGGTGTATATTAGACATCATCGTGGAATTACACATTCCATACCCGCTGTTATTTTATGGCCTTTGCTTATTTCGTCTGTTATATGGTTATTCGTACAAGATGCAAACTTTCTTCATCTATGGCTATGGACCTTTTTAGCTGTTTTTTTGCATGTGTTTGTCGACATTTTTAACTCTTATGGAACCCAAGCTATTCGACCTTTTTCAAGGAAATGGGTAGCACTTGGTGTGATTAATACATTTGATCCGATTATTTTCGGATTGCACGTAGTGGGGCTACTATTTTGGATGTTCGGTGCAAACCCTGTACCTACGTTTCTTATTATGTACGCAATCATCTTTTGCTATTACATATTACGTTTCGCCGTTCAATCTGCGGTTAAAAATGCCGTGAAAAGAACTATTCCAAATGCAAAACAAATAATAATTGCACCTACGATGAAGTTTTTTCAGTGGCGAGTAGCCGCTAATTCAGAAACGTACCATTATGTTGGCAGAGCATACGGTCGATCCATTACGATTTACGATAAGTTCGAACGTGTTCCACTTCCTGACTCGGAATTAGTTAAAGCAGCTTTGAAAGATAAAAATTTAAGCGCTTTTGTTTCTTTTTCGCCTATCTATCGATGGGAAATTACGGAACTTGACCATATATACGAAGTACGCTTAATCGATTTAAGGTATAGAAGTAATGATTACTACCCATTTGTAGCAGTAGCTCATCTAAATGAAAAGTTAGAAATTGTTAACTCGTATACTGGGTGGATATTTAGCGAAGATAAACTGCGTAAGAAACTTGATTTTATGCCTAATTAAGGAAAATGCAAGATTTCTTTAAGTGCACCTGGTCTTTACTATTCCCAGAGTGCTTTGGACGAAACATCGACTACACTATTACCGTTGGAATTGTGTAGCTGGAAGTGACTGCGTCACTTCCAGCTACACTTTTTTTCAGTAATCTTGTGGCAGATGTTTATCCGTCGCCCTCTTAAAATATGTAGAGACCTGGTGCATTAGGTTTGGATAATGAGAGATTAAATACTTTCCCAATCTTTTAAAAGCGGACGAAGATACAATTTCGTCCGCTCAGCGCTTCTTTAATAAGGGATGCCATCTATTTTTCTCTAGTTCCACCTACTCTAATCATACACCCACTAACTCGTGTATACTATGTACGGAGAACTAAAAAAATCAAGATTAAAACCTTGAAATTATACTATAAATCCTTACTTTTACTGGACTTCTAGCATCCAAGAATCATATACTTTTGTATGAAAACAATGGCTTTAGTGAAACCTGAGCCATGGTAGTTTCTTATCTCTTAAAAACAATAGTATCTGTTATTTCACAACGATGACAAGATGGCATGATCACTATGTTTACATAAACTAATTCTATCCTTTTAGCGAAAGATGGGCAAATCTTCTTGTTATGTACTACTCACTTAATGGATTGTAGTGAAAGGTGGCGACTCCAGCGGAAGGCCAACAGGATGTTGGTCACGAAGGCGTTGCCACACGATGTGGCGATCTTAGCCTTTGTTCCTCTGTGAGATAGATGAGACATCACAAGCGACGCGAATGCGGCGGTGATGACTCATCGCTCACCCCGCGGAACGCGTCTACCTGAAACGGAAATCCTCTGTATTATTTAATTCTCCAAAAGTACTATGAACACTGGTTTCTCAGGATGATAATCAATAAACTTTCTTATTCTTTTATAAAGAGAAACGCCAGGATATTTTAGGTACTAGCTTTTTTTAGTTTAGAAAATCATCCACTTCAAGAAGATGCTTGTACTTTTCATTAGAGCTTGCAAATTCATGAAGCTGGTCTCCATAGCCTTCAATCCATTTTTTAATAACCATTTCGGTTACCGCTGCTCCTTTATAATCATAACCTGCTCGAGCATAGGATGATTCGAAATCTGACCAAAGAAGCTCAATCCAAGTTCGTGCTTTCGAGGCAGATAACTGTTCGTTTTTTTCAATTAATTGTGTTGTTAATGCATCTATTTTATCTTGCATGTTATTTTCCTTCCTTTAAAGGCTGTAGTAGAGATATCGGTAATGCTTCTTCATACTTAGCTCCGCCCAATCTATATCCCCAAGCAAATCTTCCTTTAAGGTACTCCACTTGAAAGAACATCCCGGGATCACTAGATATTCGGTACATTTCGCCAGGTTTAATAGAAGCTGGATCAGTTAAGAATGCTTGTGCCATCGTTGCTTTTCTTTCGTAAACAGCATACTCATTTACAATTCCTAATTGTTCTGCTTTTCTGGCTTTCTCTTTTAAATTTGCAATTTCTGTTCGTAATTCATGTTCAGCCATTTCACTATATTTTTTCTCACTCATCTTGTTGTTCCAACTCCTTTTTTTCAATATACAAATCGATTTGTTCTCCAGGAAATCCCTTTTGAAAAAGCGCTGTTTTTACCCGCTTTTTCAAATCATATCCCGAATATTTGGATGCATACTTTCTCCAAACTTTATCTGCTTGCGTGGCAATAATATCTTCCCATTCTTCCTGTTCTTTTTCCAATTCAAAGGAGTTTAAAGCTTGGGAGATAATGGTGAAATTATATCCTTTTCTTTGCAGCGAATCTTGTACTTTTTGTTTTACTTGCCTTGGTGTCTTATCAGCGTTTTGGTTTATAATTTTTTCGGTTAGTGTCCGAGCAATCGTAAGTTGTTCATCCTCAGAATAAGTTGCTAGTACTTCGTCTTGAAGATCTCTCTCAATTCCTTTTTTCTTTAATTCTTGTCGGATAGCTGTAGGACCCTTTTTACTGTTTTTCTTTTGTGTATTCACTAAAGCTTTTGTAAAGCTTTCGTCATTTAAAAATCCATGCTCATATAGTTTGCGAACTGCTTCTAAAATAACCGCTTCACCAAATTCACTCATTTGCAACTTCTGCTTTACTTCATGTTCACTTCTCATTCGATAACTTAAAAAGTTGATTGCTTTATTATAAGCCTTTCTTACTTCATCATCAAAAACGATTTCATCAATTGTAAAAGCTTCTATCACTTTCCCTTTTGCAAGCTGATACTTAATAAGAACTGCTTCGTCTACACTAAAAGCATATTTTTCATCCAAATATAAGTTATATCGTTCATTATTGTTTTTTTGACGACCTATTTTTGTAATAATCGGCATGACTAAACCTCTCCATTCCACATCTATCATTATAGCGTATATATTCATAGGTGATAACTGCGAGGCATGCTAAGATATCTTTAAGGGAGGTTTGGATAATGAAAGTCGCAATTACTGGCGGTACAGGATTTGTGGGAAGAGAACTGACGAAGCTTCTTGTGCAAAAAGGACATCATGTTTTTATTTTATCTCGTTCAACAAATAATATATCAAATGACACAACAACTATTGGATGGTTAGCAGGAAATTCTCAACCTGAAAAAAAATTAGAAGGAATCGACGCATTCGTCAATCTGGCTGGTGAATCTATTAATAATGGTAGATGGACAGTAGAGCAAAAAAAGAACATTTACGACAGTCGTATGCAAGCAACCGATGAAGTACTTCGAATAATTAAAGCTTTGAAACTCAAACCTAAAGTTCTCGTAAATGCTAGTGCAATAGGAATTTATCCGGCCTCTGAGGACAAAATATATACAGAAAACTCACCTACAATCGGAACGGACTTTCTAGCAAAAACCGTTCATGATTGGGAGAAAAAAGCTATGTCAGCCGAACAATTAGGCATTCGAGTAGCTTATGGAAGATTCGGCATTATTCTTGGAAAAAATGAAGGTGCTCTCCCTCTGATGGCACTTCCATATAAAATGTTTGTCGGAGGACCAATTGGATCTGGTCAAAACTGGATGTCATGGGTTCATGTGAAAGATGTTGCGAATGCTTTACTTTTTGCAATTGAACATGATTTACAAGGTCCTTTTAATGTAGCTGCTCCACATGCAAAAAGGATGAATGAATTCGGAAAAACGCTCGCAACTGTGTTAAAAAGACCATATTATCTCCCTGTTCCTTCTTTCGCTTTAAAACTAGCACTCGGCGAAAAAAACCAACTCGTAATAGAAGGGCAACACGTACTACCAACAGTTTTATCGGAAAATGGGTTTAATTTTGAATTCCCTGATTTGACAAATGCCTTAAACGATATTTATAAATGAATAAATGAAACTGTCTAGCGCAACCTATTTAAAAAGAAAGGTTGCGTTTTTTATGTGGAAATATCATGTGTTTGGAATAGTATTAGCAGCTTTTGTCTTAAGTATGGGATTTTTCTATCAGCCGTTCTCTGCACAATCAAAAGAAATACATTGGGGATTAAAAAAAGCGACAAAGGAAGTACCTGCAGAAGCCGGAGCCGAGTTGGATGCAATGCTTGAAAAACATGGAGCAGTTTATAAAGGCTCCCCCGATAAAAAAATCATTTATTTCACTTTCGATAATGGCTATGAAAACGGATATACAGAGAGTATTTTAGACACGCTTAAACAAGAAAATATTAAAGCCACGTTCTTTCTAACTGGCCATTATTTAGAGAGTGCCGCACCACTTGTAAAAAGGATGATTGAAGACGGTCATCAAATAGGAAACCATTCATATGGGCATCCAAACTTAGCTAGACTTTCAAAAGATGAGGTGAAAAAAGAACTACAAAAGTTTGACCAACGTTTAAGTGAATTAACTCCGTTAAAAAGAACAACTGTGACTCGACCACCTGAAGGTATTTTTAATGAACAGGTATTAGAAGCTGCAAACGAAATTGGCTATCAGCATATATTTTGGTCTGTCGCATTTATTGATTGGCATCGAGATCAGAAAAAAGGCGGTAAATACGCTTATGATCAATTAATGTCTCAAATTCACCCAGGAGCAATCATTTTAATGCATACTGTATCACCTGATAACGCAGAAGGTCTACCTATGTTTATCAAGGAAGCTAGAAAGATGGGTTATACATTTGGAACTCTAGATGAACTAAACATGAATAATCTGGATATTCCGCTTTCTTCCCAACAATGATTTTGTCCTTTATAATAGAAGGAAGATTATAAAGGACGTGAAGGAATGACAGAACTAGAAACAATTCAAGTTGGGCAACAATTCCCTTTAACGATAAAAAGACTAGGGATCAATGGAGAAGGCGTGGGCTTTTTCAAACGAAGTGCTATATTCGTAAAAGGGGCTTTACCTGGTGAAGTGATTACCGCAGAAGTAACAGTAGCCAAACCAAAATACGCGGAAGCAAGTATTAAAACAATCCGACAAGCATCTCCAGATCGAGTGACACCACCATGTCCAGTATATGATGCTTGCGGTGGGTGTCAGTTACAACATATGTCCTATGATAGACAGCTGATTGAAAAAAGAGATTTGGTCGTGCAAGCATTGGAACGCTATATAAAAGATCTAGCTCCAACAATTGAAGTTAGAAAAACCATTGGAATGGACAACCCATGGCATTACCGCAACAAATCCCAGTTTCAAGTAAGACCATTAGGCGATAAAGTAATCGCAGGATTGTATGCAGAAGAATCGAATATGTTAATCGACATTAACGAATGTGCAGTACAACATCCAGCTACAACACATATTACAAATGAAATAAAAAAATACTTGCAAGAGCTAAATATTCCTATTTACGATGGTAGAAACTCTAAAGGAATTGTCCGCACAATTGTCGTTCGAACTGGTATGAAAACCGGTCAAATCCAAGTGACGCTCGTTACAACACAAAAGAAAATGCCACATAAAGAAGAATTAGTACAAAAAATTCGTGCGATCGACGCTAATATTGTGTCCATCAGTCAGAATATAAATGCAGAAGATACATCGCTTATTTTTGGTGATACAACATTTAACCTGCATGGAAAAGAAACGATTCATGAAAAACTAGGGGAATTAGCTTTTGATTTATCTGCTCGCGCATTCTTCCAGTTAAACCCGGAACAAACCGAGCATTTATACAATGAAATCGAAAAAGCTGCGGCACTTACAGGAGTTGAAACAGTTGTAGACGCTTATTGTGGCGTTGGAACAATCGGCTTATGGCTTGCGAAAAACGCAAAAGAAGTTCGTGGTATGGACATTGTCGAAGAATCGATTAAAGACGCAAAAAGAAATGCAAAACGTAATGGCTATAAAAATACAACATATGTGCACGGTACTGCAAAACAATGGCTGCAAAAGTGGAAAAACGAAGAATTTGTTCCAGATGTATTAACAGTAGATCCACCGCGCGCTGGTCTTGACGACGAATTGCTTAAAACAATATTAGATATCAAGCCAAAACGGTTTGTTTATACATCATGTAACCCTTCTACCCTCGCAAAGGATTTAGAAGCGTTAACAAAAGTATATCATGTCAAATATATTCAACCAGTGGACATGTTTGCTCAAACAGCGCATGTAGAAGCGGTAACGTTGTTGGAATTAAAGAAATAAAATAACGAGACCAAGAATCAGTTGTTATTACCCTGGTCAGTTTCTCAATATATAAGAAAATAGAATTATAAAAACAAGGCCAATCCCCAGAAGGGATTAGCCTTGTTTTTTGTAGTTTTATTATAATTAATACCTTGTAGTTGAGTTTAGATCATTGTTAATAGATGAATCAGTTTTTCTTGCATTAGGATCCAACAATACAATTAGCTTTCCTTCATTAATATCCCGCTCATATTGATCTGCCTCATCTTCCGGAATCCCCATACCAATCAAAGCTCCAGCAAGTCCGCCTGTACCGGCACCGACTGCAATACCAGTTAATGTCGCAGCAATAGGACCTGCTGCCAAAATTGGTCCAATCCCTGGAATTGCGAGCGCTCCTACACCTGCCAATAATCCAGCGGTTCCGCCAAGAAGCCCTCCAGTTGCAGCACCAGCTGCAAGGCCTTCCTCCGTTTTGGTACCTGTTTCGGCATTGACTGCTTCTACTTCATCCCGGTCTTTTGCAACAAGTGAAATATCATTTCGGTCATAGCCTTGTGCCTTTAATTCCTCAATCGCTCTGATTACATCATCACCATTGTCATAGACTCCAATTACACGTTTATCCATACTGATCATCCTCCTATTCGAAAATATAAATCTACTAAATATATACCCGAAATAGTGGACATAAAACATAGGATGGCAAAAGTCAGCTTTGATTAACGTTCTTCAAGTAACGCGCAATTAGTTTTTTGGTGTTATTTGATATTAACATCAAAAATTTAATTTATTCTTCCTTCATTCCATTTCGGATTGTAGGGTTATTTATTAATTATTCTGTCAATTGAACGAATTACAATAGTTAATTGGCTTGCTTTTTTAAATTTTTCTTTAAAACAATCTTCTCTTCTTGGCCTTCCCAAGCTATGAATACATCGAAAGAATCATCTTTATTGTCTAGAAGAGGTTCATCTAAGCATCCTCGAATAAGTTCTTTATCTCCTTTAATATCATAATCAAAATACTGTTCACATCCTGAACCACGAGGATTTGTCTGTTTAAAAGTTATATTACTTTTTTGAATTTCACCAATGGATTGAATTTCTACAGATTGTTTCCTGACTTCCTTTTCGTTTTGAATAATCTTGTAAATAACTCTCCAATTAGTTGACTCACCTTCGTAAGTCAAAGTTTGTTCACTGCATCCGGTTAATAAAAATACTATTAAACAGCTTATTAATACGTAGTATCGTTTCATTTTTGATTCCCATAATGTTCAAACATCCCAACCATCAAGGTTAATCCGGCGACAAGGGATGGGATTCCAAGGATTCCAACAAAGTTTATATTCATTAACCAAATTGGAATGGGCACAGAAAAGTTACCCGGATCTGATGCAGTAGTTTGAACAATTGTATAAGTTACCGGATAATAAAAAGCAATAATGAAACATGGTACAGTTACACAGATTATTAACGGCCAATTCCATTTAACTGCCCGTACGTTTATGAAAAGTAATGAAATATAAACACCTATAACAAAAGCGGCAAAAGCATAATACCAAGTTATAGGGAGCATATGAAACGTAGTTGCAACATGATATCTTATTTTTAGCCCCAATTCATTACTGATAAGCAATAAAGCAATTAACCCAACAACCCATAATAAATTCCAAACATAAGGTGACCATTTTTTACGCATAAAATATCCTCCTTTTATCTATTATGTCTCCTTATTATCATATACATATTTGGATACGTTTGCATACAAGTATTATTAAAACATTTAGAATTTTACAGAATAATAAAAAGAACTACAAATCAACATGCTCTGCCTTCAATCTGTAGTGCTTACCTACTATAAAAAATCATGAACGCTGGTTTCTCTGCAGTAAGTGCTTTGAACGAAACATTGGCTACACTATTACCGTTAGAGTAATGGATTGTGGCGAATGTTTACTTTTCGCCCTTTTGGAATTTGTAAATACATGGTGCATTAGATTTGGTTAATGTGAGATTAGATACTTTCCTACACTTTTAAAAGCGGACGAAAAGTCAATTTCGTCCGCCCGGTACTTCTTTATCAATAGATACTACCTATTTTTTTGGTTACAGCCATATGCATGTACCATTTCCGCCATGTTTTTTCCAGTAATTGCAGCAAGACTTACCACTCGTTGCCAATGAGTTTACCAATCGGGTAAATTCAAGAATGTGCCATTTTACAACGTTAGGATTTTTGAAATATAAAAAAGCCTAACCCCTCTGTATCTTAAACGAGGAATAAGGCTTATGAACTTCCACAATCGCGCCGGTTGCTTAATAAACAGTATTAAATTTTCTTTTTAAAAAAGCTAAGGGATAATCGTTCTGTCACCATTTTCTTTCCTGTTTTTAAAAACCCGTTTTTCAAATAAAAGGTTACTGCTGGTTCATTTTTAGTGCCAGTTGCCACTATTATCGTTACACAATCCCCTTTATTTTTCTCAATAAAATCCAATAACTTAGAGGCAATTCCTTTTTTAAAGTGTTCAGGATGAACCATTAACCGATGTATATCAATTATACCTTTCTCTATTTTTATAGAAATGACACCGCATAGCTCTCTATTTATGTAATAGCCAAAGAAAGTCTCCCCAGATTGTTGCAATGTATCAATTGTGTCTTTTAAGGGTGGTATTTCATAAAAGTCAATTATTTTTGCTTCTACACTATAAGATCGCATTTGAATATTTAATACTTTTTTAGCAACTATAAGATTACTAATATCAACTTTTTCAATCAAATTAATTCCCCATTTACTTCTTAATATTAAGTGAAATTAACCAACTTTTAAAATACGGTTATTTAACAAGATTGCCCGATTGAAGCGCGGTTATTGAATGAAGTCAGCATACTTCGACTTTATTATATATTCGATTTGAGCGTCTTTTAATTCTTTTTCACCATAACTAATAAATCTTTAAACAAGTACATCAGCATTCCAATTTATCTCTATTTTAATGTTTTGATCTTTTTATTTCTTCTTCAATACCACTCATTATATCAAACGCTCCATCTGACTTATTAGAACAAACAACTACATTAATGGATAAGTCAGGATAATGAGCAGAATGAAAGCTTACTCCTGGATCATAACCCATTATATGATATTTGAAGATATTGTTTTCTGTGTTTTTCTTTAGCCAAATACCATAACCATAGAAGCCACTCTCATTGACTTGTGTATGAGGTGTTAAAAGCTGATTTGTGTAAATCTCATTTAAAAGTTGATAATTTATTAGTTCTCTCCACAGCTTAGCCATATCATAAGCAGTTACAAATGCACCACCATCTGATCCACCTTTTACAGGTAATGAATAAATGTTTGTTTTCCAAGTTCCATCAGTTTTATCGATATAGCCTAATGCTGTATTTGGCGGTAGAGAATCAAATGCAAAATACCCAGAATTCGTCATATTAGCCTTATTGAAGATGTGTGCTTGAATGTAGTCAGAGAATTCAAGTCCACTTGTCTGTTCAACAATTAATCCCAATAAAATGTAACCAGCATTATTATAGTGAAACGATTCTCCTACTTTTGCTTTCATAGGCTCATCTTGAAATAATGGTAAGAAATCTTTTAACTTTCTTATGTGATACATAGGGTTTGCAAGCCAAAGTTCCTCAAAGTCATCCATTACATCTTCATCGAAATAATCTGGTATTCCCGAAGTATGTGTCAGTAAATGATGGACAGTCACTTTTTCATCAAAGTGTTTTAATTCAATATCAAGACAATCGGTCAATTTAGAGTCAAAAGAGATTTTCCCCTTTTCAACAAGTTGACAGACCGCTATTGCAGTAAACAATTTACATCCAGATGCTATTCCAAAACGGGTCGCAGAGTTATTTTCTATTTGATCAGAACGATTTGCATAACCAAAGCTTTGTTCTGCTAACACCTTATCTTTTTCTTCAACAAATACTGAACCTGAAAAATCAACCTTATTCTGAATATCCGTAATCTTCTCTTGTAAATTTTTGTTCATAGCTATTCCTCCCGATAATTAACTATTATTCATTTATTAATTTTGTATAAGAAATAGGAATTCGCTTGAACAAATAGATTCCGTCTAACTTTATTCCTATTTATTTTTGTTCGATTATCATTATTGGTAAAACCCCCGTTCCAAAGCAATCTTTTTATTTATAACAAACTTTTAGAATGTAAACACTCTTCTTCAACTAAACTGCGACGTTAGCACAATAAGAATAGCATTACTGCTGTTACACTAAAGCAGTCCGTTAGTTGAAGAACAATCAACTTGTCCTTTCAAGTTCGGAAAAAACAATAATTAGTCAAACTGTGCGGAAATTAGTTTTAAGCAATTGGTGAGCTTTTTGTGTATTTAGAGACGTATCAAGAGATAGATAAGGGCGATCTTCTTTAGAAATAATAATTGGACTGAGAAAACTATTATTCCATCCAAGTTGTTCCAATCTCTTTTTATAAAACGAATAATAGCTTTCTTTATGTATGGGTCCAGCATGCAAAATCCCATTAAATTTTATTTTAGTCAATTCAATAATCGCACTTGATAAATCATTAACGTTTACAAAAGTTCTATATACATTTGTGTATGCCTTAAATGGCTGATTCTCTTTTATTTTCTCGATTACCTGTACGGTTCGTTTTTCAATAATTTGATCCCCATTATTACCATATAGTGGTCCAACTCGGAGTATCACGTGATTTGGATGATTATTGAGAATTAAGTTTTCTCCAATATATTTGCCGTTCACATAATCAGCTAAGCCTGCTTCTTTTGGCAAGGTACTAATTGGGGACGATTCTTTGTAACCACCTATTCCTTCAACAAAAACTGCATCCGTTGATAGAAATATAAGTTTCGTTTCACTTTCTATTTCTGATATTAAATTTTCTAGCCCTAATTTGATTAATTGGGTTTCTTCTTCAAAACTCATAAGTGACCATATAACTACTTCTGGATTTATTTTTCTAATGGCACTTCCTATTGATTGTTTGTTTGTAACATCTACTTGCATAATATTAGAGTTCTCATGTTGGAAACGTGAGGTACCAAACACTGTTAGATTTTTGTTCTCTGAAGCCAGTTGGATTAAATTTGAACCCAAGAACCCTGTTGCTCCTAATATAAGTATTCTCATATAACCTTCCTTTTTTAGTTTATTTTATTATATATTTGCCACAACTTTATTGTTTTCCTTGTTGAACTAAACTGCGGCTTTACTTCAATAAGTTCTATAAAAATAGCGTCAATCCTTCTTGGATTAACGCATTCGTTAGTTGATTAAGAAAGAAGCGCTTATTCAACAATCGCATCCGATTGCAGTATAAATTTTCTGAAAGTGAAGCCCCAACACATCAATAATTATCCATAATTCCCGTACCTAATAACACCAATAATTAATAACAGCACTAATGCAAAAATACACATCGTTCCGATTGAAGCTAAAACATTAAGGATTTTATTTACTTTTGTACTAAACAGCTTACAAAATACAATATAAACTCCAACTCCAATAATTCCGCCTAATGTATTTCCCATAAGGTCAGTTATATCACTACCTCCTATAGCAAAGATGAATTGCAATACTTCAAATAACAAACTAACTCCTGCTATTGGTGCAATCTTTTTTAAGAAAGACCAATTTGGTTTTAGCATATTGATATAAATTCCAAATGGGATAAATGCAAGTACATTTAAGATTATTTCATTAAAATCTATTTGATTATTAACAATAACTGAATCAGCAAAAGGGGTTAAGTTAATTTCTCTAAAATCCGTGAAATGTCGCAAATCTTGAAATGAAAATTGCATTTTAAAGAGTATAATCCATGTTAATACAAATAAATATACGGCCAACAAGCCAACAGTTATTTTATTTTGATTATTTTTCGATTTTTCCATATATATCCTCAATTCCCACTTATAATCTAATGAAAACCTCTACATCCTTTGCAAATCGAACTGTTAATTCAATAATCTTGTTCCATAATTTGGTTTGATTGTTGAACACAAGTTAAACAACATACTTCAACTAAACTGCGGAGTTAGTTCAAGTGAAATATTTCAAAATATTTAGATTCATTTAAACACAAAAATTACTAACTTCCTTCAAAAAATAAGTCTGTAATATCCAAATCATAACAGTTTTGGCATTTGTTATAATGACGCCACATAAATTTATGCGGTCTTCAATTTGTGTGCGTATTTATGTGTTAATTAGTTTGTCAAACCGATTTAAACCTTGATATAACAATAAGAATGGAGACGCCAATTGTGCCCCTATTAGGTAGTTATTTAATGTTCTCCCCCCTTAAATCGAACCCGTTACCAAAAGTATTTTGTCTTTCTATTGCATAGTTGATTGGAACAATAGGCGGTGCCTGCAGCTGAAACCAACCTGTTCATGGTAAGAGTTTTTTTGCTTGTCCTTTAAGAAATTACTACTTTTCACTTCAACTTGTAATTTTTTATTTCCTCTCCATTATCCCCAAATTTAAATAATGAGTGGAACCTGGAAAAGTACAATTGTCTATAAAGCCAAATACATTGTAAAACTTAGCAGCTTGCTCGGTTTCAGTATGTAGTACTATAATTTCAAAATAATTCTTTGCATCAGAAATTATTTCATTTAGCAATAATGATCCTACAGCTCTTCTGCGATATTCTTTCGCAACATAAAACCTTCTCAGTCTACCAACTTTTTGATTATCAGAAAAGGGATCTATATTAAGTCCACCAACGGCTATTAGTACACCACGGTCTGTATAAACTCTGTATAAAGCTTCGCCTAGTTTATCAAAAAAATTTGTCCCATCTTCATAATCATTGACTAGCCTTTCTAGAAAATGAAACCTATCTTGCTTTCTTCAACTAGATGAACTAACTCGGCAAACATTAAATTCTGTATTTTTTTCACTTTAAACTCTTCTATTTTATTCATCACAAAAAATATATTCTCCTTCAATAATTTTCCTTTTAGTAAATCGATTACGGTATACCACCTGAATATCAAAAACGAGAGAAGATTTACAATTGTTGTTGGTAGTGAGTAAAGAGAATCCAACTGGCTATTAAAGATAAGATAAAAATCCAATTGATATGTTCATTTTAATATCTCCTGTATCACTAATAGCTTTTAAATTGTAAATTCACACAAAAAACGTTCGACACCTGGATATTTTTCACCCAAATTAGTTATTTCAAATCCATTTTTTTTATAAAACTCTACTGCTCCGTTATCTGTTTCAGCTTTTATAGAACATAATGAATGTTTATTACAAACAAATTTAATCATTTGACTTCCAATGTTATTTCCTCTTTCATTCGGAGAGACTGCAATATGCTTTATTTCACATCTGTCTGAACTAATAAATGCAATACCAATACAACCAACCGTACGACCATGTGACTCAAAAACATACAATTTGAGTTCAGAAGATTGTATGTATTTTTCATACTCCAGGTCAACTCTATCTTCAGAAGTAGCATAAGACAAAAGCTCTCTTATCTTTGGATGAATTGTTCTAGAGCTAATTTTTTTCATATGTTCCACTTCCAACATCTTTTAATTTTCCGTTTTTCAAGTAAATCAAAAAATTCTGGATAAAAAAACACTTTCCTTCTTTATATATTTGATAGCTTGTATTAAAGAAAGGTTTTATTTTTTGCTTTTTTTAACAATTGGAATGAAACAATAAAATTCCTAATATAGAATCCTATTAAGCATACTAATAATAACGGCCATTTTATTTCTCCAATTACAAATGAAAGCAATACAAATAGTATTAAAGAGCCAATTATGCTAATAAAATAATCGTTTAACTTGATCTATTCCACCTCATTCTTTTAGCTTTAACTCACTTCATTTTCTCTTCCCAACATTCCAACCATTAGTGTTATTCCTGCCACAATTGATGGAATCCGTAGAGAGTTTATTTTCATCATCCAGAATGGAATAGGCACGGAAAAACTATTCAGGTCTGATGTAGTACTTTGAACAATCGTATCAATAACTGGACTATAACAAGCAACAATAAAACATGGTATAGTCACACACAATATTAAAGACCAGTTCCATCTAACTGACCAAAATTTGATGAAAAGGAAAGAAATATAAATTTCAAATATAAAAGTTGCAATGGCATTGAACCAAAGCATAGGAAGCATATAAAACGTAGTTGAAACATGGTTTTTCACCTTAAGCTCCACATCATAGCTGATAAGTACTAATACAATTAACCCAACAACCCATAATAATTTCCAAACATATGGTGTTCAGTTTTCACCCATTCAATATCCTCCTTTTCCTATAAAACTCTTACGATTATCATATATATAACTGGATACATTTGTATACCCGATAACGCTAAATATTCAGTTTTTAAAGTAAAAAGCACTACTGTTTCAGCTGTATGCTCTTGGAAAGAGGTACATGAACCAGTAGTACTTTCTAAACTTTAAAATAAAGGCGTTATTCGTTTCTTTTGCGGATTGGCAAAAAAGATAATACAGGAAAGCGTTCCTAGTAGAAGTGCAACTAATACTAAAAAGCTAACCCCTTCGAAAAGTTGGATAAATAAACCTCCCAAAAATGGTCCTGAAAGACTTCCAATACTAAAAGAAATTCCACATATTAAGTTTCCAGTTGGTAGAAGAACCTTTGGTGTTAAGTCAGCCATATAAGAAATCCCTAGTGAGAAAGTCGATCCAACAAACATTCCTGCGATGAAAAATAAAATCCCTATCGTTAAAGCAGATGTTTCAAAAAAGCTTGCAGTTCCAAAGGTAATAGCTCCCAAGCCGAGCATTAGTATAAGTACTTTTCGTCTTCCAATTTTATCGCTTAATACACCAAGAGGTAATTGCGAGACCACCCCGCCCATTGAAAATGCCGCTAATATGTAGGATAAACTGGTTACTTCAATCGCATTACGAAGTGCATAAACTGGATAAATGGCATTTAACGATGATTCCAAAAATCCATAGCAAAATGGTGGTATAAATGCTACCCATGCAATTGCGAAAGTTGCCCCAAATCGTTTCCAAGTTCCTTCGTAGGCAGGAGAACTTTTAAATATCTCTGGTTTTTCATTCTTAACGAAGAAAATGAGTAACCATGCTCCTAAACAAAGAAGGCTTGAAACGATAAATGGCAATCCTTGAAAAATATTGACAAGTTGAACAAACAAAGGCCCCACGGCAAAACCAACTCCAAAAGAAAGGCCATATATAGCAATATTTCTTCCTAAACGATGCCCGGGAGAAAAACTCGTGATCCATGTTTGTGTCGAGAAATGAAGAGCATGATCTCCTATTCCAATTAATAACCTTAAAATAAACCAAAATGCGACACTTTTCCAAATAGGAAAGAGCATTAACGATGTAATTACAATAAGCCCGCCTATCATAATAATTGGCTTATACCCAAACTTTCGAAGTGGCGGCTCAATAAATGGTGATATTAATAATGTTCCGATATAAAGACCTGTTGCACTTAACCCGTTTAGCGCAGCACTTACTCCATCTTGCTCAAATATAACGGATATAAGCGGTAATAACATTCCTTGTGAAAACCCTGAAATCGATACAATCGTAACGAGTATCCAAAACCTTTTTCTTTCGACTACTGTAAATTGCTGCATACATTACCTCTTTAATATGTTCAAAGTTGTTCTAATCAGTAGTGTATCAGACAATACCTTCGTTTTAAATAAAAAACTGGTCAAGAAAAGGCCCAGTCGGTATCTGCAATAGATTGACTGAGCCTTTTACATATAACTAGTATCCTTTTGAGTACTCATAATTGCATTTGCGGCTTTATTGCCGGTGAAATGTCTGAACCCCCTCCTTCTATTGGTTGAATGGTTTTCGACTATTCACTACGGCCTCCCTTCTATGTATGCCTTATAGATACTTTAGCACAAAAACTGATAAGTGTAAATATTCAAAACAGATAAATTATTAAAATAACTCTTTATACCTATCTTTTTTTTAGGTTTTCCTTTATTCTATACTTACGAAAAGGTGGTGTTATTCTGTGGGCAAACAAATTTCAAATCCAGAACAACAAGTATCTTATTTAAAAGATCGACTGCAAATGTTTTTAGAAGTCTTAGATTCAATTGAACCTGAAACGACTGAACTTGAAGATATTGACCGTCTTATTCAAATGATGGATGACTTAGAGTTAAAAATGGAGCAGTTTAAAAATAATAAAGAATAGCTTTTAGCTAAAAGAAGTCCGGAATAATCTAATTCCGGACTTCTTTTTCATTGTTTAGAGGTAAGAATTACTTTTAGGTGTGGTTGCACTGGCTATAGGGGCATATACAACACCTTTAGGGGCACATAGCACGTCGTTAAAGCCGGATAAGAAATTTAGGAGCAGATAGCATTGGCTTTAGGGGCATATACAACACCTTTAGGAGCACATAGCACGTCGTTGAAGGCGGATAATAAATTTAGGAGCAGATGCACTGGCTCTAGGGGCAGATACAACACCTTTAGGAGCACATAGCACGTCGTTAGGGGAGGATAAAAAATTTAGGAGCGGATGCATTGGCACTAGGGGCATATACAACACCTTTAGGAGCACATAGCACGTAGTTAAAGGCGGATAAGAAATTTAGGAGCGGATGCATTGGCTCTAGGGGCATATACAACACCTTTAGGAGAACATAGCACGACGTTAAGGGAGGATAAAAAATTTATGCTTGGATCCCATTAGGATAGCCCGACGTTAGCAACGGTTAAACGAGCTGCTCTTTTTTTAAAGCTAAGAAAATAGTATACTTGTAAATGTTTATTACTTACATACCCAAAGGAGCGTTTCACCATGCAAATGGAACAATTAGAAAAAAGTATTTATGACTTAATTACGGAAACATCTACGAACTTGCCAAAGGATGTACGTCGCGCTATAAAAAAAGCGAAAGCATCTGAAAATGCCGGTACTCGTGCGGCTATGAGTTTAGAAACAATAACGAACAATATTCAAATGGCAGATGATAAAGTCTCGCCTATTTGCCAAGATACAGGGTTACCTACGTTCAAAATTAAAACACCAATAGGCGTAAACCAATTAGAAATTAAAGCTGCGATTAAACGTGCCATCGTGTCTGCTACGAAAGATGCAAAACTTCGACCTAACTCGGTTGATTCATTAACTGGTGCGAACAGTGGAGATAACCTAGGTGAAGGTATCCCTGTCATGAAATTCGAACAATGGGAAAAAGACTATATTGAAATGAAGCTTATCTTAAAAGGTGGCGGTTGTGAAAACAAAAACATTCAATATAGTTTACCAACGGAACTAGAAGGTTTAGGACGCGCTGGTCGTGACTTAGATGGTATCCGTAAATGTATTTTACATTCTGTATACCAAGCACAAGGACAAGGATGTTCTGCAGGTTTTATAGGAGTTGGCATTGGAGGAGATCGTTCTTCCGGGTATGACCTTGCAAAAGAACAATTATTCCGTCATGTAGAAGATACAAATCCAAACCCAGACCTTGCAAAATTAGAAGAGTATATTGTAGAAAAAGCAAACACATTAGGAATTGGTACAATGGGATTCGGCGGAGAAGCAACGTTACTAGGTTGTAAAATTGGCGTGATGCACCGTATTCCTGCAAGCTTTTACGTATCTGTAGCTTATAACTGTTGGGCTTACCGTCGTATGGCGATCAATATAAATCCAACTACAGGTGAAGTCATCGAATGGCATTACCAAGAAGGAGAAAAAATCGAATTTAAAGATGATACAACAGAAGAAGCTCCTAAAAAAGTTGTCGAACTTCAAGCACCTATTACAGAAGAACAAATTCGTGCTCTACAAGTGGGAGATGTTGTTTCCATCACTGGTCGCATGTACACCGGGCGCGATGCAATTCACCATCACTTAATGAGTCATGATGCACCTGTTGACTTAAATGGACAAATCATTTATCACTGTGGTCCAGTTATGCAAAAAGACGATGAGGGAATTTGGCATGTACGTGCAGCTGGTCCAACTACTTCTATTCGTGAAGAGCCGTACCAAGGCGATATTATGAAAAAGTTCGGCATTCGTGCGGTTATTGGTAAAGGTGGCATGGGTCCTAAAACACTTGCAGCACTTTCCGAGCACGGCGGCGTGTACTTGAACGCAATCGGTGGAGCAGCCCAATACTATGCTGACTGCATTAAAGGTGTAGAAGGCGTCGACTTAATGGAGTTTGGTATTCCAGAAGCAATGTGGCATTTACGTGTAGAGAACTTCACAGCTGTAGTAACGATGGACTCACACGGCAATAGCTTACATGCAGATGTAGACAAATCTTCATTAGAAAAATTATCTATGTATAAAGAGCGTGTTTTTAACTAATTATTTTATTGACTTTAAATTACACCTAAATTATAATTATTATAAAGTAGTAATGAATACAAAAATGGATTTCCTCCTGGGAATCCATTTTCGTCATTTTAGAAGCTTATTAAGACTGAAATTCATTATCAAGGGGGTATTTACATGTCAACTATTCAGGAAACAAATGAGAAACAACCTCATTTCAAATCTTTTATCTCACATATCGAACTGATAGCCGCTCTTTTCTCAGGAGTATTAATTCTCATTGCTTGGTGGTTTGGGCGAACAGATCAGGAAACTGCTTCTATTATTTTTTTTATACTTGCATTCGTCATAGGAGGATTTGCAAAAGCAAAAGAGGGTATTCAATCAACGATTGAAGATAGAGCACTAAATGTGGAAATGCTTATGATTTTAGCAGCAGTTGGTTCTGCAATCATTGGTTATTGGACAGAAGGCGCCATATTAATTTTCATTTTCGGTGTTAGCGGTGCACTTGAAACATATACGATGAACAAAAGTAAAAAGGAAATATCTTCGCTTATGGAACTTCAACCAGAAGAAGCTTGGCGGTTAAATAGGGATGATTCCACTACTCGCGTTTCTGTAAATGAACTCGTAATAGGGGATCTTTTAGTTGTAAAACCTGGAGAAAGAATACCTGCAGACGGAATCGTCAAAAGTGGTTCTACTGCAATTGATGAAGCTGCAATTAGCGGAGAATCCATTCCTGTATCCAAACAAGTCAATGGCGAATTGTTTGCTGGAACTGTGAACCTAAGCGGTGCTATTACAATGGAAATGACAAAAGCAAATGAAGACTCCCTTTTTCATAAAATTATTCAACTTGTTCAAACTGCTCAAGATGAGAAATCTCCAGCACAGCAATTTATCGAAAAATTTGAAGGCAGCTATGTAAAAGTAGTTCTTGTAGCGGTAGGTTTCATGATGTTCCTTCCACATTTTGCACTTGATTGGGACTGGAAAACAACGTTCTACCGTGCCATGGTTTTATTGGTTGTTGCTTCTCCTTGTGCACTTGTGGCAGCTATTATGCCGGCAACACTTGCGGCTATATCGAATGGAGCAAAAAGCGGTGTCTTATTTAAAGGTGGCATGCATTTAGAAAATGTTAGTGAAATGAAAGCAATTGCACTCGATAAAACAGGAACACTTACTAAAGGAAAACCGCTAGTAACAGAGTTTTTTGTCCGGGAAGATTTAAATAGAATTGCAACATTAACTATGCTTGCTACAATTGAAGCACAGTCGAACCATCCGCTTGCTCAAGCAATAACTACCTATGCGAAGTCGGAAGGAATTGGTCAATTACCACTTATTCATATTGAAGATAAACCTGGTTTTGGTTTGCAAGCAATCATGGAAGAACAAACTATACTAGTTGGAAAACCAGAATTTGTAAATGAAATAGATGCTTTTGCTTTTCAAAATGGTGTCGCAGCTTCACTTGCTGGAGAAGGAAAAACAGTTATTTTTATGCGCGATGAAAAAGGAATTGCAGCAGCAGTTGCTTTAAAAGATACAGTTCGTAAAGAAGCAAAAGAAGCGATTAAACTTTTGCAATCATTAGGTATAAAAACCGTTATGCTTACCGGTGATAATGAAAAAACGGCTAAAGTTATTGCTAAAGAAGCGGGGATAGATCAATACTTTGCAGAATGTTTACCTGAAACAAAAGTACAGCATTTAAAAGAACTTTTAGTAGAACATAGATTTGTAGGAATGGTTGGGGATGGTATAAATGATGCCCCTGCTCTAGCGACGGCAACAACTGGAATTGCAATGGGAGAAGGTACAGACGTAGCATTAGAAACTGCTGATGTGATACTTATGAAAAATGATTTATCTAAAATCGCTTATGCCGTGAAGATGTCACGTAAGATGCGCCGTATTGTAAAACAAAATATTGTACTTTCTGTTTCTGTTATTGCAGTGCTAATCATTTCAAACTTCCTTCAAGTAGTCGATCTACCATTAGGAGTCATCGGACATGAAGGAAGCACAATTTTAGTTATTCTCAATGGTCTCAGAATGCTAAATAGAAATATATAAAAGCAGAGGGGCTTAGAAATAATCCGTTCAGTTGATTGGTACTAAATTCAAATTAAAGTACAAAAAACCGCTAATTCGCATATGAATTAGCGGTCTTTAAAATACCTATACAACAATCAAATTGAGACACGCATTACACGACTTACAATAATTATTGTAAGGTAAAGATATCGAGTCCTATCTTTTCTTCTTTTCGATAATCATTATAAAAATACTGTGAAGTAGAACAACTTCTGATTATGTAAAATAACTTAACAATTTATCAAAAGAATTGATCTCGGCAAATGGTTTTATTTCGGTATTATTCTTGATCATATTAGGATTGAACCATATGCCCTTTATATCTGCATTTTGACAACCATCAATATCCTTTTCTATGTCATCTCCAACGAATAATACTTCTTCCGGTTGCACATTAAGCTTGTTTAATGCTAATTCAAATATGCGTTTGTCAGGTTTACTAAATCCTACTTCTTCAGAAATGATTATTATATCAAAAAAACTATTTAAATTAGTGTTAATTATTTTAGCTTTTTGTCTTTGAATTGAGCCGTTTGTTATAATTGCAACTTTAACATGCATCTTTATAGTATTTACGATATTTATAGTATCTTGGTTTATAGAAAAACAATGAGGAAAATTATTATTCCAAAAGTCTTGAATGTAATTGCGTGGCAATCTATATTTCGGTGGAAATTCATCAAAAAATGATTCTAAAACTATTGTTTTATCACTAGTGCCATAGCAACTATTATCATATTCTTTGAATTTTCTCAACATTTCGTTTTTCAACGAATATTTAACATCCTCATAACACTTTTCTAAAATAATTAAAAACATTTTATCTACTGCCTTACCCCTATTAAGTAAGGTATCATCTAAATCAAATAGCACTGCTTTATAACCACTCAAATAACTTCACAGCCTTTCTCAGATTATATAAATAATCCTTAGTTCGCAATTCCAAAATTTTATTTCATCAATAATATCATATTTAACCATTGCGCTTCGTTAGTTGAATAAGTGCATCTTATCCCTTCACTTAAATTAATTTAATGATTTTTTCAATAACTTTTTGAACATCATTTTCATTACAAATAGAGAATAGGTGGTTCACTTCATCTTCATTAGGAGGATTAAAACCCTCATTTTTAGTTTGCTTCAGCTGAATTTCTAATACTTCGTTATAGTTTGACACGTTTCTAAGGATTGTTGTATCACGATGACTATTTATAATACGGTCTTTTAATATCTCTAGCGGTAAATTGAAATTTACAATAAGGGTTTGAAAACCTTCTTTTTTAAACTTTTCTATCAAATTTAATCGAGGTTGTTTTTGTCGGTTAGAATTACATAAAATAATATGGTTATCGGTTTTGCGAAGAGCAAATTTTAAAATTTTTAGTCCTTTTTCTGGTAATAAGGATGGATAATGTTTCTCTAAAAATTCTCCTTGTACATCTTGGTCAATAACAATTGAATTTATTAATCTTTTTTCTAAAATCTTAGCGAAAGTAGTTTTTCCACTATGTGTTGTCCCTATTGTCATTATTAGAAATCTCACCATATGAACCCCTTTGAAATTTTTTTTGTTTTGGGAAACCATAACTAACACCTTTGATTTATTTGAACAAAGTTAAGCACCACTTGAGTTCAATAAAAAATTATTTAGAGAATGTATCAGCTACTAAGTTACTAAATTCTTTTAAATAATAGAGATAATTTTCCCCGTCTATTCCTTCATAGTTATATCTTTTGTTATACATCTTCGCCACAACAACATTATATTCAGGTATTACTAATAAAGTTGGACCTGTTACCCCTATTATTTGAAAAGCACCTTTTGGCACTCGATCCCCAATCTCACTTCTTAATGATGGGGTTCCTTGTACATACCAATACGCTCCATTCAATGGAAATTCTTTATTTTTATATTCAGGGCTTTGAACTTGTGTTGCTAGTTCAATTACTTCTTTTGGAACAATTTGTTTTCCATTTATATTTCCTCTTTTTAAATGAAGATTGCCCCAATGTGCAAATTCTCTAGCAGAGACATAAAGGTTAGACTCAGTTCCATCATTTGAATTGCCCAGTTTATATGTTGCCTCTTCTTTAGGATTAACAATGACTTTAACTAATTTTTCATTTTCTTTTGTTTGCCAAGCCGTTTCCTTATAACCTAAAGGTAAAAAGACTCTTTCATGTAACAATTCAGAAATACTTTGGTTGTATAATCGTTTAATTAGTTGGGTCATCATTAACACATTAATCCCTCTGTACGCCCACCCTTTAGCAGGGTTGAACTCTCTATAAACCGCTCCAAACTCATCCTCATTTAAACCATGCGAATGAGTAATTAAATTCCTAATGGTCGTTCTACCGAGTAATTCTTTATCGAATTCTTCAAAGTAATTTACTGCATAATCATCAAGACTTTTAATTTTACCTTCATGGATTGCATATGCAACAGCTAGTCCTAAATAACTTTTTCTCGCTGATGCAACATTAAACTGTGAGAATTGAGTAATAGGCAATGAACCTTCTGTATTAGAGTGGCTTCCACTGTAATGTTCTAATACCATTGCATCATCCTTAAGTATAATCAATGCTGATGCAGAGCTATGATTTCGATCCTTTATATCTTCTACCCATGAAATTATTTTTTGATATCTATTTTCCAAATTTTTGTTCTCCTTTCATTCGAGTTCTTTAATTAGTTTCAACAAAAAGGAGCATTAATCCTTCTTAAACCAACGCCTTTGTTAGTTCTAGAAGAAAATCTTACTTATATAAAATTCTTGTGGTGACAAAGCTATATACCAATATTAAATATAATTTGTTAAATCTTTTATAGTGTTCAATTGATATATTTTCTATCTTTTAATTAGAACCTACTCCTATTCCAAAACCTTTAATTCCTATGTATATCGCTAATTCTATATCAACTGCTGAGTCACCAATAACAAAGGATTCACCTAAATTAATTCCAGGATATTTACCGATTACTTGCTTAATCATTCCAATTTGCGGCTTTATACAATTACACCCTTTGACTTTACTATGTGGACAATAAAAGACATCAAGTAGTTCAACACCTTGGCTAGTTAACTCAATTTTCATTTATTATTTATATCTTGGTATTGGTCAATCGAAATGTATCTTTCGTTAATAATGTATTGATTGGTAACAATTATTATTTTATAACCTTTCCTCGTGACTTCTCTTAATGTGTTAATTGAACCATCAATAAATACTGGATGCTCTATTCCAGTCCATCCATGGTCCGGATAATCCTCAATTATAGTGCCATCTCTATCAAAGAATGCAACTCTCAATTTCTCAGCCCCTTGCAGATTAAATTTTATTTATTCTTCAATACTTCGATAAACATAATCGAGTAGAAGGGAAAGTTAATAACTTTCCGCCCCTCTCACACCACCGTACGTATGGTTCCGTATACGGCGGTTCAATTTATATTTCAGTGTGTACTATTAGATAGTGGTCTAAGGCAAAGGGGATTCCCCTCTGCCTTAGTCGCTTGTTAGACAAGGCTCTGTGTACGACCTTCGATAACCCAATGAATCGGTAACCTTTTCTACAGTAGGTTAAACCTTTGGCTTCTTCCTTTGGTATGCCAAGTTGAACGAGAGACTTTATTCTCTTTTTATTGTTCTTCCACTGCTTCCAAATAATTATCCGAATTCTAGAACGGAGCTTTGCGTCTATTGTCCCAAGGATTTTCTTCATGTTGGCTATCTTGAAATAGTTGGTCCAACCGAAAATGACTTGTTTCAGCTTGATGATTCTGTCATCAAGTGAGATGCCCCAGTTTCTTTTTGTTAGCTGGCGCAGTTTCCTTTGAAATTTCTGAATCGACATTCCATGTGGTCTTGGTTGAAACCTCTGCTTAGTAGAATCATAATAGAAACCGAATCCTAGAAATTTTGTTTCACTAGGTCGTGAGATTCTACTTTTTCCCGTATTCACTTTCAATCCCAATTTGTTCTCGATAAATTCTGTAATGGAAGAAAGTACTCTGTTTGCTGCTTTCTCACTTTTGACGAAAATAAGGCTATCATCTGCGTATCTTACGAAACGCAGTCCTCTTGCCTCCAGTTCCTTGTCCAGTTCATTCAACATAATATTGCTTAAAAGTGGACTAAGGTTGCCACCTTGCGGTGTTCCTACTGGTGTAGCTTCATACTTTCCATTGACCATCACACCACTTATAAGGTATTTCCGTATGAGGGAAATTACATCTCCATCTTTAATCGTATGGGAGATGATTCTCATCAGCTTGTCGTGATGAACTGTATCAAAGAATCGCTCTAAGTCAATATCTACTAACCATTCATGTCCGTCATTTATATATTCCAAAGCCTGGATAATTGCCATTTCGCAGCTTCTTCTTGGTCGGAAACCATAGCTGTATTCGCTGAATTGTTTTTCGAATATGGGGCCGAGTATTTGGCTAATCGCTTGTTGTACCACTCTGTCGACAACTGTTGGAATACCTAGTTTACGCATATTTCCATTTTCTTTTGGAATCTCGACTCGTAATGCCGGCGTTGGCTGGTATTTCCTTTTCCGAATTTGATCCCGCAGTTCATCCTTATGTTCCCTTAGGTGTACCTTCAAATCTTCCACAGTCACTCCGTCTATTCCACTCGTGCCTTTATTACGGTACACTCGCTTATAGGCTTGATTCATATTTTGATTGTTTAGGATTTCTTCTAAAAGCTCCACACTCGTTTCTTCCTTTCCTTTCACGTGACGATAAGACACTTCTCTTTTGAGTATCCTCTGAGATACGCTCATACTTTCCTCATTAACACATTCAGAAGTTTATCTTTCGTGCAATTATGGTGTAGAAACACTATAAATTGTTCAGCCCTTCATGATTTTCATCATTACTATGGCTTCGGCTGACTTCTCACGATAAACCTTTTCCGACCAGCTTTCTTTATAGGGGACTCCTCAGCTGTCCGTGAGACCTCCCAGGGTAAGACAACTATCTTTCCTCTTTTACTCACCTGATTTACTTTATAGGGTTACGCACATCTTTTGGACTTTGACTTGTTTAGGAGCCTTATCCACCTATAAAGCCTTGGTATCAGATTTCTGTTCGTTGAGCCAAGATTTTGATACACGCTTCCTTCAGCCCTTACCTCGCGATAAGTACCTTGCGCTTCTCTAGTGGTTAGTTGATGTGTACCCCCACAGTGGACTTTCACCACCTAGATAGTCGCCATGCCTGGCGCACTAAAAAAAGCACTGCTAAAAGCAATGCTAATTTGTACTTTAATTTAGTGTTATTTGTTTCGATATTTACGTTGTTATTTAAAGTTTTGTTCCTCTCAACCGAATGGGTTAGATTTTAGACCCTTTGCTTTTTTCTGTAAAAATGCATTCTTTCTTTCTTGCATTACTGCATTTACCTGCCCGCCCACTAATAAAATAATTCCCGATAAATATAACCACAACATTAGAACAATGATTCCTCCTATACTTCCATAAGTGGAAGAATAGTTGCTAAAGCTACTAACATAATAAGAGAATCCTAACGACACAATAATCCACCCTAATGTAGCAAAAACTGCTCCAGGAATTACACTTCTTAATAATAACTTTTTGTTTGGGACAATCCAATATAGAGCAGTGAATACTATAAAAATAACAAGTGGGCTGATTATCCATCTGATATTATTCCAAAGTTCAAGAAATCCTTTTTCAAATCCGAAATAGGAAAATAGAATAGTTCCAATTTGTTGACCAAATACAGGTAATACTAGTGCGACAACAAGTAGTACAATCATGAGTAGGGTAAAAATAACTGATAAACCTCTTACTATAAAAAATGGTCTGGTTTCTTCTAACTCATAAGATCTATTTAATGACATCTCAATAGCATTCATGCCTTTCGATGCCGACCAAATGGTACCAAGAATTCCGATAGATAGTAATCCTCCATTGCGATTTCCTAATACATCTGATACGGTTCCCTCAATAAGCATATATACCTCTTTTGGCGCATAGTTTTCTAAAAACCGAAATACTTGTGCTTCATCCAAGTTTATATATGGTAATAACGTCATGATAAAAATAAGCATTGGAAACAATGATAAGAGGAAAAAATAAGCAAGTTGTGCTCCTAATCCTGTAATATCTGCTCTCTGAATATGTCTTAGTAAATGCTTAAAGTATCCGGACCAGGTCGTTAAATCTTGCGGTTCCGTACTGCGGGTTTGCTTTTTTCTAATAGATAAAAACTTCATATTTTCACGCCAAGTAGTTGAGGATGAAGTATTTCCTTCTTGTAATTCCTCTTTTATACGATTACGCTCCACTTCATCCTCTCCTTTCATTTCTTTTATTGTTTCACGATATTTTCATCCGATTCAGGGATAACAATTGATTTGTATTCTTCTTTCGATTGAGTAAATACTTCTTTTGTATCCGTAAGTAGCGTTTTGACTTGTGGTGTAATTCCTTTCACTTCATTTACTTTTTGTGATATGTACGTTGCATCAGAAGCAAACTGATCGTAAAATGATTTCCATTTCGTTATTTGATCTTCAAGGGTCGTTATTAGTTCTTGTCTATTTTTACTGTAATATCGAATTTGTTTTCCAATATATCTAGATTTCTGTGCAACCGTATCTCTTGTCGACCGATCTAACATAGTTAGCGCTCCACCTATTAATGCTCCACAAACAATCCCTTTTGCTAATTTAGATTCACTCATGTGATAACCTCCATGTTTAAATGTGTATGTATTTAATTATACCCGTGACGAAGCGTAATAAAACAAATAATTAGCATATATTAAAAAATAGTCTTGACTAAAGTGCTGAATTTTATGAATATTATAACAAGGGAGAATTACATAGAAAGGAACATATTATCCTAGAGTAAATAACAAAAAGAAACATAGGGGGGTTAGTAGAATGGAAGCTTTAAATAATTTTTTAGGTAACGTATCTTCTTTTTTATGGGGAATACCATTACTAATATTAATCGTTGGGACAGGTATTTATTTAACGGTTCGTGTAGGTTTTTTACAAATCCGCCTTTTACCTACTGCTTTAAGATTGGTATTTTCTAAAAAGCACGATAAAACTGCAGAGGGAGATATTTCTCAATTCCAAGCCCTTACAACCGCACTTGCTGCAACTGTTGGTACAGGAAATATCGTAGGGGTTGCTACTGCCGTTGTGCTCGGAGGACCTGGAGCCATCTTCTGGATGTGGTTCTCAGCTTTCTTCGGAATGGCTACGAAATATAGTGAAGCAATTTTAGCCGTAAGATTCCGAGTAAAAGATTCAAAAGGTCAAATGGCCGGTGGTCCGATGTACTACTTAGAACATGGTTTAAAACAAAAATGGTTAGCAGTTCTCTTTGCAATTTTTGGTGCCATTGCTGCATTTGGTATTGGAAACGGGACTCAATCTAACTCAGTTGCAGGAGTAGTAAAATCCACTTTTGGATTAGATACTTGGATTACAGGGGTTGTCCTTACAATATTTACTGCACTTGTTATTCTTGGAGGAATTAAATCTATTGGTAATGTAACTGCTATTTTTGTACCAGTAATGGCCCTATTTTATTTATTGGCTGGAATTATCGTTATGGTAATGAATATTACTGCAATTCCTGATGCATTTGCTACTATTTTCAAAATGGCATTTTCTGCTGAAGCAGCAACAGGCGGTGCAATTGGTGCGGCTATTCGTTACGGTATCGCACGTGGGGTATTCTCTAATGAGGCTGGTCTAGGGTCTGCTCCAATTGCTGCAGCAGCTGCAAGAACGGATTTACCAGGTCGTCAAGCTCTTGTTTCCATGACACAAGTATTTTTAGATACATTCCTTATATGCTCGATTACAGGTGTTACAATTGTAATGTCAGGTATGTATAAAGATACTAGTCTAGCTGCAAATCAATTAACTTCGGCTTCATTTGGACATTTCCTTGGTAATTTTGGTCCGTACGTTGTTGCTATTGGATTAATTTTCTTTGCCTCTTCTACTATTTTCGGTTGGGCATATTATGGTGAGAAATGTTTCCAATACTTATTTAAAAATCCGTCTTTATTAATCATATATCGTATTGCATTTGTAATCATGGTATTTATCGGTTCAGTGGTTTCTCTTGATTTAATCTGGACTTTCTCTGATATTACTAACGCTTTAATGGCTATTCCTAACTTAATTGGGTTACTTGGTCTATCTGGAATAGTTGTTTATGAAACTAAACGTATCCAAGATAAATTAAAAGAGGAAAAACTAGCGGCTAAAGCAGCAAAATCTATTTAGTGTTTGACAATCTATGCGGAGCGTGAAATGATAAAGTGAAGCTTGGAAATCTTACAGCCCGTTAAGCGGGATAAAGTTCTAATGTATGAAAGGTAGGAACAAAATATGAATTTATCACAGCCTTCTGTTGAAAATGTTACGTATATGATTGAAACAATAAAAGAGAAGCTTCGTATGGTAAACGTAGATGCTATGAAACCAGAGAATTTTAATGCGACTGAATACGAGGATTTGGTCTACTTGTATGAAATGGTGAAAAAAAGAGAATCGTTTAGTCCAAGCGAAATGCAAGCAATCGCAGCAGAACTTGGAAACTTACGAAAGTAAAAAAACTTCCCGAGATTAGTTCTCGGGAAGTTTTTTTATAGTTTATTTAGTTCAACAGCAATCTTAGCGCCTACTTTTGCATTATTGTAAACTAATGCAATATTCGATTCTAAACTTTTTCCTTCTGTTAATTCTTTTACTTTTCCAAGTAAAAATGGTGTAACGTCTTTCCCTTTAATGCCGTTTTCTTCAGCTTCTTTTAAAGCCTTTTCAATAATTTCAATAATATATGCTTCTTCCATTGAATGCTCAACAGGGATTGGATTTGCAATAATTGCTCCACCTTTTAAACCTAGATCCCATTTCACTTTTAGCATGTTTGCAACCTCTTGTGGCTCATCCAGACGGAAGTTTGCGTTAAATGCACTAGTCGCCGTATAAAATGCCGGGAATGCATCCGTTTGGTATCCGACAACAGGAACGCCTTTTGTTTCTAAATATTCAAGTGTCAGACCTATGTCCAAAATAGATTTTGCACCAGCACATACGACCGCTACATTAGTAGAAGCTAGTTCTTCTAAGTCTGCTGAAATATCCATCGTCGTTTCTGCACCTCTATGAACTCCACCGATACCACCAGTTACAAACATTTTAATACCTGCTAGCTCTGCACAAATCATCGTTGTTGCTACTGTTGTTGCACCAATTTCTTTGGAAGCTACTACATAAGGAAGATCTCTTCTAGAAGTTTTTCGTGCATTTTTACTTGTGCCTAGTGTTTCAAGCTCTTCTTCTGAAAGACCTATTTTAATCTTCCCATCCATAATGGCAATTGTTGCTGGAACAGCACCATTCTCACGTATAATTTGCTCCACTTCTCTTGCCATTTCTACGTTTTGTGGGTAAGGCATTCCGTGTGAAATAATTGTCGATTCTAAAGCAACAATTGCTTTCCCTGCTGCCATTCCTTCTTCTACTTCTTTTGAAAATGTTAAAAATTCTCTCATGATAAATATTCCTCCAATTCATTATTTAGCGTAATTTTAGAAAGCTCTGTACGAACAGTCTCTGCAGATTGTAAAGTTTTACTCGCATTTAACATGCCAGCACTTATTGCCGATTTTAGATCGTTTCCTTCCAACCATGCATGAAGCGTACCAGAGACAAAAGCATCTCCAGCTCCAGTGACGTCTACTACATGATCTACTTGCATCGCAGGAACGTATGTCGAATCAATGGATTCACTCGAATACATTACGCCTTGACTACCATTTGTAATAACAACATGATTGACACCTTTTTGTACAAAAGTTTGTGCAGCTTTTTTCCATGATGATTCATCAATGATTTTCATGTGTAAATATGCTTCAGCCTCGTCGCGGTTTAAAATGATCCACTCTATTCCATGCAAGTTATCCGGCATTCTCTCCATCTTAGGAGAAGATACAGGAATAATTGCGAGTGAGATATTTTTTCCCATTGCAAGTGTTTGTAAGTATTCAATTACTTCTTTTGGACAATTCATATCCACGATTAATAGTTGTGCATTCGAAAGATGAGACTCTTGTTTTTTCATGTATTCAACAGATAGTTGATCATATATTTCCATATTAGCTAGTGCAAAAAGCATCTCGCCTTGCCTATCTAATACGGCAGAATATGTGCCAGTAGAATAATTAGCAAGTTTTTCTACAGAAAATAAGTTCATCCAATTACTAGAAGCTTTTTCTATTATCTGATACTCGATATCATTCCCAACTACCGATAACAAACGTACACTATGCCCTAGTCTACCTATATTCTCAGCTATATTTCTTGCTACTCCTCCAACACTTTGGGAGCTCGTAGTTGGATTAGAAGTACCCATTTGTAATTTATTTTTAACTGAATATTTTCGATCTAAATTTGCGCCACCGATACAAATGATCTCATTTTTTTCAGGAAGTATGTATGCTCTTCCTGTTATTTGACCATTCCGAATTAATTGAGAAATAATATTGGCTACTGCAGGTCTGGACATATTAAGAGTATCTGCTATTTCTAATTGAGACGCATACGGATTTTTTCGAAGGTACTGTAAAATTTGTATTTCTTTTGGTTGCATGATGATAACCCTCCTTTCATTACAAACTTTTGTTTTAATTATAAACTTTTGTTTAGAAAAGTCAAAAGAAAAACTGATAACAACTCAAAATTGTTATCAGTTTACGTCTCTCTTATTTAGGTGCATCGTTTAAAGTACCATCTTGTAACACACGAGGTTGGATTAACACTTCTACACGTCGGTTTTTAGCGCGGCCTACTGCTGTATCATTAGAAGCAACTGGCTTAAATTCACCATAACCTTTTGCACTAAAGTACAACGGATCAATTGTACCTTTACTAACTAAAATTTTCAGGAAATTTACTGAACGCATAACACTTAGTTCCCAGTTAGAGGAAAACTCACTACTTGAAATTGGTATATTATCTGTATGTCCTGTTATAACGACATTTCTAGGAGGATCAAATACTAAAAGATCAGATATGTCTTCGGCAATTTGGCGATATTCAGATTTTACTTGTGCTTTTCCCGTATCAAACAAAATATTCTCACGGATTGTAACAAGAAGCCCTTCATCCGTCAATTTCGTTGCGAACTGCTTTTCTAGTGCATTGACTGCTATATACTCATCTACACTAGCTTTAATAGCTGACAGTGCTTGTTGATCTTCAATATAAGCTGAACTTTGCTCATTTTCATTTTCATTCGTTTGATCTGGCGTTATTGGCACATCTATCGGAGAAGGATGTTCCATTAAACCATTGCCCCCATCAAACACCTCACTGAAGACTTGTGACATTTGTTGGAGTTTTTGTTGATCAACTGTACTGGATGCAAACAGCACAATAAATAGCGCTAATAATAAAGTCAATATATCCGCATATGGAATAAGCCAAGACTCGTCCATATGTTCTTCTTCTTTATGTTTTTTATGCTTCTTTGCCAAAGCCAGCCTCCCCGCTTTCGCTCATAATTTTCTTGCGATCTGACATCGACAAATACGAGGCTAACTTTTGTTCAATAACACGAGGAGCGTCTCCTTCTAATACGGAAAGAATCCCTTCTAACATCATCGTTTTTTGACGAACCTCTTGCTTAGATTTGCGTTTAAGCTTATTTGCAAATGGATGCCAAATAATATACCCAGTGAAAATACCTAGTAATGTCGCAACAAAAGCTGCTGATATAGCATGTCCTAATGAATCAATATCATTTAAGTTTTTAAGGGCTGCAATTAGTCCGACAACTGCTCCTAGCACTCCTAGTGTAGGGGCATATGTACCTGCTTGCGAAAATATTAAAGCTCCACCAATATGTCTGTCTTCTAAAGCATCGATTTCTTCTGTTAGTACATCTCTAATATAATCCGCATTTTGTCCATCAATTGCTAATGTTAACCCATTTTTTAAGAATGGATCATCTACATCCGCAATCTTACTTTCCAGTGCGAGTAAGCCTTCTCTACGTGCTAAATCAGCCCAACTAGAAAACATTTTAATAACTTCACTATCATCTGCAAGTTTTTTATCTTTGAATATTACACCAAATAGCTTTGGTACCCTTTTCAATTCATTCATCGGAAAAGCAATTACTACAGCAGCAATTGTTCCAAATATAATAATTAAGATAGCTGCAGGAACTAATAAACTTCCTGGACCAACTCCTTTTAAATACATCCCAACTAATAATGAAACAAACGCAATGATGAGACCAACAACCGTCGATATATCCATTTATTAACCCCCAAATTCTATTTCTCTCATTATTTCGGCTATTTTGCACTTTTTTTAATAATAAACTTGCTTTCGAATAATATAATTTCATAGTTTATGACTAATATCCGACTTTTTACCTTCTATATGTATTGTTACAATAGACTGAAAACTGATATTATTAAGTTAAACACAGAAAGGAAGTATGTATATGTCACCATTTAATGAAAAGCTTGAGAAATACGCTGCACTTGCTGTAGAAGTTGGGGTTAATATTCAACCTGGTCAGACTTTATTTATTGCTTCTTCAATTGACAGTGTGGAACTTGTTCGATTAATTACAAAAAAGGCGTATGAGGTTGGTGCCAATCAAGTTCTTGTAGATTTTTCTGACGATGAAATCACTCGCTTACGCTATGAACTAGCTCCTAAAGAATCTTTTGAGTTCTTCCCATCATGGAAAGTACAAGAAAAAGAATTATTAGCTGAGCAAGGCGCTGCATTTATGAGCATTATGAGCCAAAGTCCGGACCTTTTAAAAGGAGTGGATACTAGTAAAATTGCTGCATTCCAAAAAGCAGCTGGGACAGCATTAAGTAAATATCGCCAATATATGCAATCCGATAAAGTTAGTTGGACAGTAATTGCTTCTCCTTCAAAAGAATGGGCTAAAATGGTGTTCCCGAATGTTGCAGAAGAAGAACAAGTTTCTGCACTTTGGGATGCTATTTTCAAAGCAGTAAGAGCAGATTTAGAAGATCCAGTTTCGGCATGGAAAGAGCACGATAAACTACTTCACATGAAAGTAGATTATTTAAATGACAAAAATTACAAAAAACTTCACTATACAGCTCCTGGAACTGATTTAACTATTGAACTTCCAGCAGGACATTTATGGTGTGGAGCGAGTAGCGTCAATGAAAAAGGAGACGACTTCATGGCTAATATGCCAACCGAGGAAGTTTTTACAGTCCCATTAAAAACTGGCGTAGATGGTTACGTTGCTAGTACGAAACCATTAAGTTACGGTGGTAATATTATTGATAATTTTACTGTTTCTTTTGAAAATGGACGAATTGTAAAAGTAGAAGCTGAAGAAGGTCAGCTAGTGTTGGAAGATCTTGTTGCAACAGATGAAGGCGCTCACTATTTAGGAGAAGTTGCCCTTGTTCCGCATGATTCACCAATCTCTAATTCTAACTTATTATTCTATAACACGCTCTTCGATGAGAATGCATCCAATCACTTAGCAATTGGTAGTGCATATGCATTTTGTCTAAAAGGTGGCAAAACGATGAGTCGTGAGGAGCTTGCTAAAAACGGGCTAAACGATAGTATTACGCATGTGGATTTTATGGTTGGTTCCGATAAAATGAATATTGATGGTGTGAAAGAAGATGGAACGACAGAACCGATCTTCCGCAACGGTAACTGGGCATTCTAACTATTTTTGAGTAGATTTCTATAAAATACTACTTAACTTTTATATTCTTTTAAGCTATAATGATAGTAATATAACTAGTGAGGTGTTTAATAATGGGCTTATTCACAGTTACAGTTCTTGGTTTTGCAGCAGTTACAGGTATTGTAGGTTATACAATTATGCACTACTTCGCTAAATCAATGAACTCACACGATTCAGTTTTAGTAGATCCGAAACCTTCCAAATAATTCAAAACAACCGCAGAAATTGCGGTTGTTTTTTTATGTTTAAGTAGTTATCACATCAGTCTATTAAGCAGTTTACTCTATTGAAATTACATACGAAAAGTGCAAGAGTCCTTTAAGTGCATATTATCTTTACTATTTCCTGAGTGCTTGGCCGAAACATAAGCTACACTATTGACGAAGAATTTTATGAAGGATCTTTTAGCGGATGTTTGTCCGTCACCCTCTAGAACACCTTGCAGCTTATTTCATCTACTTTTGTATCTATTTAGAAACCTACCGATGATTCTTTTATTCACAAACTAGGATTTAGTGCGGTGATAAATTTATTTGTGACGAGCTTGCTCAGGAGCATGAGACTCCTAACGGGATTAGCGAGGCCCTGCACGAAGCGCTTAATTAAGAAGGAAGGCTAATTAATGGCGCCTCATCCTGAGGCAACTACTTCATTACCAACATAGTGTTTGCCCAGGAGACTCGTCGTTCGCCCCGTGGAAAGAGAATACCTGAACGCTAAATCCGAGTAAAAATTTATCTATATGTGAGATCCTCTACACTATTACCGTTAAAATTATGGATCGTGAAGTGACTGCTTTACTTAATGTTTTAAACTTTTTTATTCAGCTAATATTTTCTCTGGATTTAATCCTTCTAATTCAGGAATAACAAATCGCCCATCTTTACGTATTAACTGACCATCAAAATAGATTTCTCCACCACCATAATCAGGGCGTTGAATTGATATTAAATCCCAATGAATTGCAGATTTATTCCCATTATCAGCTTCTTCAAAGCAGTAGCCTAAAGCAATATGAAAACTCCCATCAATCTTTTCGTCAAATAACGTATTGTTCATGGGAACTTTCACCTTCGGGTTAAAAGCTAAAGCAAATTCCCCAACATACCTGGCCCCATCATCTGTATTAAGCATTTCATTAAGTTTTTCTTGATAATTCGCTGTTGCCTTTACTACTTTTCCTTTTTCAAATGTAAGTGAAAGATTTTCAAACGTTACACCCATGGCGTGTGCAGGTGTATTAAAGGTAATAGTTCCATTCACTGAATCTCTAATTGGTGCAGTGTAGATTTCACCGTCAGGAATATTATCTATACCATCTCCTTTGATCACACCCATATTTTCAATTGACATGGATAGATCGGTTCTAGGTCCTTTAATTTCAACAAACTTCGTTTTTTCCATCAACTCTTTTAAAGGATCCATGGCTTCAGAAAGTTTTTTGTAATCAACGTTACAAATATCAAAATAAAAATCCTCAAATGCTTCTGTGCTCATCTTGGCTTCCTGTGCCATAGAGGGATTAGGGATTCGTGTCGTTACCCATTTTTTCTTAAATATTGCTTCAGACTGAGCTGTACCATATATCTTTGCATACATATCAAATTTTTCATCAGGAATATCAACAAATTCTGAGCTATTGACTGGACTTCTCAAATTTATATATCCGTCCATTTTTGCCAAACGATTTACTTCCAATTCGGCTAATACTTTAAATTGCTCGTTTCCTCCGCCAAGAACTAATTGTCTAGTCACAACAGAATCGTTTAAATCAACGTGTGCAAATCCACCTACTTTATGAATTTCATTGATTATTTCTCGTACTACACTAATTTCAATCTCTGTATTTGTTTGTACCAAAACATGTTCATTTGGTTGCACCTTTATTGAATGGTTTACCAACAATTCCGCGATTCTTTGTATTCTTGGATCTTTCAAAACAAACACCTCCTCAATTTGATAGTAATACAGTAAATAAACATTTTGACATCAATTAATAATTACATTTATAGAACATACCTAACACCTCTTAACTCTGTTAATCACATATTTCTACAATTATTGGTAAATATCCTTTTTTCCTTTTAGTTTACTTATCATTCGAAAAATTCTAATCTATTTCTTTCGTGAATTACCTTGTAACGTTAAGTAAAGAAGAAAATCAACACGCTTCTTTAACCGACCCTTTTGTAAAGATATCAATGTGTCAGAGTCTAACAAATTTCCATTCCATAGTTGAACAGGGTATGCACATTATAAGACAAATAGCTTATTCATAAAAAAATAGGACACTTTAAATGCGAAAGTGTCCTATTCTTTACTTCCTTGCTCTTTTTACGTTTAAAAGCTTGATAATCCCTTTGCGAATGACCCCAAAAATAGTTAGAAAAGGAGACACTCCTAAAGGAATACCGTTATTCGAAGCCTCCTCAGCAAAGCGAGGAGGCTGAGGCAATTCCCGCGGAAAGGGAGCCGTTGCAATGATTTTCTTACTTATTGACACTACTATCTCACAAACTCGAATTATAGGGAATTTTCCACTGCCCTTCCCTTCATGCTTTCGAAAGCACGATCCGGTGTTTGTCGCTCCTGTGGTTACCTCTCATAGGACCTTGATACTATCTATCTTTTTCTTTTCAGTTTAAAGACAGTTGTATGTCAATATTATGACCAGCACCTACTATTAGATTATTTTACTTACTAACCCTATGTATATTGATCTATTAACCAATGAAATATTTGTAAACTTCCATAATGTAACACATGGCAATACACCTTTTATCCTTTATACTTAGTGAGTATGATTGAATGGAGGAAGATTAATATGTTTTCAAATGCTCATATTGGAATAGATTTAGGCACAGCAAATACATTAGTATATACTAAAAGTAAAGGCATAATTATAGATGAACCAACAGTTGTGGCAGTTAATACAAAAACGAGAGAAATTATTGCATTTGGACATAAAGCAAAAGAAATGATTGGAAAAACACCAGCTTTCATAGAAGTTATTCGCCCGTTAAAAGACGGTGTCATAGCTGATTTTGATATTACGACGCAATTATTAAAACTCATTATGCAAAATGCAAGTAAAAAACTTGGAACTTCATTACGAAAGCCATCTGTTGTTGTGTGTACGCCATCAGGTGCAACGTCTGTCGAACGAAGAGCAATTCAAGATGCAGTTAGACAAAGCGGAGCGAAAGAAGTTCAACTTATGGAAGAACCAGTTGCAGCAGCAATTGGAGCGGGACTTCCTGTTAATGAACCAGTGGCAAGTATGATCGTCGATATTGGTGGAGGTACGACTGAAGTTGGGATTATATCATTCGGTGGGGTCGTTGCATCTAACACTGTGAAGGATGCAGGAGATAAAATGGATGAATCAATTATTCATTTTATTCGAAAAGAATATAATGTATTGATTGGAGAACCTACTGCTGAGGAAATTAAGAAAACTATCGGACATGCCTTACTTCCGCATGAAGTAGAACATATGGATGTAAGAGGAAGAGATGTTGTAACTGGATTACCGAAAATAATTCATCTCTCCTCTACCCAAATACAGGGTGTCTTGGCAGAATCTCTTAGTGCAATATTAGAAGCAATTCGTGCAACCCTTGAAATATGTCCACCAGAACTTGCAGGGGATATCGTGGACCATGGAGTTGTGTTAACTGGTGGAGGCGCACTACTTAAAAATATTAAGGAATGGCTAACCAGTGTTATTGAAGTGCCAGTTCACATTGCACCGGAACCTCTTCAATCTGTTGCGATTGGAACTGGTAAATCTTTCTTTGTATCGGAACGAAAACAAAAAGTAGCGAAATGAATAGAAACAAATTAGAGGAAATTTCCCCTTTTTTCATATAGAATAAAAACACAGTATATGAAGGGGGAAAGTTATGCCTAATTTAAATGAAGTATTAAAGTACAATGATTATTTTGTAGAAAATAAACTATATGAACCTTATATAACAACGAAGTTTCCAAACAAGCGAGCTGTTATTTTAACTTGCATGGATACTCGACTTGTTGAATTGTTGCCGAAATCAATGAACTTTAGAAATGGAGATATTAAAATAGTAAAAAGTGCTGGTGCTATTATTAATCATCCTTTTGGCGGTATTATGCGAAGTCTAATCGTTGCTGTTTATGAACTCCAAGCAGATGAAATATACGTTATCGGGCATCATGATTGTGGCATGAGTTCTATTCATACAGATAAAATTATAGAGAAAATAACATCTAGAGGTATAGACCCGCTCATTTTTGATATATTAGAACACTCCGGAGTAGATGTGGAAAAATGGTTAGAAGGTTTTTCAGATGTAAAAGAAAGTGTTTTACATAGCGTTGAAATGATACGGAATCATCCTTTAATGATTAAAGATATTCCTATACACGGTCTAATCATTGATCCTACAACTGGTCGATTAGACTTAGTCGTAGACGGTAACCTCAACACGATATAAACTATTTCCCAGGAAATCGACAAAAAAGTTGGTTATTCACCTCAATGAATAGCCAACTTTTTATTTATATATGAAATTTATCGATATCCTTCGCTAATGGAAGCGTAAATATAGTGATCTTCCCACTTCCCATTTATAAATAGAAGACTACGAAGTAAGCCCTCCCGTTGAAATTCATTGTTTTCTAACACTTTTATGGATCCAAGATTCCTTGGAGATACATAAGCCTCAATTCGATTTAACTGGACATGTTCATACCCAAATAGCTTTAAAATGTGGACGGCTTCTGTAGCAATACCTTTTCCTATAAATTGCTCATCTATCGAATAACCGATGAGTCCACTTGAAAAAGGCATTCTTTTTAAACTATACAGAGAAATACTACCGATCATTTGATCAGTACCATGTGCAAACACGCCGAAACTAAATTCTCTTTTTTCACTCATTAATAATAGCGACTCTCGAATCTTTTCCCTTTGCACAACGGTTGTATAATACTCCTCTCGATGTAATGGTTCAAAAATAGACCAATATCTTTTGTTTTTATAAACGAGATCTGCTAGACTGGGTGCGTCTTTTACATTTAATGTCCGTAAATAACATGTATCTCCTTCTAAATAGATCAAGCATCGTCACCCTTTTGCATTAATTAATTGTATAAACTCATTTACATCTTGAATGCAAAGGTTAATTCCTTTAATCCAAAATGCCTCTTTTGTAATATCTTCGTCAAGATGCTTCATTGCTAAATCCTCTACTGACATTACAGCAGTATCTTGAAGTAAAGCAATGTATTTCTCTTCAAAATTTGCTCCCTCATTAATTGCTTTTGCGTAAATACTTAATGAAAATAAGTAACCAAAAGTATATGGGAAATTATAAAACGGTACCCCTGTAATATAAAAATGTAGTTTAGAGGCCCAGAAATGTGGATGAGTCGTTTCGAGTGCATTTCCATAAGCCTCTTTTTGAGCAGTTTCCATTAATTCATTTAATTTTGTTGCAGAAACTATTCCATTTTTACGTTCCTCATAAAATCTTGTTTCAAACAAGAAACGAGCATGAATGTTCATAAAGAACGCAACACTTCGTTGAATTTTATCTTCTAATAAAGCAATCTTTTCATCATCTGTTTTTGCTTCTTTTACAGCTGCATCCGCTACGATCATTTCCGCAAAAGTTGAGGCTGTTTCAGCAACACCCATAGCGTATTGGCGATTCATCCAATGAACCGGTTTTAAAGCATATGAATGAAAGGCATGTCCTAATTCATGTGCTAACGTAGAAACATTTGACATCGTTCCACTATATGTCATGAAAATACGAGATTCCTCCGAAACTGGCATTCCTGTACAAAAACCACCTGGACGTTTGTTTGGGCGATCTTCTGCTTCAATCCACCCTTTCTCAAATGCATTTCTAGTGAAAGCTTCTAACTTCGGACCAAATTCTTTAAAATGCTTAAGGATAAACTCCGCACCTGTTTGATAATCCATTTTTTCTGTTGAAGCACTTACTGGTGCATCTAAATCATACCAATGCATTCCTTTTTCCCCTAGCATTGTCGACTTTACGTTTAAATATTCGACAAAAGGAGCTTTATTTTTAGAAATTGCACCCCACATTGCATCCAATGTTTCTTGTTTCATTCGATTGATATCAAGAGGTTCTTGTAACACAGATTCCCAGCCTCTTTTTTCATATACAGCTAATCGGAAACCAGCTAGATGATTTAATGTTTTTGCAAAGAACTCTTCTTTGTCAGTCCAAGCAGTTTCTAATGCTTCAAAAGCTTCTTTTCGAGTTGCAGCGTTTTCGTGGGAACTTAAATTATTTGCTTGCCCTACGGAAAGTTCTTTTTCTACCCCATCTACTTTTACTTTCACTCGAATGTCTCCTACTAATAAATCATAAAGTTGACCCCACGCATGATAACCATCTACTCCAAGTGTTGTAATCATGTCTTCTTCTTTTTCAGAGAGCATCTTTTTCGCTTCATCTCTCCACTCATTAAGAACAAATGTATACTCCGATAGTTCCTTGGATTCCATTAATCCATTCCAAACTGTTTCCTCTGTCTTACTTAAAACTTGCTGGATAACAAGCATCAAAGAAGAGAACTTTGCATATATACTTCCCATTTCTCCTTCTAAAAGTGCTGCATGTTTATCTGTTGTGTCTTGCGCTTGGTAACAACCAATTACCGCTCCTGCTTCTGATAAATTAGTTGCAATATCTTTTAATTCGTTAATAATATTTTCTAATTTCTGCGCATCTTCGCTTGAATTTGGAGCAACAAAGCTTTTTAATTTTTCTTCAAATACCTTCAGCTTTTCCTTCACTTCATCTAAATGTATCCGTAAATCATTTGAGACACTTCCACCTTTAAAAAATGAATCTAGATCCCACGTAATTGGATATAACTTTTCTGCCATTACTTTTCCCCCTAAAATTCATACTAGTTCGAATTATATTATACCATGTTTTGTTATTCGATTATTCCGCTTTTGCCATGAAACATTCACAAATCAGTTGTTCGTAATAATAATTGAAAGGTATACTAGAAGGATAGGAGGGATACGTATGTTTAGAATAATCCTTTTAATTATAAGCTTGATCTCTACCGTTACGATAAATATACTTGCAAATACACTGCCATTAAATCATCATACAACTAGAGAAATAGCCAATAGGCTTCCAGCTTTATTTACTCCTGCAAGCTTCGTTTCCCTTATCTGGTTTGCCATTTATTTTTTATTAGCGTGTTGGATATGGAACATAATACAAGAATATAAACGAGGAGAAACGGTGTCTGCAAAACGAGTCGTATTATTCGTGTGTAGTTCCATCCTAAACATTCTTTGGATTTATTTTTGGCATTATGAATTATTTTTATTTTCGTTACTCGATCTGTTCGCGTTAATAGGAATCTTATTTTTACTATATAATACGTACTCGACTACGGAACTATCTTGGATGGTGAGGCTACCTATCTCCATTTATCTAGGATGGATATTCGTTGATACATTTGTAAATATCGATTACTATCTTACTTTCATTGAATTTAGTGGTTTGGGAATAACAAAATCGCTTTGGTCAGTTATTTTTCTAACAGTAGTTACTGCAATTGCTCTGCATATTCGATTCCATTATAATGATCCCGTTATCGTACTTGTCTTCATTTGGTCCTTTATCGGTATAGCTGTTCACCATTTGTTGGACGAATTATTAATCACCGCTGCTTCTATGTTCTTAAGTTGTGTCCTTATTGCAGGAATCTTTTTCATAAAAAAAATGCCTCGGAAAATTTAATTTCCAAGGCATTTTTTCTGTCCAGACTCCAGGCGCCAGCCGCTCGAGGTCAAATGCCAATTCCCTGCTCCTGCGCAAGCTCGTCGCAAACAAAGAAGTTTGCGGTGGCTGAGGAACTGCCTCCTCGGGAATCGTCATTTGCTTGCTCCTGCGGTTACTCGTCGCAGAAGAACGTTGTCGCGGCTAAGCAGGCACCTTGCGCTATTCTCAATCTATTTTTGTCAATAAAAGCGGTCCTTCTTTCGTAACGACAATCGTATGCTCAATTTGAGCGACTAGCGATTTATCTGGTGTTACAAAAGTCCAACCGTCTCCTGATTCTACAATATGTTCTGCTTTTTGAGAGATAAAAGGCTCTACTGCAAGAACCATTCCTTCTTTTAAAATCGTTGGATCCCAAGCATCATAATAATTCAGTACATGCTGTGGAGCTTCATGAAGCGATTTCCCTATTCCATGCCCAGTTAAGTTCATAATAACATGCAAACCATTTTCATTTGCTTCTCTAGCTACAGCTTTCCCGATTTGATTTAAACGAGATCCAGCCTTCACTTTTAACATAGCACGATTAAATGCGCTTTCAGCTACGGCACATAGTTTTTCTTTTTCTTCGTAGCCATCTCCAACGACGAATGAAATACCAGTATCCGAAAAATATCCATCATATGAGCCGGAGACATCAATGTTGACAATATCTCCTTCATTAATAACACGTGATCCTGGTATACCATGCGCCACTTCTTCGTTTACACTTATGCACGTGTAACCAGGAAAATCATATTCTCCCTTAGGTCCTGAAATGGCACCATTTTGTTCAAATAGCTTCCCGCCGATTTCATCGATTTCTTTCGTAGTAATACCTGGTTTTGTAGCTGCTCGCATTGCATCTCGAATTTCCGCCACAATCCGGCCAATTTTTTTTAATGCTTCTAACTCTTCATTTGTTTGTACAATCATCTTAAAAGATCCCTTCTCATTTGAATGTACAATAATCATATCATATTTATGCGTTATTCGGCAGTAATAGTCGTGGTGCTTTTACGAACAAGATAGTACAAATGAATGCAGCAAATAAAAATACTGGAATCATATAAGTAGCGTTATAGATTAATGAGTACAAAATGACGTTTTGATCGCCAGCATATTCTCCAAAAAATAGAATACCAGATGTAACATGTGCTAAATAGCGAAGAAACGCAGCAAGGAATGCTCCTAAAATAACGGCAATCGCCATTTTTTTCGTGTCTTTATTTTCAAGTGCTTTCATATATGCTGGTCTAAATACCCCAGCAAATCCGGCAACCATAAATGCGATGAAATAATCAATTGCTACTTGTAAAATAACAATCTCAAAAGATAGCGGTGCTGCATAAAATCTACCTGTTACAACTTGTAATATACCTATTAAAAAACCAGTTATTAGTCCAGCAACAATTCCTCGACGAAACGCAATTAAAATAATTGGTACAAGCACGAAAGTAACGGAGCCGCCTTGTGGCATACCAAACCCAATCATATCTAATACATACCCTAAAGCTGCAAAAATAGCGATTTCTACTAATAACACTACACTTTGATTTCTCATTGTAATCCCCTTTTTTGACCACAAAAAAACGACACTGGGATAGACCCAGACATCGCGCGATTGTCAGTTTCCATCCACATCCCTACGCAAGCATTAACTTACAGGTTCGAAGGGTACTATCTCAGCCGCGTAAGCGACGCCCCTTGTGGTTATGAATTATTTAGTTCGAATTCATTGTATCCCAATAAAATAAGTAATGCAACCCTACGTTTTTCATTGTTATACTAATAGAAATATTATATGAAAAGGGGACAACGAGTATGATTGAGTTATTAAAAGACTTAATTCGCATAAAAAGTGATGATGTAGAGGGAGCTAATTTAGCATTATTATTTTGCAAAACTTGGTTAGAAGATCGAGATATCGCCACGACAATATTGGAAAACGACTCTAAGCTAATGCTTGTTGCGGAAATAGGAAGTGGCGAAGAGTGTATCATATGGAATGGCCATGTAGATGTTGTGCCTGGAAATGCAGAACAATTTAATCCATATGTAGAAGGTGACAAATTATTTGGGCGGGGATCAGCTGATATGAAAGCTGGAGTTGCTGCTATGATGCAAGCTTTCTACGAACTCTCTTTAATTCCACAGAAATTAACGAAAAGAATCCAACTTCATATTGTGACCGATGAAGAAACAGATGGAGATACATCCAAATATTTAGTGGACCAAGGGTTTAACGGAGATTTCATCATTTGCGGAGAGCCAACTCATTTACATATCGGTCTTCAAGCAAAAGGAATTATTCAGTTGGATGTAACACTGAAGGGCAAATCCAGTCATGGCAGCCGCCCTTGGGAAGGGGTAAATGCGATTGAACAAGCTTTTGCATTCGACAAAGAAATGCGAAAACTACCTTTTTTAACCGCAAGTAACAAGTTCTATGATTATCCCTCACTAAATTTGGCGAAAATACATGCAGGAGACAGATACAATATTGTTCCGGACGAATGTCTCGTGAGTTATGATATTCGATTTGTTCCAGGACAAAACGACCAAGAAATTTTAACAATGATTAAGAATGTTGCTCATATACATTTCCCAGGAAGTGAAGTAATTGTTCATGCTTGTGAACCAGCAGTGACTACAGAAGAAAATAATTCACACGTTCTTAAGCTTCAACAAGTTACAACAAAATGGACGAATTCTATTACTAACTTATTCGGCCAACATGGTTCCGCAGATACTCGTTTCTATGCAAAAAATGGAGCGGGAGCTATTGAGTTTGGCCCTTCTGGAGCGGATTGGCATGGTGAAAAAGAATATGTCTCCATTTCATCCGTAGAAAAATATAAAAATATTTTAGTCTCTTTTATTATTGATTGAAGTGAAATATCACGTCTGTTAATTAGCCAATTTTCCACAATAACATACGTGAATTAACTAAAGTTAACCAACAAATTATATTGTAGAAAAAATGCGTCGTAAGAAAGTTGCCGTTGGGATTTCCGCTGCAGGGCGGACGCTTTCCACCGGGTGAGCGATGAGCCTTCACCGCCGCAACGCGTTCGTTGTGAAGTCTCATTTGCCCACAGAGGGTCGAAGGCTAGAAGCGCCACATCGTGTGGCAACACCTTCGTGACCAACATCCTGTTGGCCTCCGGTAGGAGTCGCCGCCCTTTCGCTCCACCCCAGAAGAAACTTATTAACTATTCAGTAGTATTGCGCAAAGTTATCCACTCTACTAATCCGGATATTATCACCTAATAAATAATGCGCAACATACGAAATATTTTCAATGGGGACTTATAATTTAATGCAAAGTTAAGGCTTTATTAAGAGAAAGTAGTCGCATTCACCCCGTGATTTGACTCATCCATCCATTTGTTGGATTTCACTTTAGATAATATAGTTAAGATTAAAAAGTGAATAGTGACACTGAATAGTTAGCAAATATGCTGGATTGCAGCGGCAGGCGGCGACTCCGAAGGGATCAGGGAGACAGATGAGACAGCACAAACGGCGCGCACGCGACGGTGCTGGCTCATCGCTCCCCCCTCGGAAAGCGTCCGCCTAGAGCGGAAATCCCGGTGGCGGTCACTAAGACGCATTATTTCTAAAGTGTCCAAAGTAAACCAAAACGTGTAAATTCAAATGGATTCTATGATTTTTTTCAAAATGTAAGAAAGTGGTTAATCAACAGACATGGTGAAATATAAGAGATTCGAGTAGAGTCAACTACTAAATTGGTCCCTGCGCAACACTCAATTGTTGTTAATCCATAATCAGAGAGGAGAAAACTCCAATGGAAAATAATAAACTTTTATCAGCGTTATCCTATTTTAGTGTGTTATTTGCGCCATTAATACTGCCAATTATCGTATTCTTTATTACGCATGATACGAAAGTGAAGCAGCACGCAAAACGTTCGCTTATTTCACATTTAATCCCTATTATTTTTATGATTATTTTATTTATCGTTATCTATTCCAGTGTATTTTCTATGTCTTATAGTTCTTTTAATCAACCTTCCTTCTTTATGACTTCAGGACCCTTATTACTTGTATTCTTATATTTAATTATTTATATCATTACTCTTATTTGGAATATTATTCAAGGTGTCAAAGTGTTGAGATAATGTTTATATTACTGTAAAGATGGGAATCTAATAATACAGTATAGAATCATTAGGAGCGATAATAATGAGGGTAAAAAACTTAGTTAAAACTGCGATAAAATGGGCGCCAATAGTCTATCCAATCGTACGCAAAATTATGAAATCCAGAAAAACTGTCAAATAAAAAAATCTGTTCCCAGTGGATTGGGAACAGATTTTTCTATATATAAGGTTTTAATTTTGTCAAAGACAAATATTGATCGAAACCTTGGATTCTTGAAACAGGTTTTTTAACAGATTCTTTTTGTTTTTCGAGAATTTGTTCAAAAGTCAAAGGATTTGGAGCTGGTAGTTCATTTTTATTTACCTGTAAACGTTCATTATACTGTTTTAAAAAAGCATTCGCCATCAACCGGTAGCCTTCCATTGTAGGATGCACATCCGAGGAATTCGGTAATAATTCTTTTTCATGGCCCTTGAAGGCCTCTTCCACATCTACAAAAGTTGCTCCATTTGCATTGGCTTCGGTCTTTAAAATAGTATTCATTGTATTTAACTCTTTCTTGATGCCTTCCTTTTGTGCATCATGTACATGCGGATAGGCAAAATAATAGCCCATTACAACTATTTTTGCTTTCGGTGTAATTGCTTGAACTTCTTGAATAATATCATCAATATTTTTGCGCACATTGTTTAGCGCATAATCTACTTGAACTTGCTTGTATGCAACTGTCCCCTTTGAAGGATTTACTTGAACAAGTCTAAGCAAATCATTCGCTCCTGCTGATATCGTGACAACTGTTGCATTTTTTAGTAATTCTTTTGCTTCTTTCGTACGAACAGTTTTTAACACGTCTGCGGTCGTATAACCCGGAAATGCAAGTGCTTTCGAGAAATAGGCAAGCTGATGGGACCGCGTCAACTCTTGTGCTATTAAATCTGTATATCCTGCATCAATTGCTCTATTTGGTGTTTGACCTGCGGCTATAGAATCCCCTAAAGCAATATAAACTTCTCCCCCTTTTGCTTCCGTAATAATGGAGCTAAATGGGAGGAAAAGTAATACAATTAAAGCTATGCATTTTTTCATTAGAATCTACTCCTTAAAAAGCCCAAGTACCTTTTCGGAAAATTTGTTCTACCTTTCCATCTTCTAACTCTCCTAGTATATCCATATCTGCGCTACCAATCATAAAATCTTCATGCACGATGGAAGTATTAAGTCCAAGGTTTTCAAGCTCGTCTTTTGTTAAACCACGGGCACCCTCCACACATGTAGGATAAGCTTCCCCAATAGCAAAATGATTCGAAGCATTTTCGTCAAAAAGGGTATTGAAAAATAAAACGTTAGATGCGGAAATTGGTGATTCATGAGGAACTAATGCGATTTCCCCTAAATATTTTGCACCTTCGTCTGTTTGTTTTAATTCTTGCAATAGCTCTTCTCCAGAATCCGCTTGAACTTTTGTAATGGCTCCATTTTCAAATGTTAACGTGAAACCATCAATAATATTTCCTTGATACACTAATGGCTTCGTATTACGCACATAGCCATTTACACCCGTTTTAAGCGGTGCTGTATATACTTCTTCTGTTGGCATGTTTGCAATAAAAGGAACGTTCTGTCCATTTTTACTAGCACCAGAAAGCCAAATATGTCCTTTTGGCAGTTCTACTTGAATATCTGTACCATGTGCTTTATAGTGTAATTTTTTAAATCGTTTTGCGTTCAACAAAGCTGCGCGGCTTTCTAAATGGTCTATATGTTCTTTCCATTTTTGAACTGCTGTTCCTTCACCTATTCGCACTACTTGGAAAATAAGATCCCATAGTGCTTGCATTTGATATTCCTCTTCTAAATGAGGAAATACTTTTGCAGCCCATTTTGGTGAAGGCATTGCGACGATGGACCAAGTAATGACGTCGTTCATCACTGCTTTTCGGTAGTTTTCCAATGCTTTTCCGCTTGCTTTATGGAAATTTGTAATTCGATCAATAGAAACACCTTCAAGTAGATCTGGATTATCCGCATCTATCCATAATAATGCCCCTTTGTTTTCGATTAACTCATCCCTTTGCATGGCAGCCCATTTAGGAAACTCATGAAATGCTTGCTCAGGTGCTAGGTCGTAAAAAGCTCGTGCGTTTACTTCGTCCGTATAGTTTACGTCTACTCGTTTTGCGCCTGCTTCATATGCTTTTTTCACGACTAGTCTAGTAAATTCAATCGTGTCTGTCGTCGTATTAATTAGAAGGGGTTGATCTTTTTGAATATTTAAACCAACCTTAACTATTAGTTCTGCATATTCTTCTAGCTTTTGTTGGAAATTCATATTTATCTCCCTTTCTTCTCAATCGTTTTCGATGATCCTTCGATGAACTCACCACGATACCAAATTTTCTGTACTGGTTTACTCGGGAGCTCTTTCGTCCACTTTTTATACGTTTTTTCATCTGCATATGTTAATAATGTTAATACTTCTCCATCTTTTCCAGCACGTCCAGTACGTCCTGAACGATGTAAGTATTGCTCAATCGAATGCGGTACATCTACATGTATCACATGTGTTAAGCCCGAAATATCGAGTCCTCTTGCTGCTATATCTGTTGCAATTAGTATACTTACTTTTCCATTTTTAAAGTCATCTAATGCTTTTTTGCGTTCTTCTTTTTTCATTTCTGAATGCAAGGACACTATTGGCGCGTCACGGTAAGTAAGTTTCGCGTCCTTCATCAAAAGCTGGTCTATACTATTTACAAATGCAAGGCCCTTCATTCCTTCTAAATGGGAGATTCTTCTTAATAGCTCTGTTTTGTCACGTGTTTCTGTTTTCACAAAGCTATGGATGACCTCACCTTTTGAAGGAATTTCTTCAGCAGACACTTGAATGCGTACTGGATCTTTCATCATTCTTTCTGCAACTAACTCTATTTCGTCGGTAATCGTAGCAGAAGCAACAACTAGTTGTCTTTCAAGTGTTGCATCTATTAAACCTTTTACGGTTGTGCGATGTTCTCGACTTAATAATTGGTCTCCTTCATCTAAGACAATTATTTTGACTTCATGCATCTTTAATTTTTTTACTTTCACCAGTTCTTGTAATCGTCCTGGTGTTCCTACTATAATTGTTGGTTTCTTTTTTAAGGTTTCAATTTGTCTTTGAATATTTGCCCCACCAATTAATTGAGCAACAGTAATACCTGTCCCTACTACCCATTCACGAAAAACTTCCACGATTTGCATACCTAATTCTTGTGAAGGTACCATGACTAATGCTTGAATTTGTTTCTTTGTAGGGTCTACCTTTTGTAATAAAGGAAGGACATACGCTAACGTTTTTCCCGTTCCGGTTGGAGATTCTGCTACTATATCTGAACCATTAAGCATATGTGGTATTAATTGTGTTTGGATAGGCATTTCAAATGCAAAATTTGCTTTTGCCCATTTTTCTTGTAATGTTTCATTTAATTCTTGTAAAAAAGTCAATTTATACTCCACCTCATCTGTGTTTGAATCAAGTGTACCACATTTTTCATATCGATATTACCTATGTAGTATAGAGTGTCAACATGAAAAAAAGTGCCTATATGTTTAGGCACTTTTAGCTTTCTTCTTCTATTATATATTCTTTTGTTAATTCATAAAAATTTAGCTCATATAACTGCTTTCCGTCGATTTTAAATATGCCTTTGTTTACAAGGTCTTCAATCATATTATCTCGTTTTTCTTCGATTTTCGATTCTTTTGGTATCATCATCATGTTACTCTCCTTACATTTTCGTTCGATTACTATTTACCCCGGCACTAGAAGTTATAAACTTCTCTCCTTTAATTTTTTAAAAAACTTTGTGAATGTAGGAAATTTCTTTTTGATCATTAAATAAACAATATACCCAATCAGGGCGCCAAGTGTATTCAGCCATAAATCATCTACATCACTGCTTCTATTTTGAGGAAGTTGCGTTATTTCAATGAAGAGTGAAATACATAATCCTACTATGACCGTATAAGGAAAACGCTCCATTCTTTTGAAAAGAAGGGGCAATAGAAAACCAATGGGAATGAAAAGAATAATATTGCCCAGAAAGTTAATATAAAAAGGTTGCCAAAAACCTAAATACTTAATAGCATTATACGTTTCTCTAAAAACACGAAATAACTCAAAATTCACATTGGACAATGTAGGTTTCATCAAACCATGCCGCGGCACAATCGTTTGTGAAAATACACCAATGAGAACGGAAATAAGCAGAAAAATTCCCACCTCGTGTAAACTTTCTTGTAGCTTAAACCCTCTTTTTCTCCATCTAATGAAACGCCAAACAAATATAAACGGAAGTGCAATACAAATGAAAAAAAGCATATCATCAACATATTGTTCGATTACGCGCATTTACTTCACTCCCATAATTGTATATAACGCCTTCCGTATAGATAAAGTTTCTCATCATACATCTTCCAGTAAGTCTTTTAAGAATTTTTCTCGATTGTCTAAAAAATACTTTGTGATTTGATAATGACCAGTCATTTCATATTCTATTTCTTCAATTTTCTCTTGATCAAAACTTAGGATAGAAGCATTGGGATAACCTAAAATTATGGGAGAATGAGTTGCAATGATGAATTGGCAGCCTTCTTCTATAACTAAATCATGTATAATTCGCAAAAAAGCTAGTTGACGTTGTGGAGAAAGTGCTGCTTCTGGCTCGTCCAACAAATAAATAGCTCTTCCATTAAAGCGATATAAAAACAAAGATAAAAATGCTTCGCCATGGGATTGTTTATGAAGGGATTTGCCTCCGTAGCTATCTAAAACCCCTTTTCGGCTTCTTTCCAATTCATCGATATGCGATGCAAATTGATAAAATGATTCAGCTCGAAGAAAAAAGCCATTTGTTATTTTAGGCATCCAGGATAATCGAAGATATTTCCCCAACGCACTTTCCGCAGCATCCACTTCATATAGATTGTTTCTACTTCCTCCTGCCGTATTAAATTCGCAGTTATATGCAATTCCTTCCAATAAAGTAGATTTTCCAGTACCATTCTCTCCAACTAAAAAGGTTACACTATTTACTAAATTAAGTTCCGTTAAATTATTTATCGTAGGTATCGTAAATGGATAGCTATTTTCTTCATTTGGTTCATCGCGTAATACAGTAATCTTCTTTAAAAACATATGCATCCTCCCAACTATTTTTTCTTAACAAAAAATCCAATGGAAAATGCTATCAACATAAAAATATACGCATTAAACATAATTATTGTTCCATTATGTATAAATGGAAGTAATTTCGCTGCTCCATAAACAAATGGAAGCATGCAATTTTGTACTAATACTGCAATATTTATATTTCTTGCAACATCATCTAATAAAATAAATTGCCAAATGAATAGAACGAATGAAATCAACCACAAAGAATTTCCTATTAAAAAGCTTTTCCATTTTGATATATTCCATTTTGAAAAGCGTATACCTACAAAAAACCAAAAAATAAAAAATACTAATTGCATGGTGAATGGATAAAACGGTAATATCAGTGTATTTACTAAATACCCATATATAAAAGGTGCCAATATTAACAGTATATCAACAATATAATTGCTGATTTTTTTCATAAATATCGTCTCCTTCTCATTTTTTTATTTAGGCTACTTGTTTTTTGTTTCATTATAGATTATTATTCTACAAATATTCCCAAAAACCTTGTTATGCTATCACTTTTCTTTGATTTTACACCTAGTAATGCATGTAGTTTCTTTATACTCATTTGCACTCTAGTGACAGTATCGCTTTACTAAGGTAAAGTAATAAGTAAGTTAAGGAAGGGGGTATATTGAAAATGAAAGCTATTTTTTTTGATTTAGATGATACTTTATTATGGGATAAAAAAAGTGTGGAAACAGCTTTTCAAAAAACTTGTGAGTATGCAGCAACAAAAGTGGATATCGATCCAAAGGAATTGGAGACATCGGTCCGCGAGGAAGCAAGTAAATTATATGATACATTTGAAACAAGAACATTTACCCAAATGATCGGAATCAATCCATTTGAAGGCCTATGGGGAACTTTCGATGACCCAAGTGAAGATTTTCAAAAGATGAAAGCAATTGCTCCTGTTTATCAACTAAAAGCATGGTTAAAAGGATTACAAAAACTCGATATAGATGATATAACTCTAGGGGAAGAGTTAGCGGAGTACTTTCCAAAAATGCGAAAAGAAAGTCCTTTTGTATATGAAGAAACATTTGAAGTGTTAGATTTGTTAAAAGGTAAATACATACTTTTCTTAATAACAAATGGCTCACCAAGCCTACAAAATAAGAAACTAGAAATTACTCCAAAAATAGCTCCTTACTTCGATCAAATTATCATTTCAGGAGCATTCGGAAAAGGCAAACCAGATCCGTCTATTTTTAAACATGCATTAGAGTTAGCTGGAGTAAACAAGGATGAGGCATTAATGGTAGGAGATAATTTAATGACCGATATTCTCGGTGCATCCAAAGTTGGTATGAAATCCGTGTGGATCAACCGCGAAAATAAACCAACTAGCAAAGAAGTGAAGCCTACTTATACGATAGCGAACTTGCATGAGCTACTCACTATCCTTGAATATAAGAAAAACGTAAGCGTCCATTAAGTGCTCTTGTCTTCTCTATTCCCAAAGTGCTTTGGACGAATCATCGCTACACTATTACCGGTGTTTTATTGTGGATCGTGAAGTGACTGCGTCACTTCACGATCCATTTTTTCAGTAATCTTGTGGCGGATGTTTGTCCGTCGCCTTCTTGGAATATGTAAAGACATAATGCATTAGCTATGGTTAATGAGAGAATATATCCTTTCCTATTGTTTTAAAAGCGGACGAAGATGCAATTTCGTCCGCTCAGCGCTTCTTTATTAATGCATGCTATCTATTTTTCTCTAGTACTGGCTACTGATTCGAATATACTGTGTACTATAAAACTAAAAAACTAAAGATCTAAAGATCTAACCCTTGAAATTATACTATGAATCCTTACTATTACTGGATTCTTAACGATTGCAGGGCAAAATTTTCTTGTTAAGTACTACTCACTTAATAGATTGTAGTGAAGGGTGGCGACTCCAGCCAGAGGCCAACAGGATGTTGGTCAAGAAGGCGTTGCCACACGATGTTGCGATCTTAGCCTTTGTTCCTCTGTGAGACATATGAGACATCACAAGCGACGCGAATGTGGCGCCCCCACGGAAAACGTCCACCTGAAACGGAAATCAGCGATATTATTGAATTTTTAAAAATACTATAAACACTGGTTTCGCAGGAGGAAAATCCATATACTTTCTTAATCTTGAACAAAAATCGAGCACTAAGTCTAATATATGACTTAGTGCTCGCTATTTTGTTTTGATTTACAATCATATATAGTTCCCTTTATAAATCTATCGGTGTTGCATCAGATATATCTGCTAAGCCTTTTAATTGTTCGATACCTGATTTTTCTACATGCTTATCGATAGAAAGCATCATAATAGCGTCCCCACCTATTTCTGAACGACCTACTTGCATCGCTGCGATATTGACACCTTCTGTTGCTAAAAGTGTACCCACACGACCGATTGCGCCTGGTTGGTCTTTGTGGCGGATGAATAATAGATGACCATCGGGTACTACATCTACAATGAAATCATCAACTCGTAGAATGCGAGCTCCAAGTCCATTTAATAACGTACCAGCTACTTTTCTCGTTTCTGTCGCTGTTTTTACTTCGACTGTAATTAAACTTGTAAATCCTTTTGATTTTGTCGTTTTCAACTCGTTCACTACGATGCCAATTCGATCTGCAAGAAATTTAGCGTTTACGTCATTTACTGACTCACCAAGCTTACTTTTCAAAAGACCTTTCAACGCGTTTCGTGATAGTGGACGTACATCAATATTTGAAAGTTCTCCAGAGTAAGTGATGTTTACTTCTTCAGGTACTCCGTCCGCTAAATCACTTAAAAATGATCCTAGTTTTTCAACAAAATTAAAGTATGGCTCAATTTTTGCTAGAACGTCTTTAGATACTGATGGAAGGTTAACTGGATTTTTAACGACTCCGCCATTCAAGAAGCTAACAACATCGTATGACACATCGATTGCAACAATTTCTTGTGCTTCTACAGTACTCGCTCCCAAGTGAGGTGTTGCAAATACTTGTGGTAACGTTAGTAATCGATGATCTACAAACGGTTCTTCCTCAAATACATCTAGTGCTGCTCCCGCAACTTTTCCAGAAACAATTGCATCGTATAATGCATCTTCATCGATGATCCCACCACGTGCACAGTTTACAATTTGAACGCCATCTTTCATTTTTTCAAACGCTTCTTTATTAATTAAATGACGTGTTTCTTTCAAAAGTGGGGTATGTACCGTTATAAAATCCGCTGCTTTGATAACATCTTCAACTGAACCAAATTGAACGCCTAACTTTTCGGCTTTTTCTGCTGTTAAAAATGGATCATATGCAATGACATTCATTCGTTGACCTTTTGCACGGGCAGCAACTTCTTGGCCAATTCGCCCGAAACCTACAACACCTAAGGTTTTATTTTTTACTTCTACCCCTATGAATGCTTTGCGATCCCATTTTTTATTTTTCAATGAATGAAATGCTTGTGGGATATTACGAGCAAGTGACATCAACATGGCAATTGTATGTTCCGCAGCAGAGTTCGTGTTTCCGTCCGGTGCATTAACGACAATAATACCGCGCTCAGTAGCAGCTGGCAGATCGATATTGTCTACTCCCACTCCCGCACGACCAATAATTTTCAAGTTTGTTCCTTTTTCAATAATTTCACGGGTTACTTGTGTTTGACTACGAACAAGCAACGCATCGAAGTCAACAATTTTTTCCGCTAGTTGCTCTGGTGTGAGACTAGTATCTACTACAATGTTAAATCCTTCTGCTTGTCTTAACGGGAAAATACCATCTTCACTTAGTGGATCACTGATTAAAATATTGTATGTCATTATTTGTCTTCTCCTTTTATTCCTTAAATTTTAGTATTGCAGTTGCATTACGAATTATTTTGAAATCTATTTCCTCCCTTATTTCCAATGCAAAAAAGCCCTTCGCTCCCCTACAAAATGTAAGGGGCGAAGAGCTTGTAATAAACTCACGCGGTACCACCCAAATTCACTGCAAAATATGCAGTCTCTTAGTTCACATGCTTAACGCGCATGAGACGAATGAACTTACTAGAAGGTTCGGTTCACCAATTCAAGAGTGCTACCATACACTAGAAACCACTGATTTACACCACCCATCAGCTCTCTTCAGATTTCAAAAATATAAAGCTTGTCTCTATCAAAATTGTTTAAGTCGTATTGAATTAAACTCATCATACGCACACTCTTTTTAATTGTCAATATAGTTAAAAAATTTGAAAACGCTATCATTTTCTAACAAGTTAAAAAAAAGCTTGATATTACGCTATTTTAATCAAGAAAAAAATAACTCAGAAAGTTTTTAATTGCATTTAACGCACTATTCTTGATGAAATTTAAAACTTTTAACATATTACGCCTAATTTACGAACTTTAATTCATATTAATCGTAAATCGTTCATATTGATTATAAATAATATTGATTTTTATATTAAATATATTGACGTTATGCAAGATAGTTTGTACACTGTATAAAATCATTTGTTTTTTCTAGAAGTACACATAAAAATTTGAATAAGGATATGATGAAATGAAAGTGAGTAAATTTGGGGGAACTTCTGTCGCCAGTGCAGATCAAATAAAAAAGGTAGCTGCAATTGTTCAGTCAGACCGATCGAGAAAATTCATCGTTGTGTCTGCACCTGGCAAACGCTTTGATTCGGACAAAAAAGTAACGGATTTATTGATAGATTTAGCATCTGCGGCATTAAATCATGAAGAAGTGGAAACAAAACTTTCCCTCGTGTTAGATCGATACAAAGAAATTGCATTAGGACTTGATTTAGAACAAACAATATGTGACGTAATTGAAGAAGATTTACGTTTGCGTATTTCATCCGATTCGTCAGACGTCGAATATTTTGTTGATAATATAAAAGCAAGTGGCGAAGATAATAACGCCAAACTTATTTCTACATATTTTACTAGCATTGGACTTCGTGCTCAGTATGTTAGTCCCAAAACCGCAGGACTGATTGTAAATGACTTTCCCGAGAGAGCACTTGCCTTACCAGAAGCTTATGAGAATTTAAGTGAGCTAAAAAATAGCAATGAAATTGTTGTATTTCCAGGTTTTTTTGGATTTACAAAAGGTGGATTGCTGCGCACCTTCGATCGTGGGGGTTCAGATATTAGCGGATCCATTTTAGCGGCTTCAGTTCATGCAGATCTATATGAAAATTTTACGGATGTAGACTCGGTATTTTGTGCCAATCCTAGAGTGGTCAATGATCCTGTAGAAATAGAAGAAATAACTTATCGCGAGATGCGAGAACTTTCCTATGCTGGTTTTTCCGTTTTCCACGACGAAGCTTTAATGCCAGTTTATAAAGCGCGCATACCAGTATGTATTAAAAACACAAATAATCCTTCCGCTCCTGGCACAAAAATAGTAGCAGAAAGAAAAGGGAAACATCGCCCAATTACAGGAATATCTGCAGATAGCGGATTCTCTATTTTATATGTAAGCAAATATTTGATGAACCGTGAAATTGGATTCGGAAGAAAGTTACTGCAAATTTTAGAGGAAGAACTTATCTCGTATGAACATACACCTTCTGGATTGGATGATATTTCAGTCATACTAAGAAGTCATCAACTAACAGCTGAAAAAGAAAGAAGAATTATTAAGCGAGTGAAAGAAGAACTTCATGCAGAAGAAGCACATTTTCGCCATGAGTTTTCGATGATTGTAGTAGTTGGCGAAGGAATGAATAACAATACTGGCCTAGCTGCTCGGGCAGCCACGGCAATTTCAAGAACTGGCTCCAATATCGAAATGATCAACCAAGGATCTTCCGAAGTAAGCTTATCTTTTGGTGTTCATAGAAGTAATGAAAATAAAATATTACAAGAACTTTACAACGAATTTTTTGCACCTGTTTCAGTTGGATAATAATATTACGTGCCCTTTAAGAGCATCTTGTCTTTACGCTATGGAATGCGTAGAGACAAGATGTACTTAAGTTTCAGCAGAAAAGGAATAATTCAAGTATCTTTATAAAGCCTTCATACGATTCAAATTAGCAGTTTTCACATAATGCACAAGTGTCATCTTATCGTTTATTTTCCATCTATCTTCAGTTTGAACATAACCCATTTTCTCATATAGATAACAATTTCTCTCTTCCTCTAAAATGGTATCCAACTCCCATTTAACAGCTTCGGGATACATGCTTTCTAATCGAGACATCACATGCTGAGCAATGCCTTTCCCTTGGTAATCCACCAATATATTTATCATATGAAGTCGCATTACTCCAGGAGATTTCGCATATACATGGAGACTCCCTACTAGGGAATTAGTATACATTATTTTATAAAAATCACCTGTAATTAAACGCTCCTTAAATCGCTCGAGCGACTGAAACACTGGACTTGTTTCATGATCTTCATATTTTTCATAAAGCGGTGTGAAAACTTTTTTCTGTAATTCAAACAAAGATTCAGTATCTTGAAGTGTTGCTTTTTTTAATGAAATCTTTGATTCTATTAATTCGAATAATTGTTCAAGTATATGATACCTAATGAATTCCCCACTACTAACTAGCTCTTTTATTTCATCCATAGTTGCCCACTTTGCATCTGCCACTTCTTCGTATTGTAGACTCAAATTGTTAATATCTAAGTTTTGCTTCACAAGCCAGTGGTCGTCAAACCCTCTAGAAAATTTCACTGTAAATAATATTTCCGCATTTTCCATTTGCAGATCAAGCCCAAGTTCTTCTTTTGTCTCACGGATTGCAGCTAGCTCACTTGTTTCTTTTGAAAGAGCGGCACCTGCAGCAGCACAGTCCCACATATTCGCCCATCCCTTTTTCCACGATTGTCGTTGTTGGATTAAAAATTGCCCCTCTTCATTCATAATCCAAATATGGACAACTTGATGAAAATCACCTTCTTGCATATCCACTCCTCGAATATGTGTTTTTCCTGTTTTCTCTCGATTTTCATTGTAAATGTCCCAAACTTCCATCTTTACACCTACACTTCTAATAGTTTGATTGAACTAGTATATCATGGAAGTAATATGGAAGTATACGTGATATGAAGCCGCATACAAAGCAATTATTTGACAATACATTGATTTAGTGAGACAATATAATTTGTTAACAATTTTGGTATGACATAAACCTTAGAAATTTGGCATTCTGCTTTATGTGTTTTTGATAATACTTATTCACACTGGCGCGACTACAGGGTCGCAAGGACGTAAAAGAAGGTAGGGTTTACGTTGCTTAGGTTAGAAGGCAACCAGTGGAACAATTTACCGCGGCATTGAAAGATGAGTCTTTCATGGAAATTATTCCCCGAACTTGTTCGGGATGAAATTTAAAATTCAAAAGTTATGTTTTACCTATACAAAAATCAAGGGGTGTTCTCATTAGAGAGCACCCCTTGTCCAATTTATATACTTATTTCATTTTGTCTTTTATTGTATTCCTTAAATGTAATCAAATAAATGAACCCACTTAGTATTGCTAAAATGGCCAAAATGACAAATGTCCAACTAAAACCTATCCATGCTACAAGTGGAAAAACAAGTGGAGCAATGGTTCTTCCGATGGTGTAACGTAGACTCGCTGCAGCAAAATATTGCCCTCGCATATCTTCCGGCGCTAATTTAGACACAAAGCTTTCTTGTAAGCCTACTGTAGCTAACTCCCCTAAGGTAAATATTGCCATCGCAAGGAGGAACACCCAAAAGTTTGCTGTCATCGGGAAAACGAACATAGCAACCATATATAAAAAGGAGGAAAAGAAAAACACCCATTTCTCCGGATACTTAGACATCCATCTTGATACAAGTACAGTGAATAGAACAACTAATAACCCATTCTCCGATAATAATATACCAAAGGAGCCTTCTCCTGTGACAGACCATTCTCGCCCAAATAAATTCCCTAGCACTTGCTTATCAATTGCTTCTTTCATATAAACAGGTATTAACATATCTAACTGCATAAATGTTTGAGCGAGTAAAATGCCTGCAACTACAAACAAGAAAAACACTTTATCTTTTACGATCAATCCATATGTTTGCACTTGCTTAATTACTACTTGTATCCAATTACTACCGTCATTTGCCATCTGTTCTTTAATTTCTTTCGACAATGTTTCTTCTGTCAAAAATCGGAGGGCAAGCCCAACTATACAAGAGATAATTCCTCCTAATAGGAGTAGTGGAAAACGATATTGAAAGAATAGAATTGCTCCAATAATTGGACCAACTACGACAGTAATATTCACAGATGTATAAAACACAGAAAAAACTGTACTTCTTTGATGCTCGGGTACTACATCTGCCACAATAGCTTGGCTTGCTGGATGATAAAATGAGCCCGCTACTCCCGCAAGTGCAAATGCTACGAAACTAATCGCTGGTGAGTTCAACCAAGGGGAATTAGCAAATGCGAATATGATAAACATAACGCCCTGTGAAATAGCAGAAAAGAATAACATTGTTCTTCTACCAAAACGATCCGCACAGTATCCTCCCATCAAGTTTGCCGCAACTCCAAATACTTGTGAAATAACAAGTAAAATTCCCGTCAAACTAGTCCCAAACTCTGACGCAAAATAAATTGCCAGGAAGGGAAATACCATCCAAAAACTTAAATTAGTAAAAAATTCTCCAAATAACCTTACTTTTAAACTTCGATCCCAATCTCTTATTTTCATCATTTATTCCTCACATCTTATAGATTATACAATCCTACCACAACGTTTCGGATTTCGAAACAGAATAATTGAAAAATTTCTTTATATCAGAACAAACCTTTAACAAAAAATTACTGTTCAAGACCAGTTTCATGTTACACGTGACTAAATTACCTACAAGTGAGACCAATTTCAATAAAGTCACAACCAATTCAACAAGAGCTGAGACCATTTCTTATTATTAAAAATTAACTCCATACCTATTTAATACACCAAAAAAACACAAAGGCATATTAACCTTCGTGTTCGCTTGTTGTTAAATTTACTTTTCCTTTCTTAGAAGGAAGCATATTAAATAATATATTCAATACAATTGCTGTCATACTTCCTGCAACAATCCCGTTACTTGTCAAAATTTGAATACCAGATGGAAGAGACACAAATAAGTTAGGAACTACAGAAACTCCAAGTCCCATCCCAATAGAACAAGCTATTATCATAGCATTATCTTGGGAGTCCGCAGCTATAGCTACTTTGCTAAGCATTTTAATACCTTGTGCTACAACCATCCCAAACATAGCCAACATCGCTCCGCCAAGAACAGATACCGGAATAATAGTAGTAATTGCGGCAATTTTAGGAATAAACCCAAGTGCTATAAGCATAGCACCCGTAATATAAATTACGTTTTTGGACTTAACCCCTGACATTTGCAGGAGACCAACATTTTGAGAGAAAGTAGTGTATGGGAATGAATTAAAAATACCACCCAGTAATACAGCAATACCTTCCGCACGATACCCCTTAGATAATTCTTTTTTTGAGACTTTTTTATCTACTATATCTCCAATAGCAAAATAAACGCCAGTCGATTCAACTAACGAAACCATTGCCACTAAAATCATCGTAATAATAGGCGACCAGTCGAATGTAGGTGTCCCGAAATAAAAAGGGTGTACCATATGAAAAAGATTAGCTTCTTTAAAAGCCGTAAAGTCTACTTTCCCCATAAATATAGATGCAACCGTACCCGCAACTAATCCAAGTAAAATAGAAACAGATTTAACAAATCCCGTCGAAAAACGATAAAGTAACACGATAAAAAGTAAAGTACCAAATGCTAATAGAATATTTGAATTCGACCCAAAGTCTTCTGCTCCTTGGCCTCCACCCATATTCGTAATAGCCACAGGAATAAGCGTCACTCCAATAATCGTTACAACAGAACCAGTAACAACTGGGGGAAAGAACTTCACAAGTTGACCAAAAACTCCACTAATAACAATTACAAAAATACCAGAAACAATGATAGCACCGTATATAGAAGAAATCCCATACTCTTTTCCAATACCGATCATCGGACCAACCGCAGTAAAAGTACATCCTAATACAACAGGAAGACCAATTCCAAAAAATCGATTACTCATTACTTGCAAGATGGTCGCAACACCACACATTAAAATATCAATTGCAACTAAATAAGTTAATTGATCAGAAGGGAGCTCTAGTGATGCCCCAACTATTAAAGGAATCATAACAGCCCCTGCATACATAGCAAGGAGATGTTGGATACCAAGTGTGGTATTTTTCAATGTATTGTTCATCTAGTGGAATCCTCCTCAAAGAATTCCACTTTTCCATTTGCTAACGATTTAATATTCGCAAGTGAATCTACGCGAATCCCACGTGCCCGAATAAGTTCACCACCTGTTTGAAATCCTTTTTCAATCACAATTCCAACGCCAGCAGTTGTTGCATTTGCTTGCTCCACAATATCAAGTAAACCTAGCACTGCTTGTCCATTTGCAAGGAAGTCATCAATGATTAAAACAACATCTTCACTTCCAATAAAGTCCTTAGAAACCGATATATCATTTGTTTCATTTTTTGTAAATGAATGTACCTGTGCTGTATACAAATTATCAGATAGCGTTAAAGACTTACGTTTTCTTGCAAAAACAACAGAAACTCCAAGTGTTAAACCAGCAAACATAGAAGGTGCAATCCCAGATGATTCAATTGTTACTATTTTAGTAATCCCTGCATCTTTATAACGACTAGCAAATTCTTCCCCAATCGCTTGCATCAATACTGGGTCAATTTGATGATTTAAAAACGTATCCACCTTTAATACATTTTCGGATAGAACCTTACCATGCTGCACGATTTTTTCTTTTAATAGTTTCATTAATAGAGGATCCCCTTCAATTTTAAATTGACGAACACAAAAAAGCTCGAAGACATTGTGTCCATCCATATTAGGAGTGGAACAATGCCATTCGAGCTGAAAATTCGAACAGAAATAAAAGAATATGACAAAAAATGCCATAAATCTATTATTGTATTGCCACTCATAGTCAGCTCATTTACGGTAAGCCGGTAGAAACTTGCAGGCCATATTCCTGCGATTATACGAGAAAGTGCTATTAGAATATTTCTCATTATAGCACGATAAAGGTCGAATACAATAACCCGTATTAATGTTGGATTATTCCCAAAATTCTGTCCGATTATTATTTATTTACTTTTTGCTTTTTAAAGACTTGAAAGCATGGATAAAATAAGTGGGATCCACTTGAATATTGTAGGGAAAAACACCTTGGTTAGTATGTAAATACAAAATACCTCCGCCAAAAGAAAAAGGTTTATGTGATACATCAATAACATGTTCAAGATCAAACTGATGTCGTGCCGAAGTAATTCCACCTAAATTTAGTTGGAGCTCGAATTGCATTTCAATATGCTGCATTTGATAATAAAAATCAATTTCCCGCTTCACTTCAATATAGCCAATCGAATGATCACTCAACATCTTCCCCTCCAATATCACTATACAGTCTATCATATTTTGGCGAAAATATTCAGAACCATCCCATTATTACAAAGGTGTTACTGGTGCCAGGCACTCGTAACATACTTGTCATAAATGGTTAGATGAGTTTTACGAAATGTGCGGTTTGCGCTTCTAGTTTCTCGGATGCTTTGGAAATTTCTTTAAATTCTTCTAAAGCAATTCGAATTTCGTCTTGGCTTTTTTCAATGCTTTGTTGTGATTTCGCATTACTTTGCGTTACTTTATTAACTTGTTTTGCAATACCTTCAATGTTTTCACGCACTTCTACTATAGAAGCCTCCACTCTTGCTGCTAGTTTACGTACCTCTTGTGCAACGACATTAAATCCACGACCATGTTCCCCTGCACGCGCGGCTTCTATCGCTGCATTCAATGCAAGTAAATTTGTCTGTGCAGCAATTTCTCGGATTGTTTGTACAATACCTCGAATAGAGTCAGCTTGAACTTGTAAACTCACTAAAGTTGCTGTACTTTCTTTCGCACCCTTTGCAATTTCATCTATCGTCTCTAAGAGATCTTGGCTTCTTTTCATCCCAGTTTCCGCACGGTTGTTTAATCCTTCTGACATATCATTTAATTCATTTGTAACAACCATGATTGTTTGATGTTGCTCAGTTACGTTTGCAGCAACTTTCGTTACGCCTAAAACTCGGCCTCTTTCTCCAAATATCGGCATATATGTTGCTTCAAACATCACGCTATTCCCATTTGCATCTTTACGTTCTACTTTATTATGAAGGGTCTTTCCTGCAAATAAATCTCGCCAAAACTGTTCGTATTCAGTGCTATTCGCATATTTTGGAAAACAAAAATCTTTATGGTTCATCCCCATCACTTTTTCTTTCGAATAGCCAAGCTCATTTGCAAAATTATCATTTACGTACGCAACTCGTCGATTTAAGTCGAAGCGAATAATAGCTAAGTTTTTTTCTAAGGCTTCCACCACACTCATATCATTTACTTCTTCCACTTGAGAATAATTCATCCCATTTCCCCCATCTCTTTAATAACTCAAACCGGTGCGTATACGGATAAATCCAGCACAGTTTTCTCTCCCAATGCTAAACGAGCTAGCTCTGCTCCTACAAAAGGTCCAGCAGTTAAACCCGAAGCTCCTAAGCCATTTGCAAAATAAATCGAATCAAAACGAGGTATCGTCCCTATAATAGGAAGAGATTCTGGTGTATATGGTCTAAATCCCACTCGCACTTCCTCTATAAGTGCTGTTTCCAATACTTTTGCAATACTAGTAGATTTCTCGATTAATTCTAATTTCCCTGCTTCTGTTACACTAACATCAAATCCTGTATTCTCTTCATAAGTGGAACCAGCTACAACTTTCCCATTATCAAATGCAAGCAAGTACTGATTTGTCGGCGGTATTACGACTGGCCAATCTCCAGTAGCTTCATTTTCTATCTTAAAATGCATAATTTGAGCTTTTTGAAAACTTACTTTCATATCAGCCCCTAACTTGGAAGGAAGTTCATTACCCCAAGCCCCTGCTGTTAAAATGATTCGATCTGCATTTAGTAATTTTCCATTGACTAGAATACCATCATTTGACAGCTCTGCATTTCCATAAATCATTCTCGCTCCTAGTTTTTGGGATGCCTGAATTAATGCGTCTCTCATTGCACGGCCATCTACACGGGCTGCTCCTTCTACATAGAGAGAGGAAAACTCTTCTGAAATAAGTGGGAAAAGCGTCTTTGTTTCTTCTGGTGTGAGTATTTTAAGTTCGCCTATTTCCGGGGCATCTTCACGCTTTTCTATCGCTCTCTCTAGCATTTTAAGTAACTTTTTTTCATCATTTTGAAGTGCAATAGCGCCTACCTTTTTATAACCAGTCGATGTTTCACCTAAGGCTTCGAGTTCCTCTACAAGTTGCTTGTAATATTTCGCTCCATTTTTCACAAGCTCGTACCATTTTTTATTTCTTCTTTGTGATATCCACGGACAAATAATTCCCGCTGCAGCATCAGTTGCCTGTCCTAAATCCTTTCGATCCACGAGTGTCACTTTTACGTTATTTTTAGCAAGATGATAGGCAGTAGAAGCTCCTAAAATCCCCCCACCTACCACAATATAAGAAGACATTTATTATTCAACTCCACTTTCTAAAATAGAAAATGCAACATTTTCACAATCGATCTCTGCCATAACCCCATATGGAAGAACGAATTTCGGTTCTGTATGTCCAAAGTTCATATTATAAAGAATCGGCAAATCATTCAAATCAAGTTCTTTCATAATTCTTAAAATAGATTCTTTGTATTCCTCCAAGTATTTTTCTTTTAGAGGCTTTCCAAAAACTATTCCTTTTGCATTTTGCAATATTCCTTGAGAACCATAATTCCGTAACCAATATTCAATCAGAGTTGGTTCTGGCATATCTTCCGATGTTTCAAAAAATAAAATACTATTTTCCCAATAAGATGCTTCAGGCCAAAGTGATGTTCCTTTAGCAAATTCTAGTACTTCGATACATCCGCCTATTAATCTTCCTTGCACGACTCCAGAACCTTGAAGCAATTCATAGCCCTTATTCGAATTCATTTGTCGTTGTTTATGCTTATTCTCAATAATCCATTCTAAACGTTCACTAGTCCATTCAGTAGCAGGTTTTATTTCTCCAATTACTGCATTTGAGAATAAGGTTTTTCTCAAAGTTTCTACAGTATATTCGTGCATTTCCACATTTTCAGCAAAATCCACAAGTACAGAGGGACCATAAAAAGAAGAAATGCCTGCTTTATGGCAAAATAAATGCGTCACAGTAGAATCGGAATAACCAATAAACACTTTTGGATTATCTCGAATAACATCAAAATCAATATATGGTAAGAGTCGAATGCTTTCACTTCCTCCAATATTCGAGATGATCCCTTTTATCGTTGGATCCTTAAATGCATTCATTAAATCTTCTGCACGCGCTTTTGGATTTTCATATAAATAATCTCCGCCTTTTAAGCTATTATCCATAGCCACGACCTCTAATCCAAACACTTTTTCTAGTCGTTCTACCCCTTGCTCATATCTCCACTTCAAATCGGGTTCTCCTGCTCCGCCCCATGATAAACTAATGGTAGCCACTTTATCTCCCGGTTGAAGCATTTTTGGTTTTATTAGCATTAAAAACACTCCCTTTATTCCTATTATAATCGAAATATTCCATCATTGATGTCTAATCTTTAAAAAATTGTGTATAAGTCAATGTTCAGACAAATGGAAGAGTCGATCCGGTAGTGCTTTGCTACAATTTCCCACGCATTCTGTCACTTATAATTCACACAATTCAAATGGCCAGGTGAAAGCATTAACATTATTAATGCTATAATAGACTACTATTAATCTACTATACAAAGGGGGTTCTACTTATGTTTACAAGTAAACCAATTCCACAAAAAAGGAACAATATTGGTTTTGTTTTATTAGTACTTCATAATATTTCGGAAGCTTCCATACTTAAAATGGACTTAGAGAACCAAGGATATACTGTCCTAATAGCTCCAACAGGTCAAATAGGAATACAACAATTTCAGATTAACGAAATCGATCTTTGTTGTGTATCTACTGAATTAACTGATATGACCACAATTGAATTTTTAACACTAATGAAGGAACAATCCAGAAAACGTTTGGTCCCAATGGTCGTTTTAGACATAGAAAATAAACATGCAGAAGAGAAAGCGAATTATGTACGAAACGGTGCTTTTGATTTAATTTTCCCTACGGAAGAAAATGATTTATTAGAAGCAGTCATTGCGAATTTAATTGAGGTTAGGATTTCTATTGTGTCCCTTCAATCTTCTGACCCACTAACTGGTACATTAAATCAACTAAGCTTTGAAAAAAAAGCATCTACTATGATTCAGGATTTCGATAGTTCCAACCAAACGTTTTCGATTTCCTTATTAGATATTCAAAATTTCCAAAAAATGAATGAGTCATTTGGTTTCACGTATACAAATGAAGTACTTTCACAGTTTAGTAAATTTATACAATCTCAATTATCCGAGGAAGATTTCTTTTTCCGTTTACATGGAGCAACCTTTATAATTTTACAAAACAATACAAATGAAGATAAGGCACTCCGAAAAACAAATCAACTAATGCAAAGTTCACAAAGTGTAATATATAAACATGATAATCTCCCTTTTCATCTCTCATTCCATGCAGGGATTGCTGAATGGGTTAGAAGCTATCACTCAATAGATCAATTGGTAGAAAATGCTAAACAAGCATTAAGTGTTGCAAAGCATACAAATGAAGCTAAATGTGTTTCTTTTAACAACATGGATACTACTTCCATTTTACCGACTGTTCGCGTAATTATTGTAGACGATAATAGACTTAGCAACAAAATGTTACAAAAGCAATTCCAATCTTGGAAATCGCCACGCTTTGTAATAGATATTAAATCCCATGAAAACGGTTATGAGTTTATACAATCGGATTGGTACCACCCTTCCGATTACCATATTATATTGCTTGATATTGTAATGCCAAAAATGGATGGGTTAGAAGTACTGGATCAAATTCGAGCTAATTTTCCTTCAGATCGAATTATTATATCGATGCTAACTTCGAGAACAAATGATCAGGATATTTTACACGCTTTAAATAAAGGGGCAGATGATTATATGGTTAAGCCGTTCCATCCCCAAGAAGTTCTCGTTCGTATTCAACGTCTCGCAAGTAGGTTATTTACATGACTATAGAGTTCAACTATTTCTACTATGCTGTAGGAATTTTATTTGGTTGCCAATTGCTTCTACTTATCTTGTTAAGTATAAAAAAAACAAGACGAAATCTCAAAAATAAAGAGCAAGAACAATTGTATCAAGCGACGTTGAATGATTTTGTAGATTTTCTTTATGAGGAAGGACGACCAATACCAGATAAACTATGCAATCCTGAAAATATAGAAGTCGCAGAAAGAATATTTAGTGAAACAATTACAGATATTAATGATCCAATTATGGAAAGAAAGTTACAAGATGCTGCTATCTCCATCTTTACGGAACATTATAAAAAGCGACTATTAAAAGGAAACTGGCCAACTAGAATAAATACCTTATATTTCATTGAGGATTTTAAAATTGTCTCTCTACTTCCAGTATTACAAAAGATGCTACAAAGTTTAAACAAATGGGACGAAGAAAAAAATCAAACTATACTGGCGTTAGCTGCTTTAAATGATTTAACTCTTGTCTATTATTTGAATCAATCAGCTGACACAAAAGTAAATCAATACTTAGATGTTTTCGTTCGGTTTGATACAGAAAAATTTGACGAAGCCGTCCATATTTCAAATGATATGAAGAACTTTACGTGCCAACTCGCTATCATTAATTTTATTAGTTTAATGAAAAAAACTAAATACCAATGGATGGTAGAAAAAGAACTACAAAGCGAAAACATCGAAATGCGCATACAAGCATTAAAAGGATTGTATAGGCTCAATTATATGAAAGATGTCAGTTTACTTGTACCTTTTCTTCAATCACCATCTTGGGAAGAACGATTATTCTCTACAAGAATAGCAGGTGCTTTATTGGCAGATCAATTTGAAGCTCATTTGGAAATATTAATGGGCGATGAAGAATGGTGGGTTCGCAATGCAGCTGCGGAAGCACTACTAAGTATTTTCGGAGAAGAAAAACTTGTCCAAGTAGAATTTAGTCATACGGATGCTTTTGCAAGAGATATGGCTAAACAATGGCTTACGTCTGGAAAGCGAGGTAGTGCAAATTGAGAGACTTTGTTATTTTTCTATTTCAAGCCACATCTTACTTTGTCATTATATACATGGGTGTAACTGCATTAAGTTATATTTTTTTGTTTTTACTTTCTATCAAAAATGTTTTGAGAGAAGGAAAACTGATTAAAACGGAGTCATTAGAAGATATCGCAATAAGTGAAAGAACTTTTCCCGTTTCTATTATAGTTCCTGCGTATAATGAGGTTGTTGGCGTTGTTAGTACCGTCCGTTCTTTATTAGCACTAAATTATCCTCAATATGAAATTATCGTGGTAGATGATGGGTCTAAAGATGACACTCTTGCCAAATTAATAGAAGAACTTAAACTAGAACAAGTAGACTTAGCAATTCGCAAACATATGAATACCCAACCGATTCGAGCAACATTTAAATCGAGCATATATTCTTTAGTGACAGTCGTTTCTAAAGATAATGGTGGAAAAGCAGATGCACTAAATTGCGGAATCAATGTATCAAAATATCCTTACTTTTGTGCGATAGACGGAGATTCTATTTTAGAAAATGATGCTTTATTGAAGGTGATGAAACCTGTAATCGATTCAGAAGGCAAAACGATTGCAGTTGGCGGTTCTGTTCGAGTAGCAAATGGAACTACCATTTCTCGAAGTAAGGTGGAGACAATTGATCTACCGAAAAATCCATTAGTCATCCTACAAATTGTTGAGTATTTCCGTGCTTTCCTTATAGGCAGACTTGGATTTACAAAAATTAATCAGTTACTAATCATTTCTGGTGCATTTGGACTTTTTCACAAAACAACAGTTATCCGATCTGGAGGCTATAAAGTAGCAACAGTAGGAGAAGATATGGAGCTCATCGTTCGGCTTCATCGAATGATTAGGGAAGAAAGTCTAGACCTACAACTAAAATATATTCCCGATCCCGTTTGTTGGACAGAAGCACCAGACTCTCTAAAAGTTTTAAAGTCACAGAGAGTACGTTGGCAGCGGGGATTAGCTGAAACATTGTTTGCACATAAAAAAATGTTTTTAAATCCTAAATACGGCTTAATAGGATTTATTGCTTTCCCTTATTTTTTTATGGTTGAACTTTTAGGGGCAGTTGTAGAAGTCTTGGGGTTTTTCTTAATTGCTGGCGGTCTATTATTTGGTTTCTTAGATCCTTACGTCATTGGCATCATCTTGCTTGTTACAATATTATATGGCTCCTTTATTTCGTCCTTATCCATTCTACTAGAAGAATTGACGATGTTTAAATACCCAAAGGTAAGGCATTTAATATTATTATTTTTTTGGGCTTTAACCGAATCCTTTTGGTATCGACCCCTTATTGTAATATGGCGATTGGAAGGTCTCCTAAAATCGTTTCGACGTAAGGAAGCGGAATGGGGAAAAATGGAGAGAAAAGGGATATCCTCTGATAATAGATAACGAAAAACGTCCAACGGTCTCGATACCGACTGGACGTTTTTCTATTTAATCATTTTAAATTCTTGTTGTAATATAAAGTAAGATTGTTTTAATCGCTCTTTAGAATAAGGACTTGTCCATTTTTCCCAATTGTATCTGGCCATCTTATCTGCCTCTATTTTATTGTTTTTCCTATCTGGAAATGACGTTACACCTTCTTCACTTTCAAAAACAAAGGCTACTCCAATATCTTTTACTTCCACGTTTCCTTCCAAACCATCTTTATACATATCTGGCAAGACCTCTTTACTACTAGGATCCTTTATGTTTAACAGTAACCAAGGAATACGCATTTCGAAAACTCCTGACTTTTCATCCGCAAAATAGTCTGAAAGGGAGTTATAATTCGAATCCTTAGGATTACCATTTCCAAGAACTAATTTCCCAGTTTCATATCCTTCAAATGGGATCACTTGCCCGGTATCAGGTCTTACTACTCCTTTATTTAACGCATATCTAATTGGATTAAAGACACCTGAATTTGTAGTTGGAATTGATTCTTTTCCAGGTAACATATTTAGTACATGTCCATATTGATACAAATAAGGATCATAATACGAATCTACAAGTAAATTAGCTTTAGTCTTATCTTGTATGTTTGCCCAAAAGTCGATCACAGGACGGTCTGTTTGAATAAGTGGATTTTCATTTATAGTACTTGAACCACTTTTTGGTGATATATCAAACAATATATTTACTTTATTGTTTTTAAACCAATCTTCATCTTTATTACTAGATTTTTTGTCTATTCGTAAATATAAATATGCTTCATCATTTGTTATATAAACAGATTGAATTGGGCCGTCTGTCGATTGATAGATCGGATCTATTCCTTTCCAATCATTAACTTTTCCATCTAGTTTTATTTTTAGCGTGTTAAAGCTTAATAATCCAAAATTCTGTTCGTTTGTTTGTAGATTTGACCAAAAAGGACGTCGATCTGGGTCATCCAAGTCCGTCGTATTCCACGTACGCTTAAACCATTCATCTTGCCAACTGAATACTAGTCCTCCCATCATATCTTCAGCTAATATATCTTCATAAAGGGAAGCTAAAATTTTACCTTGTTCCTTTTCTGAATGTCCTCCCTGATTCCAACCAAACTGATTTAAATGTGTAATACCTCGGGAAGCTGGAATACCAAATTCCGCTATAAGGATAGGCATTGAATGATGTGATCTTAAGTCATGTAAATAACCTGCATAGTTGTTTTTATTTCCGCGTTGGTCAATGTATTCTGTATATTTTTCATCTAGATTTAAGAAGTCTGGGTAATAAGGATAGACATGGTAAGAAGCAAATAGGCCTGGTAATTCCAATCCCTCTTTTATATGCATATGATTTGGGTCAACGGAAGCCAAATCTTCTTGCTCTAAAGGTTCTGCTGGTTGGTCTATATTATCAGTGGATACCCAATTCGTAAAACTCATCGGACGTGTCCATTTATACTGTTGAGCTTCATAAGTCATTAACGTATCCATTTGTTCTGCTAACCAAATTTCAAATCCTTCTGCCTCGTTTGTTTCTATATAGTTTCCTTTATACTGAGGAAGATTTGCATATTCAGTTTTCATATTATCTACCATAATCGGATACCATTCAATTCCAATCATCCAGCCAATGACATAAGGAGAAATGTCCGTGTCATAAGTTCCGTGCGCATGACCGACTTTTGTTGGTACTTCTGCTTTTCCATGAATAACATCCACCATTTGTTTATATTCGTGTTGAAATTCCTTTGTGATTGCTGGCGTATATGCGTCTAGTGTTTCCTCTAACGGCGCCTCATCTATCCACACTCCATGAAATACATATATTGGATTTTCATGTGTCTCATTGTAATGCTTAAGTGCTTTGTAAAATGCAGGTGGATGAAGAGTGTAGACACGTATCGCATTTGCATTCATCTTCCCAATATATTCAAACCATCGTGCATATTCTTCACGACTTATTGCAGCTTCCCCAGGAAATGCCCCTGGTTTACCCATGCCAAGATTTACTCCTTTTATCGTTATGCTTTCCCATTTATCATTTCGATACACTTCAAATTTATTTTCATTGATTCGTGTATTATACATTAATCCTTCTTTGGTCTTTAGTGTAGCAACGGTTTTATCCTTTTGCTCCCTTTTTCCACTATTTGTTTCTACCTCATGAAGAATTGATTTCATAATTGGAACATATACTTGCCAATAGAAACTATCACCTGGAAACAAAAAGTCAACTGTCGACCATTCTCTTATTTTTGTAAAACCTTTATATTTATAAAGGCTTGGGACCTTTTCAACATTGCTAAAACTACCAGTAAAATAATAACTATTTGCTAGCGTTTGTCTTTTCCTTACGATTGCCGGCACTTCAGAAAGGAGACCAATTTTCTGAATAATTTTTTCACCTTCACTAGTCGTATCTAATTTAAACTCTGCAAGTACATCTGCACCATCATTTGGAACAACTATGTCAAACCAGTCAGTGTATAGATGGTTTTTACTAAGAGAAAAATCCTTTTCCCCTAAATTTGTCATGTGAAAATGTAATCCTTGTTCATTAAGTGTTCCAGCATTAACTGAAAGCACTTCGACTTTCCCTGTAAGCTCTTGATGAAAAATTATCCCTTCACCTTCGAATGTCCAGTCAGAATTATGAGTATTTTTATAATCATTTAATACCCAAGTGGGAACTTCCCCATCCTTTTTTGCCAATGAAGTAGTATATTTTGCAATCCATCCTGTTTGTTTTACACCTAAATAATTTGTAGCTTTTTCCCTTACTCGATCATTCGTCGGAGCGGACACTGAATTATATTCCATCACGAGCGTTGTATCATTGTCTTCATTAGAAGATTGTATAGATGTCCACTCTTCATCAGTCATCCCACTTGATACATTCTCTTTGTCTACACCATATGTATCTATTATATTTATTAAGTCAAAATCTGATAAATCAGAAGGTAACTTTTCTTCCTTATATGTACCATTTGCAAAAGATAAACCAAAATAGTCTAGTTTGGAATTGTACGACTTGTTCGTGTTATCTTTTATTTTCATATAATTTAATAACCAATAGAATCCTTGGTGACCGCTAATATCACCTTCTGGCACTGTTTTGTTTAGAACAGCAACATGAAGCTGCTTTTCATCCGAAAGAAGCCATACAATCCAGGGCAACATTAACATACTACCTAGTACCAAAAACCATTTAAAAAATTTCATAAAGTATCCCTTCCCGATAAAAAATAAGCATCTTTTCCATTATACATTACTTTCATACTGTAATATTGATAATCAATTCTGTAATGCTTTTGGTAAACTGCCGTAATATTCCTGTAATAAAATTCTGCTAATATGAACCTAGACTAAAAAGCAAGGAGTAGAGTATTTGAGAAAAGTTCTTGGAACACTCATTATCATAATTGCATTATTGGTTAGCGGGGCAAATACAAGCTTAGCCGCATCTTCAACGTACACAGTACAAAAAGGGGACACATTATATAAAATTGCAAAATCGCAAAAAGTGTCTATTGCCAACTTAAAATCTTGGAACAACTTGAAAGCAGATACAATTCAACCAAAACAAAAACTTCTGGTTGCCTCTAATGGAAAAGCAACAAAAACTAAAAATCCTTCTCGCTCTAACTCGGAGGATAAAGTAGTGAAGGAAATAGTAGTTTCAGCAAGTGCATTCACTGCAAATTGTAATGGGTGCTCAGGAGTGACAAGTACAGGTATTAACTTAAAAAGAAATCCAGACGTAAAAGTAATTGCTGTCGATCCAGATGTTATTAAACTTGGGACAAAAGTTTTTGTAGAAGGTTATGGTTATGCCATCGCTGCTGACACAGGAAACGCCATTAAAGGAAACAAAATTGACGTATTTTTCTCTTCCACAAGCGACGCCTATAAATGGGGACGTAAAACGGTAACTATAAAAATACTTGAATAAAAAAAGATCAACCAACTTTCTATTGAGAAAGTTGGTTTTTTTCTTCTCCTAATAATAACGTTTATAGAATGCATCCTTGAAAAAAACACCCAACACGCTCCACATTTATTTAGTGGAAGTATGGGTGTTTTTATCTTACACTTTAAATTTAGATGTTAGTGTTTGTAGTTCCTCTGCCATTTCTGACAGCGCGTTGGACGATGCTGCAACTTCTTGCATCGAGGCAAGCTGTTCTTCTGTAGCTGAAGATACTTCTTCCGTTCCCGCCATTGTAGCCGTAGCCACTTCATGGACAAGATTTACTGAACTTAAAACTTGCTCTGTACTTGCTGCCATTTGCTGTACAGCAGAAGATACTTCGTGCATGTCATGCGTTAGTTCCTGCACTGATTTTTCAATTTGTCCAAATGAAACACCTGCATTATTTACAGTTAGAATTCCTTGCTGTACTTCTTCTGTTGCCAGATCCATTGATTTCACTGCAAATTGCGTTTCTTGTTGTATTGCAGTGATCAGATTAGCAATTTTATTAGCTGAATTGGAAGATAGCTCCGCTAGTTTTCTTACCTCATCTGCTACAACTGCAAATCCTCGTCCTTCTTCCCCTGCTCTTGCTGCCTCAATTGCCGCATTTAACGCAAGTAAATTTGTTTGTGCAGAAATATCTGTAATGACTCCAATAATAGCGCCGATTTCAGTCGATCGATTTCCAAGATTTACGATCAATTTACCGAGTCCCTTTACAGTTTCATTGATCGAATTAATTTGTTCAATTGCGTTTTCAATTGTTTCATTTCCTTCACGTGCTCTTGCAGTAGTTTCATCCGCTATTTCTGTAACATGTTGAACTGTTGTAGCGATTTGATTAACACCTGAAGACATTTCATTCATGAAAGAAGTTGTTTCGGCAACACTCGTCATTTGTTGGTCAGAACCAATGACGAGTTCTTGGGCAATATTTGCAATATGCTCAGTCGCTTTGTTCGTCATCTCGGCTCCAGCAGTCAATTCTTCCGAAGAAGCTGCGACTTGTTGAGACGTTTGAGAAACTTGTCCTATTAATTTTTGCAATCCAGTTAGCATGGAGTTGAAAGAAGCAGATAGTACACCGATTTCATCTTTTGACTTGTATACTCCACGAATCGTAAAATCACCATTTTCAGCTTTAACCATAAGCTTTTGCATCGATGTGATTGGTTTTGTAATTAATCGAGAAATATAAATGCCTAAACCTACAGAGATGATAATAGCAAGTATTGCTAACGAAATCATGATCATTTTCGCTTGTTGCTGCGCTTCCTTATTCGTACTATTCAATTTATCAGCAATATCAATATTGTAATCACTAAGTTCCGTCGTTTTATCCGAAATCACATTTCTAACTGCTATCACTTTCGCCACATAGTAATCATACGCTTCTTTTTTCTTACCTATATTTGCTAAATTAATGACATTAGCTAGTTCTTTTTCATAGATGTTATAGTTATACATTAAAGGATCGTATTTTTCTTGTTCGAAACTATCGAGACCTTTCTCAGCGTATTCCGCAAAAGTTTGTTTGTTAAGGCTTAAGACTTCATCCAGTTTCTTTTGTAATTCGGCTTTCCTATCTGTATCGTCCGTGATCATCAATTCCAAAGTGTATGAATCCATGGTGCGGTTGTAATTACGTATTAGAATAAGATCCTTAATAGGTATGAGCCGTTTGTGGTACATATCCTCACTGTTATTACCCATTGTGTTCATATAAGTAAATCCTGCAAAACTGACCGCTGCGAGAAAGACTAAATTGGCAATAATAAGTAATAATAGTTTTCTTCCAATTTTGATGTTTTTCAAATCATTTCCCCCTTCGTACTTAACAAATACAAGTACACTATCTCTAAACAAACCAAAAACAAAAGTCACATTATATCCTAATAGTAAGCATTTTTAACTACCTTCTACCTACATAATAACTATTCCTTTAGAACTAATCAATGAAAAATGAATTTCTTTTCGAATTAATTAGTGGTTTGTAGAATTTTGTGATAATTGGTCAAGTAGATGAAGGAAAGCAAGACTAGTGACCCAAGTTTTCTTTGATTCCATGGACAATCATTTCATAGTATGAATTTTCATGAGGCACAAAATTATTCCTTGTGACCATTTTTTTAATAGAAACTCTTTTTCCCTCTAGATTTATATTAAATCCTTCTACATGAACTTCTTCTAATTCGCCTAACCAAAGCGCTTCAAATTGCTTGAACTCTACTCGAACGATACCGGAGACTTCTTCAACTTGGAGGGAGAAATCATCAAAATTTAAAGAGCAATCATAGAAGAAAACATTAGCTAGTTCCTTATCAATAAGATTTCCGGATGTGACAGAGTAATCTATTATCCCTAGAGAAAGTAGCTCCTGAAAAGAAACGCTTATGCCAAGTTCTTCTTCCACTTCTCTAATTCCGTCTCGTACTGTCTCATTAGCTAGTAAATGCCCAGCAGCCGTGATATCCAACAAACCCGGATAATCTTTTTTTGAGTCACTTCTAATTTGCAAATAAATATAATCTTTTCCCTTTTCTCTCCCAATAATCCAACAGTGAAAAGTTTCATGCCATAATCCTAATCTATGTACTTCTTCTCGCGATGCCTTACCTATCTCATTTCTATCTCCATCAAATATTTTCAGCATTTCATTTTCCAAGGAAATTCCTCCCTTAAATATTACAAGTGCCTGGCACCAAAACAAACGTGAATGTTCAAACATTCACGTTTGTTTTGAAATTCGGTACAACTTAACGTCCTACTATTAGATTAAAAAATTCATCCAGTTTATCTAATGACATTAAATTTTGATTGCATTTCTGGCTATCTTGGCAAATATAATTCCCCCTACTTATATAAGCGTCCTGAGTCGTACCTTTTATAGCAGAAGTAAACATACCAATTTCCTCGAAGCGATTACATAGTGAACAAATACCTTTCTTGTTGGAGTTATAGAAACCTCCTGAAATTCCAATATGCTTACTGTTATGTTCCAAGATAAGAATTTTTTTGTTAGAACCTTTATCAATCCATCCTAAATAAGTTATCTCTTTAAAGTCTATTTTTTCTATGGCTGGTATTTTTAACTTCTTTGCTTTAGGGAATATTTTTTTTATCGTTTGTTCATTTATTTCTTTAAACGGTATGACAAATTGTTTTATTTGTTCTAAAAATACTTCTGCTTCTACTTTTTCTTTTACTTCTACAATCGATTGGAGCAAGTTAGCTTGTTCTTCACTTAGGTCTTCAAAAAGGGCCAAAACCTTTTCTTTCGCAAGCGATTTTAGTGCATTTATTACACCTTGATCATTAACTGACAGATGCCCATTAATCAATATTTGCGTTTGGTTTTTAATAAAGTTATATTGATCATTTCTAATGAAAGGATTCATAATCATCTCTCCTATTCACATATTTTACATAATCTCTTCTCATCAATTGTAGCGGAAAATAGTTTTTTAATAAACGGAAAAGATGGTTATGAATTGTTTTCGACATAAGAAAAACTGATAACCACATTGAATGGCTACCAGCTCAAATCTTACTTTGAATAGATAATCTTTTTGACAGTTTCTACTGATAGAAAATGCTCTTTAGCAAGCTGATTCATGGAAATACCATTTTTATAAGCTTTCTTAAGCAATACATTCCTATCGTCAATACGTTTTCTTTCTCCAGAAAGCGCTCCCCAGTGTTTATAACTTTCTCCTTGTTTAGGAATATAAATAGTTTCACCTTGAATGTACTTCTGAATCTCTAGTACAAGCGCTTCAGGTAAGACAGAAGTTGCTTTTATATATGTCATTTTGCTCGCTCCTTATTTTTTCTGAACTTGAAATAAGGTGCAAAGCCAATATGATGAAATGGCGATTATTGTTGAATCAAACAGCTTCCCACACAAAGTATCGCCTTTCCAAAAGTAGGCTTTGCATGAGACGTTGCACTATCTGGCAATTTCAATCTACTTGCCATTATACTCACCTCCTTTGTAATTTTCTTCAAACAACGAAACTTCATTTTTTTCTTATATATTTTAATACAAGTATACAATGATTACAAAATACATATAATACTAGGGTGAGAATCTAATATAAATACGGGTGGTTATTGTTATTAAAATATTTTTTATAATTTGCGTAGCTTTTATTCTATCTTCTATTAATTGTACAACCATTGGTCAAGCAGCATCATCTGTAACATATAACGTAGGACTCAGCGATCAATTGCTAGATTTTAGTGACATCAAAGTAATTAATGAAGATACGAAAGTTCCACTTGAAGAAATTGCTGCATTTTTAGATATCCCATTCGAGATAGAGAAAGGCATTACCTATATCCGGAAAAATGGGATTGAAATTAGTTATAATGAAAGCTCTAAAAAGACATCTGAAAATGGGACACCACTTGATTGGCTTCCTATTGTTAAAGTAAATGGGAAGCTTTTCATCAGCGTTAACTATATTGCATTAGAAATGGGTTATAAAGTACATGACTTTCCGAAACAGAATACACAACGAATATATAGAGATGACTATGGACATATGTCTCATGCGGACTTCGAAATTTATTTGAACCAAATCTTAAATAAACAAACAATCCCTCCACCAGCAAAAGCAGTAGAAAAAGCGAAAGCAACAATTTACTTAACGTTTGACGACGGTCCAAATAAATTTACAACAATCAACAACACCACATTAAAAAAGTATAACGTCCAGGGAACTTTCTTCTTTGTAGGAAATTACATGAAAAAGAACGAAGCCATTATCAATTCCGTTGTAAAAGATGGGCACTACATTGGAACTCATAGCATGACCCATGACAAAGAGAAAGTTTATAAAACGTCCAAGTCCTTCATTAATGAAATGAACGAAGGTATAAAACTTATCAAACAAATGACTGGTAAAGATGCAAAACTAGTCCGAACACCATATGGCAGCAAACCTGATCTTACCGCAGCAATGCAAACAGAACTAATAAAAAATGGCTACAAACTATGGGATTGGGACGTCGATTCAAAAGACTGGAAATACACTGACAAAGAAACCAATCAAATCGTGAAAAATGTAAAAGCCGGAATTGAGAAATCTTACAAATCAGGAGACCGAGACATCATTGTGCTACTACACGATCGAAGCCAAACAACGAAAGCCTTACCAGAAATAATCGAATGGCTACAAAAAGAAGGCTATGCACTCAAAACATACGAGCCCGATCATCATATTGTCAAAAACTTCCTACGTGACACATCACTCTAACGAATTATTACAGAATTATTACAGGTGCCAGGCACCAAAACTAACATGAATAACATGACTAACACAAAAAACGTGACTAACATGAAATTTGAAACATTCATGTTAGTCACGTTTATTTTGATAATTTTATAGACTTTTAATGATAGTAATGCTATTTTTCACTGTTCTTCAATTGCTCCAATAAGGATTGAATTTTATCTCTTTGGTTCATCGTTTCATTTTCTAGTAGGTCAATTTGATACGAATCTTCCATAACTGTGATGGAGACGATATCTCCTTCTTTCAGGAGTGTATGTATCTCTGAGAAAGGGACAAGTAGTTTTTCTGTTTCACTTGGATAATCCATAAATATCGCAAATCCATCTTCGAATCGATCAAGTGTGTATTTATTTGACTTCACTGACGATCTCCCCTTTGTCGTTTATGAGCAATAAAGTAGATTTCATAACTGAACCCTATTTTAACATAGTCGTTTAGAAAGGAAATTTTTTTTGACAAATTGACTATTAGTATCATATAATTAGCAATTGTGCATTACAAATAACGTGGTTCGAGAACCTCCCACGTAAAAAAACTAAGGAGAAATGAATAATGAAAACAAAAACTCTTGCAACTAGCGGAATTATCGCTGCTTTATATGTTGCTGTATCGTTACTAGTAGCACCCTTTGGATTTACAGCAGTACAATTTCGTATTTCCGAAATGTTTAACCACCTTGTCGTTTTCAATAAAAAGTTCTTTTTTGGAATTGTACTAGGTGTCTTTGTAACAAATATTTTCTCCCCAATGGCGGCATATGACCTCATTTTCGGGGTAGCACATTCTGTGATTTCCTTATCTATCACTATTTTTGCATCGAAGTTTATTAAAGGGCATATTCCACATATGGTGTTTAATACGTTAATCTTTACGGTTATGACCTTTATCATTGCATTCGAATTACAACTTGCATTTGACCTACCTTTCTTTTACACATGGTTAACTGTTGCAGCTGGTGAATTCGCAGTATTAGCAGTTGGTATTCCAGTTATGACTGCATTAAATAAACGCTTAAACTTTAAAACACTTATATAACCAAAAGCACCTGATTCTATTTAATATAGAATCGGGTGCTTTTTTAGTTATTTCTTAATTAGCCCTTTTTCCACTAAAAAGTCATGCGCGACATCTTCTGGTTTATCTCCATCAATATCTACACGTGCATTCATTTTTAACATATCTTCTTCTGAGATTTTTCCTGCAAGTTCATTTAATACATCTTTAAGCTTTGGAAACTTTTTTAATGCTTCTAGTCGAACGACAGGAGCAGCGTCGTACTTTGGAAAAAAACCTAAATCATCTATTGTCGTTTGAAGATCAAAACGTTCAATACGGCCGTCTGTTGTAAACGCAGGTATTACATCCACATCCCCGCTCTTTAATGCTTCATACATAACGTTTGGATCGAGACTTTCCGTTTTAGTAAATGTAAATGGATATGAATTGATAAAATCATCAAACCCATCTCCTTGACGTTCATAAAATGCATGCGGTGCACCGAATACCATATTTCCTGTTCGAGAGATTTCAACTAGATCAGAATAAGTTTTTGCATCGTAGTTTTTATCTTTTGTATAAGCTAATGTGTACGTATTTTCAAACCCAAGTGGACTTAACCAAGTGGCTTCAAATTTTTCTTCGTACCCTTTTTTCACTCGGTCCAACACACTTTCCGAACTTTCCCCAACCTCTGAATTCTCTTTAAGAACGTCCTTTAATCCAGTGCCTGTATACTCGACATACAGGTCTATATCCCCTTTTTTAAGAGCCGGAGTCATAATAGCCACTTCTCCGAGACCTTCTTTATACTTCACATTATAATCTGTCTTCGCTTCAATATATTGCCCTAAAACTTGCGGTAGTATATATTGTTCTGTCCAAGGCTTTCCACTTATAACAAGTGCCTCATTCGAACTAGAGCAAGCCCCTAATAATACAGTAGCTACAATCCCAATCGCTAGTAACTTCTTTTTCATTCTCCATCATCCTCCAGTATTTAGTCCTTTTGGGGTGGACTTTTTCTCAATTAATTTCAAAGCAAAGTCAAACAAAATAGCTAATAAAGCTACAGGTAATGCTCCCGCTAAAACGAGTGAGTTATTATAAGACTGCAATCCTCGATATATAACATCCCCTAAGCCCCCTGCTCCAACAAATGTTGCTAGCGTCGCAATTCCAACCGTTAAAACAGTGGCCGTTCGTATGCCTGCCATAATAAACGGTAAGGCAAGAGGAAACTCAATTTGCCAAAGTAATTGGCTTTTTGTCATCCCCATCCCTCTTCCTGCTTCAATTATCGATCCATCTATACTTGTAATCCCAGTGTATGTATTGCGTAAAATAGGTAAAAGTGCGTAAATAATTAATGCAATTAATGCTGTTTTTGCTCCAATTCCTATAAGAGGAACTAAAAAACCGAATAACGCTAAACTAGGAATTGTTTGAAAAATGGCTGTGATTCCTATTACTGGCTCCGCAAACTTTCGATACCTTGCAACAAAAATACCTAATGGAAGTGAGATGGCAATGCCTACTGCAAGTGCGATAAACGATAAATAAATATGTTGAATAAATGCATCTTGAATCAAATCGGATCTGCTTTGAATCGTTTCAAAAAATTTCTGCACTTATACCACCTCTTCTTTTGCAAGCATTGCACGTAAAAGGATGGATTGGGTCACATACCCTAACTTTTCATCAGCCTTTTTTACAAGTAAACATGTTGCCGCACCGTCTTCTAATAAAGCAATTGCTTCTTCTAGCAGCATGCTTGCATCCACTTCTAAGCATGGACTTTGTTTTTCTTGTTCAAAAAAACAATTAAATTCCTGTATTTCACGCTTTCCAACGGCTCGTTTTCGATTGATACGTTCTATTCCTATAAAGTTTTTTACAAATTCATTGATTGGATTTTCTATTAGTTCGGAAGGAGTACCTATTTGCTCTATTTCCCCGCTTTTCATTACCACAATTCTATCAGCTATTTTTAATGCTTCATCCATATCATGCGTGACAAAAACAATCGTTTTCTTTATCTTCTCCTGTAAACTTTTCGTTTCCATTTGTAATTGCTCACGACTTATCGGATCTAAGGCACTAAATGGTTCATCCATAAGTACAATTTCTGGATTTCCAGCTAAAGCCCTTACCACTCCAATACGTTGCTGCTGTCCCCCACTTAGCTCAAGTGGATATTTAACTAAATATTGCTTTGGATCAAGCCCAACCATTACCATTAGCTCACGGATTCGCTTCGCTGTTTTCTCTTTTGACCATCCCTTTAAATTCGGTACAAGCGATGCATTCTTTTCAATCGTCATATGTGGAAATAAGCCTATTCGTTGAATGACATACCCTATTGTTTTTCGAAGTTCCACCGGATCTAGGGAAGAAACTGCTTTACCATCCACGTACACTTCTCCAGAGGTTGGAGTTTCTAAACGGTTAATCATTTTCATTAATGTAGTTTTTCCACATCCACTGGGACCAATTATTACTACTAATTGTTCGTCCGGAATTGTTAAGGAAACATTTTTCAATGCCTCTGTTCCATCGTTATATACTTTGGAGATCTTATCAAATCGAATCAATTAAACTTTCCTCCTCACCTAAGTGTATTCACCTTTTAATCCTTATACCCTAAATGGTTATATTGAAGCATCTGTGAAGAAAGAAAATACTTGATTCTAATTAATATAGATTTCCGTAAACTTTTATGCGTTCATCCCTGGAACTTTTTTTATAAGAACGAAGGCAATTACTGCCGATTATAGCTTTACTCAGGTTTAGTTAATCTGGTCTCGGTGAAGTGCTGTTTGGTCTCGTTCATCCATTTACTTACAAAATAAAATAGAAAAAGCCCACCACCTTTTACGGAAATGGACTTGTTTATTAATTATTCTTTCTCAAATTCGATTGTGCTTCTAACTGTATCAAACTGTCGAACAGATCCTTCAATTTGCTCGCGTTTTGGTTCTAAGAATGGAGGCAATGATAGTTTTTCACCTAGTGTTTCATATGGTTCGTCTCCCATAAACCCAGGACCATCCGTTGCAAATTCGAATAGAATCCCTGCTGCTACTCTTGCATACAGTGATTGGAAGAAAAAGCGATCCACAAAACCGGATGTTTGGAATCCAAAACTCGCCATACGCTCAATCCACTCGTCTAAAACCGCTCGATCTTCCACACGGAATGCTGCATGGTGAACAGTTCCAAATCCTTGTCTGCCTGGAGGAAGAATTACATTTTTTTCAACGATTACTTGCGCTCCATTTCCACCTTCACCAACCTCAAACAAATGGAAAGATCCATCATGCGCTATTTCTTCAAATAGTAATACCTTTTCTAGCACTTCTTTTAAATAATCAAATTCAGCAATTCGAATATGAATAGGGCCTAGTCCAGTAATGGCATGCTCTAAAGGAATCGGTCCTTTTTGCCATGGTGTTCCAGTTGCAACGCCTTCGTTTTTTTCATCTGAAATCAATTGATACTGTTGGTCGTCAAAATCGACGAAAGAAAGAACCTTTGTTCCAAATTGTTCTTGAATACCAGCATGTTTGACTTCCAAGCGATTAAAACGATTTACCCAATAATCTAAAGCTGCATCATTAGGAACACGGAAAGCTGTTTTATAAATTTCATTTGTTCCATGTGTACCTTTTTGAATTCCTGGGAAGTCGAAGAACGTCATATCTGTACCTGCTCCACCTACATCATCAGCAAAAAATAAGTGATAGGTCTGGATATCATCTTGGTTCACTGTTTTCTTTACTAAACGCATGCCTAACACATACGTGAAAAATTTATAGTTCTCTTCTGCACTGCTTGTAATCGCTGTTACATGGTGCATACCTTTTAAGTGATTCATATATTATTCCTCCTATTTACCTTTAATTCAAGTATCTTTAATTCAAAGTAATTTTATCATGAATAAAAAAAGTTGTCAATGAAATAGAAACTGTCCCAATCGCATATTAGCCATTGAGACAGTTTTGCTTAATGTTATATTACACATGTATTTTTGTTCCTATACGATAATTTTCAATCCATTACATATCCTAGCTTTCCCATTCTTTTTTAAGCTTCAACCAATATTCCACTTAACCATCTACAATCTCACCGGTCTTTTGAAAACTAAAACTCTCATAAGGTTTTCTCGTTTTTTCGTTTTCAGGCTCTGTAGATAAATAAATTGCACTACATTTTTCGATCTTTTTCATTTCATCCAAGATAAGTGGAATAGCTGCTTTTCAATATCTCTTACCCTGATATGCTTTATCAATCATAAATCGGCATAACTGCTATTTAGATAGATCTTCACAATATCCATACATCGTAAAACCTACTAAATTAGCTCCCAATTGAATTCCTTTAGTAATCCACCACGTTTCAAAAACAGACTGTACGATTGACAATGCATTGGAAGCACCAAACTTCTCTGTAATTGTTGCTCCCCCATTTTCATTTGTCGTTAAAAATACTATCTTCAACCAATTTCCCTTCGTAATTTCTATTAGTTTCACCTCCATCATCCTCCCCAAACTCTTATAATATATAGCTCTGTTTGCATTTCATAAAGTCAGGGAATAACAATAATAAACAAGTTTTTCTAGGGGGAACTACATATGGCTAAGAAGACTCATAAACCACGAGGTAAGCGAAAGCGGATTATTATGGGTGTTATTGGTGTGTTTGCACTTATTTATATTGCCGTGATTTTATGGAACACGTATAAGCCTCTTCCGGATGGTGTTTCATTTGCGGGCAAGATACATAATACAGATAAGGTAGAGTTTATCACTGACTTGACGTATGCACAGGACAGAAAAGGAACAGATATGGTTCATGAAAATCATATTTTTGATGAAGTATATAACATGATCAACCAAGCTGAAGAATTTGTTGTTGTCGACTTTTTCTTATTTGATGGTTACTATGACGGAGATAAAAAATTCCCAAATATTGCAGATACACTTTCAATAGCTTTAGCAAAGAAAAAGAAAGAGAACCCTGATATGCCTGTAGTTTTTATAACTGATCCAATCAACCGTGGATACGGGTCATATGAAAATAAGTGGTTTAAGAAAATGCGTGAAGCTGGAGTAGACATAGTGTATACCGATTTAGATCCATTGCGTGATTCGACGCCTATTTATTCAGGTATATACCGAATGTTTTTTCAGTGGATTGATTTGGGAGGAAAAGGATGGATTGATAATGCAATGGCAAGTGATGCACCGAAGATGACCATTGCTTCCTATTTATCGCTACTCAACGTGAAAGCAAACCATCGAAAAGCAGTAGTAACGGAAAAGGAAGCGCTAATCACATCTTCCAATCCGCATGATGCAAGTGGATACCATGGAAATATTGCTTTGAAAGTAACAGGCTCGATATTGAATGATATTCTAAAATCGGAAGAAGCTGTTTCTTTATTTTCTGGAGGTCCCAAGCTTCCACGTGTGGAGGCAAATCAAGAAAATGGACAATACGCAGTACAATACCTAACGGAGAAAAAGATCTCAGATGCATTGCTCGAAGATTTGGCAAAGACAAAAAAAGGGGATAAGATTTGGCTTGGCATGTTCTTTGTAGCGGAGCCTGAAGTAGTTACTGCATTCATTGATGCAGCAAATCGTGGTGTAGAAGTAAATCTCATACTTGATCCAAATAAAAACTCATTCGGTCAAGAAAAATCAGGAATACCGAATCGGCCTGTTGTTCAGAAGATGGTGGAGGATACGAAAGGAAAAATTCATGTTAAATGGTACAACACTGTTATCGGCCAGTATCATACGAAAGCTATATGGATTCAAACGGAGAAACACACAATTATTTCAAATGGCTCGGCTAATTATACGGATCGGACGTTAGATAATTATAATCTAGAAAATAACTTACGTGTAATTGCACCAAACGATAGCAAACTTGTTCGGGAAATGGAAAAATATTTTGAACGTCTTTGGAAAAATGAAGACGCTTTGTACACTTTGGATTTGGAAAAATTTCAAGATAGCTTCACATGGTGGCAACGCTGGATTTATGCTCTACAGCAATTCTTCAAAATCACTACTTATTAGTAATGCATTCCTCAGAGAAAAACGCTAGCGTCCTTTAAGTGCTATTGTCTTCTCTATTCCCAGAGTGCTTTGTACGAATCATCGCTACACTATTAAAGAGGGAATTTTTGTGGATAGAGAAGTGACTGCGTCACTTCTCCATCCACTTTTTTAGGTAATCTTGTGGCGGGTGTTTGTCCGTCGCCCTCTTGGAATATGAAAGGACATAGTGCATTTGGTTTGGATAATGAGAGATAAGATGCTATCCTACTCTTTTAAAAGCAGACGAAGAGTCAATTTCGTCCGCTCAGCACTTCTTTATTCATGGATTCTAACTATTTTTTCAGCTTCCACTTGCCCTATTAATAAAAAACGGAGAATACTGGATCGTTATTTCTTCCAAGTATATTGTCTTTCTTAATTGCACTGTTGATTGTAGTGAAAGGTAGCGACTCCAGCCGGAGCCCAACAGGATGTTGGTCATGGAGGCGTTGCCACACGATGTGGCGCTCTTAGCCTTTGTTCCTCGGAGACAGATGAGACATCGCAAGCGACACGAATGCGGCGCCCCCGCGGAACGCGTCCACCTGAAACGGAAATCCGCGATATTATTTAATTCTTTCAGGTACTGTGAACACTTCGCAGGACGATACTCCATATACTTTCTTATCTTTTAAAAAAGCTCATGAACATAATGTCCATGAGCTTCCAATGAGGTGTTATAGCAACTTAAAATTCTGGTTCAAATGTTTTACAATCTGTTTCTTCACTATTAGATGCTTGTTTACCCTTGCTACTTACTACATAAATTGCATCTGCACTGCATTTATTTCCAGATCCCCAATACGTACAGTTATTGACTTCACAAAGAACGACTTGAGTCATAGTATCACACCTCCTCTTTTTCTAGCATGAACAAATTGAAGGTGATTAATACTGTCTCATTTAAATGTTCGTCATTTCATCGTCTATGTGGAAGATTGATCGATTCTCGCATTAATCGCTAACTATCTATGAAATATGTTCTATATAAAAAGGTAAATTTGCTATCTTCTCTTTCAAAAAAAGTGGATACACATTAATATCTTGCAACTCATCGAAACTTTTCCAATAATAGGTATGTTTTTTCCCATTTTCATTTACAACAAATTCATCGCCATTTTTCAGGATTTCATTATCTTTTAGCTCCAATAAATAAAAAAAGCATATTTCATGAAATTGCTCTTTCAATGTATCTTCCACAAAAAAGTTTTCATCCACCCATAACATCCGCTTAACATTCACTTCTATTGAGAGCTCTTCCACTATTTCTCGTTTCATCGCATCTTCACTTTTTTCATGCAACATAACACGACCGCCTGGAACATAATAGTAGGGTTGATTTTCATCATGCATAATGAGCAATTTCCCTTCATGAATTAGCAATCCACCTACGCGATAATTAAATCTTCCTGCTGGTGTTTTAAAAGTGATATCCATATAAATCCCCTTTGTCCTTGTAAAGATGTGTTTTAATTATGGTGTGTATTTTTCTGACATTTTTATAATTACATTATTGTTTATTGTTAAATAAAATAGAGGTTTGTATACTTGAATATGTTTAGCAAGCTCTTGGATATCTATTATCAATGGTTCTTGAAGATTAGCTCCATTCACCACATCTATTTCAACATCATCCGACACTTTTAAGCTTTTTGTTTGTTCTGACTCATTATAAACCCGAAATCCACTAGGAAAATCTGACTCTGGATCTAATCCTAATTCCTTTATTCTCCCGGTATCAGATTGATCAATCCATTCTATCTCATCAAACGTTAATGACTTTGTTTTTTCATCATAGTTAGTTAAATATGCTAGTATTTCTTCTGTTTGAACTTCTTCTGTATTGGATTTGCTACTACAAGCACTTATTAACATCGTCACACTGATTAAAGCAATTAATAATAGAGAATTAAATATTTTATGCACATACATTCTACCACCCTCTCTTATTCCCATCCTTTGCAGACATCTACCCATTCCTCACCGTTAGCATATGTAAATAATTCTTCGTTAGTAAGTTCTATAGCACTATTACTGCTACCACAAGCAGGAAAAACAGTTTTAAAGCGTTTTACAGATTCATCTACATATACTAATACATTTTCTGGAATCCCAAATGGACAAACCCCACCAACAGCATGACCTACTTGTTCAAGTACTTCTTCAGGAGAAAGCATCTTAGCTTTCACTCCAAAGGCTGCCTTAAATTTTGCGTTATCAACTTTTGTATCCCCTGCGGCAACTACTAAAATACAGCTGTCATTTTTGTTAAAAGACAATGTTTTCGCAATGCGAGCTGGTTCTACACTCAATGCTTGTGCTGCAAGCTCTACTGTTGCACTTGATGCTTCAAATTCTTGAATTCTATGTGCCATTTCAAACTTCTCGAAATAATCTCTCACTAGTTCAATTGCCATTTAGTACGCCTCCTCTATAAAACACTAAATTTTTAGACTAATCAATCTATTTTATACTAATCTATATACTAAGAAAAGTGTAAAGTGCTCTCAAAGTACATCAGTTACACTATCAAAGAGTTTGTATGAGCATAATTCTAAAGTTCTGTTCTCTATCCCTTAAATTCTTACAAATATTTTTGAAACTTCTAGGTACTAGACTATGCAGTTTAACTGACTATTGAATAGCTTATATTAGAAAGTTTGATATTCAAGGGAGGTGGTTGATTTGTCCCGAAGAAGAAATAGGAGGATACGTTTCTGTGTATTTCCAGGATATAAATGGTGTGGACCTGGTTGCAGTGGACCCGGAGCTCCTATAAATGAGGTAGATGCAGTTTGTAAAGCACATGACGAATGTTATAGTAGAGGTAGAAATCCATGTGAATGTGATCGTGAATTCCTCCGCCAGCTGCATCCCAAAATAAATCCTTATACTCAAGAAGGAAGACATGCCCGCAAGCTTTATAATTATATGAACCTACAAGCATCTTTCACTTGTAGGTGGTATAAAGAAAAGTAGTGGAAGAAATAAGTGCTTAAAAAGAGGGTTGTCCCCTAGTTCTAATAGAATTTTTTACTCAAGGAGTTTCCTAAATATTATTGTAATAGTAGCCATGTGAAATCCTTTCATGTGGCTACTTTTTTCGATCTATTATATTCAGCTCTAGTACTCCTTTTTCGAAATATTAGCCACAAACAAACGAAAATTATAAACGCAACAATTTCTAATGATAGGATATACCATGGATATGGACCTAAAAAATCAAGTATACTGCCACTTGTTGGTTTTTTTCTCAAAAACATATAATTCCCATGAAGAAGAATGTTTAACACGAATATGCATAGTAGCAATATATTTAATGCAACCATCGTTTTAATAATTCCTTTTAATGTAGGACGGTAACCCTTCACCCATGTGAAATAAAGTGCAGTTAATATTATTCCGAAATGGGTATAAAAAAAGTGAAAATACCTAAAATGAGGAAAACTAAGATCTAAAACTGGCGTTGCTACCGCTTGAAGAGCTCCTCCAATGCCAGCAAAAAAGACAAATTCATATACATGTCTATTCCCTGTCCATAAAAGGACAATCGTCAAAATTAAACTAATACTACATAATTCAAGTGGTAATGAGTTACTCCAATTCCACCTTCCAGTTTGATAGAGCCAAACATGATAAAGGATTTCCATTGTCAATAAAGATAATGCAAATAGACGTTCAATGAACAGGATTTTTTCCGGTGAAATCGACCATCTCTTTTTTGTTATGAATACTAGAATGATTAATAAGCAAAGTGCAATTATTGCGATGAAATGTGGCATCGAAAACATCTGAAACGAGGGTCCCAAGTTTTCACCATCCCTTCTTGTACTTCCATATTTCTTTTCACCTATCTTCTATTCGTCTTCCATACGCAAAATCCCTTTTTCTAATGTCATGCTTGAATATTAAGTACACTGCTACATCAGTTCATTTGGCATTGATTCTCGGGTTTAAGAATATATTCTTTATACCAGCGGGCTTTGATTCGAGAAGGAGGATTTGGATATGAAAAATAAGAGCAATCAAAAAACAGTTAATGTCATTAAAAAGGGAATAAGTTTTGGAACTTGCCTTTCTATGGTTATTTCATACACCGCATACAAATCCATAGGGTGGGCAATTGTTCACGGTTGTTTAAGTTGGATTTACGTTGTTTATTACTTACTAAAATATGCACATACTATATTTTAGTAAAATGCTTCTATACGTTTATAGTAAGTATTTTAAAGAGCTGCCTCAGATAAATGAGACAGCTCTTTTCAATTTTTTTCAAATATAGTTTACAATTCAGCAAGCCCTTTAAAAAGTTCAACTGCAGTTTCTATTATTTCATCATGAAAGTCATATTCATATGTATGAAGATGAGGATGATTTTCTCCGTTTCCGATGTAGCACATAACACCCTTTGTTTGTTTCAAGTAGTGACCATAGTCTTCAGAGGCACGAATTGCTTCTTTCATTTCAATTAACTGGAATTCTTTATCTTGGCAAACTTTACGTATTTTATCCGAGCTTTCCTTGTGGTTTACAGTCTCTGGGAATGTATCGTTGTAAGAGAAACTTACTTTCAAGTCATATATTTCTGCCTGAGCAAGAGCAAGTTCTTCCAGATTTTTTTGAAGTTTGTCCAATTCCACTTCATGCAATGCACGGATAGTTAATAACAAGTCCCCTTTGCTCGCTGACATGCCAAATGCTCTTTCGCCAATATCTACTTGAACGACAGTGCACAGAACTATCCCCTCATTGTTCTCTGGAGAAATGAAATCAGGAATAGCATCAATAACCTTTGCAATAGCGAAAGAAGGATTCGCTCCATCCTCTGGTTGACTAGCATGGGCAGGAGCACCTTCCATATGAATAGTCATTCCTTTGGACGCACATTGTGTTGTTCCATCGATTACATTGACAGATTTAAAAGGTATCCCGCTCATGTTATGGTAAGCAAAAATTTCTTCGATGTTATTCCCCTTGATAAAAGATACACACTCTACTGCACCATCTGCCGTTTCCTCTGCGTGTTGGAAAAGGAAAAAGATGTTTTTGTCTGCACCTTTCTGATCTATTTCAAGTGCAAAACCTGCAAGACTCGCTGAGTGTCCATCATGTCCACATTTGTGAGAAACACCTGGGAACTGAGAAGCATGTGGAATGTCAATAACTTCTGGCATTGGAAGTGCGTCGAAATCAGCACGATAAGCAATATTCTTTTTACCTTCACCAGCACGATAAATCGCATAGAACCATTTACCGTTATCTACGATTTCTAATTTTGTATACGTTTTCAAAAAATTAATTAAATGTTGTTTTGTCCAAGCCTCATGGTTCGAGAGTTCGGGATGTTGATGCAATTCATGACGTAATTGAATAGCTAATTCGAGATTTTTCTTTTCCATTGTGCCTCTCCCCTTTTAAATCAAAATTTTACAATAAATCATTTTACTAATTAAATTATATTACTAGATAATTAAATACAGTAGACTCTAATAATTTTACTTTTAGTAATTTTTTTTACTTTTTACTTTCAGTTCCTAAATACATCCAAACTAAGTGTGACACATTAGTTAACCAATTTTTGAAGCAGTAAAAAACCCCGAAAAGGTCATATGTGACCATTATTCGGGGTTCGGTGTTTTTTTGAAAGATTAAATCTTCCACTTATCGTACATCATCAAGAGATTTCACCACGGTGTGAGCAATTGGTTTCCATTCAACATGCTTAAACAAGGCTACGACAGAAATTGGTATATAGGTTAACATAAATAATGGAAATGTAATTGTATAAGCTATTTTTTTCCAACCAGAACAATGAATTTTTCCCCATTCCGTTAACGTTGTTATTAAACCAAGTATATACAGTACTCCGTAATACCAACTAATAGAATACAATATTCCGACAGAGGCTGCATGTGTTATCTCTTGACCATCGAATATTCCTAAAAAAATTGCTAAGTAGAATAACCCATTTACTACGATACAAACACTGGAAATAAGAACAGCAGGCATAACCATCATAGTCATATCGAAGCAAGAAAACTTGTTACGCTTTCCACGAAAAGTATTACCAATCAAGTCCTTTCCATACTTATAAAAGACTTGGTAAAAACCCTTTGCCCAACGTAAACGCTGATGCCATGACTGAGCGAATGTGACTGGTTGCTCGTCATAGAATATTGCGTTTCTGCAGTATCCAATTTTTTCTCCTTTAATAATCTGTGAAACAGAAAATTCGATGTCCTCCGTAAGTAGGTGGTGTATCCAGCCTCCATTCTCTTCTATCAATTCTGCTTGTATCAGAAATCCTGTTCCAGAAATCGCACAACTAGTGTTTAGAACCATTCTTGGAAGGTTAAGATATTCAGCTTCATGTAAAAACCAAAGTGCATATCCTGCAGATATCCAGTTCTGGTCATAATTCTTAGAGTTTCTGTAACTGGTGATTACTCTGTATCCTTGATTGAATGTTTTGTTCAACTCCGTTATATAGTTCTCATCAAGGAGGTTATCTGCATCAAACACAATATATCCATCATGCTTATTGGATGAATACTCATTTTCGATGATTTTTAGTATATAGTCGAGGGCATATCCCTTACCAATCTGAATCTTATTGAAACGCTCTCTGACAATAGCTCCTGCTTTCTTAGCAACCTGGGCTGTATCGTCGGTACAGTTATCTGCAACAACGAAAATATCTATCAATTCCTCGGGATACTTTTGATTTTTTATGCTTTTTATCAGTTGTCCAATGACGAGTTCTTCATTTCGTGCTGGAATTATCACAGCGTATTTATGATAGAGAACATTCTGTATCTCAGAACTCTTATTCTGTTTAGCCTTAAATGCAACAAACATATAAAATATCTGATAAGAATACATACATGTAAATAATAGAAACATGAAAAAGTTAAAATATCTAAAGTATGTTAAAAAAATCGAATCCAAACTGATACCCCCGCGATGTTATAATATTTTTTCAACATTTTTATAGAAGCTATGTCGAACTAAGTATCTTAACATCCAAATTATGTAGCTGGCTCTTGCGGATTCTATGTTCATTACGTCAATATGACAGATCATTTGCGCCATAATTTTTATTATGCCCTGAAAAGTGAAGGATATTACAAATGTTAAAGCTCTGACTAAAACAATATTTAGTATAGGTTAAGCATTCAAGAGTAGTTCTACTGTACAGTCCTTTCTTATTAAATTCTCGATTTTTGCAGCTTACAAGTAGACTTTTTTATCCTCTGTCGCTAATTTGAAAACTTATAATAAATGGAAGATTATTTTCAAAGCTATCTTATTTTCTTGACGGTTATTTCTGCTCTTGGACCAATCACTCTTTTTTGAATAAAGTGGACATAAAGAAGAAAAAAAACCAGCTACAATGACATGGATGTCGTTGTAGCTGGTTTGAAATGTAATTTGACTGTAACTGTACATCTATTCCGGAAGGTATGGAATCAATCCTTTTTTGTATACTTTTTCCTGTATCACTTTAGGTGCATATCGAACGTCTATCAGGAATCCATTTTAAGTTTTTTTGCCAACGACATATTTTTCCCTGCATCTTCTTCTATATCTTTAGTCTTTCCATCTCTCTAATTTATAAATATTTCTTGTGAAAATATTCGCAAGAAACTTCGGAAATTTCATCTCTACCATTTTATCCATTACTCTTTCTTTCATCCCATCTACTGTAATGTTTGGCAACTTAAACGATCCATTTTCATAACAGTGACTGCAATAAATATTACTTCTTTGTCCATTTGCTTCAGTTCCTCCACCATTTTCATCACTTTTTAATGGCATTCCGCAACTTTGACAGTTTTTATTTTTCTTTTTCACTGTGCATCCCCCCTTATTATTCCATTTGAATAGATAGTATTTAATTCGCCATAATGCACGTATTACCTTCCTTAGTATCCCTAAACTCATCTCGAAAAAAGTAGGTATAGCTAAAAGTAGGTGAAGTGGTCAGTATTTATTGAAATTAAAAACGGCCGAAAGTGTAGATTCAGCCGCTAGTTGCATTTTTAATAGCAAAGCTATAAAGTTGCGAGTAGTTTGTAACTTTTGTATCAATTCCGCTTTCCTGCTTTTACACACCATCTACCTCTAATGGTTTACCTTCTATAATCTTTTCAACTTCTTCATAGCCAGTTGGAAATGCGAAGTTGTAGCGAGCTGGTAATGCAAAAACGTATTTTTCATTACGGTTTAGTTCTGTTGGTCCGATAGGTGCTGCTCCTATATGGAATTTCTCCTGCTGCAGTAGATTCCATTGCTCAATTGTAAAAATCATAATCGGAATATCTTGACGTGGATTTTCAGAAGTCCACTTAGGATGTCGGATTGAGATTATTGGACCTGTTTCTACAACTTTTTCACCGTCTGATGAAGTATTAGCTAATCCTTCCCATTTGTCCGAAACAGTAGAATAATTCCCCCAAGTCTTTGGCAACTTAAATGTAAAACCGTATTCCGTGTTTTGATATAAGATAGAATCGCTTTGTTCCGCTTCGACAGAGGTAACTTCATTTTCTACGGGAGATTGTTTCTCTGGTTGCACTTGATTAGTACTCCCATCACTTCCACAACCAAACAAGGAAACACTTAATAATAGAATCACACCAAATGTTTTTTTCATTTTCTTCCCTCCAAAAAATACGTTACTTAAATAGACGATTTGCATAATATTTAGTTACATTCAGAACTACTGATGGGATAAGATTTATAAGAAGCTAACATATAAACTATAATGTATTTTCCGTTTCCGTTTCCCATCGTTCAATTTCAGCTCTTACGATTGGCGCCACTTCTGTTCCTAATAGTTCAATAGCTCTTAATACATCTTCGTGTGGCATGGAACCGACTGGTACGTGGAGCATGAAACGTGTAATCCCAACATTTTTACGAAGGAAAATGATTTTTTCTGCTACTGTCGCTACGTCCCCAACATATAATGCACCTTCTAAACTACTTGCTTCATCGAAGGTTTTGCGCGTATACGGTCCCCAACCGCGTTCTTTTCCAAGGACATTCATCACTTGCGCAGTTGGTTGAAAAAATTTATCTTTTGCACTATCAGTTGTCTCACCTACAAAACCATGTGAATGAGAAGCTACCTTTAACTTCGAAACGTCATGACCAGCCTGTTTTGCCGCTCGTTTATATAATTCAACTATTGGTGCAAATTGCAGGGGACTTCCGCCAATAATCGCTAGAACAAGTGGCAACCCAAGAACACCTGCGCGCACAGCAGATTGTGGTGTTCCACCGCTAGCAATCCAGACAGGTATTTGTGTTTGAACAGGTCGAGGATAAATTCCTAAATTATTAATAGATGGTCGATGTTTACCACTCCATGTGACTTTTTCTGATTCTCTAATTTTCAATAATAAATCTAGTTTTTCGTCGTATAACTCATCATAATCCTGTAGGTCATAACCAAATAGAGGAAATGATTCAATAAACGAACCTCTACCTGCCATGATTTCAGCTCGTCCATTTGAAATTGCATCAACCGTTGAAAATTCTTGGTATAAACGTACTGGATCGTCAGATGATAATACGGAAACGGCACTAGTCAGTTTAATTTGTTTCGTCTGTGATGCAGCTGCAGCTAGCAAAACAGCAGGTGCAGAACACGCAAAATCTTCACGATGATGCTCACCTACACCAAAAACATCCAATCCTACCTTATCCGCTAGCACGATTTCCTCCACAACTTCTCGTATACGTTCAGCGTGGCTAATCACTTTTCCAGTATGTACATCTGGTGTTGTTTCTACAAATGTTGTTATTCCAATTTCCATCAATATTGCCTCCTATTTTAAAAATGAATTGTATTTATATAGACGTAGTTCATCATACAATTATAAAAAAGGATTCTCAATTATCTTGATTTTATCGCTGCATGGATAATTGAAACAAAAAAAGCCCTTTCCAATGAAAGAGACTTTTAAGTTCAACAATGCTGTTACTTTGCTATTCAATTATGCTCGATGTTTCACGGCTAAACCTCTTAAGAATTTACGTGCGAAATTATCGCCGCATACTTTATAATTTCGATGTCCTTCTTTTCGTAAAATGGCACCTAGTTCGCCTTTTGATACTGCGATGCCGCCCTCATCAAGGATATCCAGCATATCTTCCGTTGTTAATTGTAATGCTACTTTTAATTTCTTTAGAAGCATATTATTAGCACTCTTTTCAGGCGAAACAGGACTTTCAACTTGTTCTGGTTTTGGATCTTGTTTACCTCTTTTAAAAGTAATGAATCCATTTAAAAATAACTCTAACATCTTATTATTGCATTTGATCTGATCTTCCGTTTCCTCTACCTCTACCTCAACCTCATCATCGTACTCATCTTTTGATTTGGTGAGTATCTTTATTAATTCGTCTTTTGTTACTTCCTTACCGCCAAGTTTAAATATTTCTAGCATCTCTTTATTTTTTATATCTAGTGCATATCTTAGTCTTATTAATATATCGTTATTATCCATTAATAAACCTCCTCGGTGTATTTAGTTCTACGCTGATTATCTATTATATCACGTAATTAACCAATATTGCGGTGTTTAGGATGAAAAGCGCCAGGTTCTAAAACAATTCTGAATTGTTTTAGAACCTGGCACCATATTTTAACGAACTGTATATTCCTTCATTTCTTTCGGAAGTGGAGAAACATACTGTTCACCGTTACGACGTTCAACTAGCTCTGCTTTTGCTTTCTCAATAAGATCTGGGTTATTAAGTACATCGATTGCTGTAGCTGCCATTACTTTCCCGGCATGTAGCATTCCTTTATGTGCAATAGAAGTTGTTCCGGTCGCAACGACCTGCCAAGTATGTAAAGACGTTCCAAGTGATTCACATGCCGTCATACACTGCGCTGTTGGCACTACCCAACTTACATCCCCAACGTCTGTCGAACCCGGCATAATACCACTTGCGGGAGTAAATGGATCGATCATGTCTGATAGTGCTTTACCCTCTAAATCTTTATTTGTTTTCACTTCCAAGTTCTTATCAGCTTCCGAAAGTGTTTCACGAATTTCTTTTGCAAATTTTAATTCCTCTGCATTATGTTGCGGTACACCAACAGCAAGGAAGTTATCATGCATCATTTGTTCTAACGTTATATTTGGTATTACATCCGAAAGGGCTGATCCAAAGTCAATTTCTACTTCAGTTCCTGTCATTAATGCTGCACCTCTTGCAATGTCACAAATACGTTGATAAACTTCTTCTGTTTGAGATACACGAGGTGCTCTTACAAAATATAACACTTCCGCTTCAGCTTGAACTACATTGGGCGAAAAGCCACCTGTATTCGTTACCGCATAGTGTACTCTTGCTTCTGGAATAATATGTTCACGTAAATAGTTCACCCCAACGTTCATGAGTTCGACTGCATCAAGGGCACTTCTTCCTAAATGTGGACTAGCTGCTGCGTGTGCACTTTTTCCTTTGAATTTAAAGTACACTTCGTAACATGCAAGAGTAGACATGGACGTTACGCTATTCCGTGTTCCAGGATGCCATGTAAATGCCACATCTACATCAGCAAACAATCCCTCTCGTACCATGAAAGTCTTACCGCCGCCGATTTCTTCTCCTGGGCAACCATAATAACGAACTGTTCCATCGATATTATTTTCTTCCATGTAATAACGAAGTGCTAAAGCCGCTGCTAATGAACCCGTTCCAAGTAAGTTATGTCCACAACCATGTCCATTTCCGTTCATTTCCACCGGAATATGTTGCGTTTCGCCACCTGACTGACTTAATCCGGAAAGGGCATCAAACTCCCCTAAAAACGCAATAATGGGTTTTCCACTTCCATAACTACCGATGAAAGCAGTGTTGATATTTCCTACACCTTTTTCAACAGAAAACCCTTCTTCTTCCAATGTTTCACATAATAACTGAGCTGATTTATCCTCTTTAAAACCAAGTTCTGCATAGCTCCAAATTTTATCACTAACTTGAATAAGTTTCTGTCGCTTTTCTTCTATTATTTCTGATAATCGATGACGAAAATCCATATCCTTCACCTCTTCTAAGATTTGTAGTGTACTTTTCTATATCATTACTATTTTGATGAAGCGCTTTCAAAGACACCATCATTAACTTTTGGAGTTTTAAACATTAAAGAACAAATACTCGTTACTATTAATGCGGCAGCTAAGAAAAAGAACGCAGCATGATACGATCCACCAAACATATCAATTAATGCACCCATTACTGTTGGAGCAACAAATCCTGCTAAACCACCAACAAAATACATTGTTCCCATAAACATTCCTACGATATTTTCTGAAACGTATTTTAACGGTATAGTTAAAATAGTCATACTTATTGCTGTTCCACCTATTGAATAAATACTTTGATAGACAATAACCATTTGAATAGATGGTGCATTAAAAATTAAAAGTAAGCAAATACTTGCAATAATTGTACCAATTAAGATGAGGTATTTCTCTTTTCCTGCTAGCCATTTATCAATTAAATAGCCTGTTATAATAGCAGACACTACTGCAAGTGCTTGAGGAATCATTGCAAGAGAACCTATTTCCTTTAAATTCAAATTACGTGCGTGCTCTAAATAAGAAGGCATCCATGATGAAAATCCCCAATATGCAATACTTGAACCAAAATACATGATGACAACAACCCATAGCTTTTTATTTTTATATAAATCTTTCAACGGTGTTTTGGCAACATTGCCCTCTTTTTGTGTCGCACTTTCCACTTTAGGAGGATGGTAGTAAATACTTAAAAGTAAAGTGACAACAAGCCCAATGCCACCAATAATATAAAACATAACTCTCCAGCCGTAAGTATCTGCGATTACAGCAGTAGCGTATAATGCGAGGACTCCTCCTATTGACTGAGCAGCTAGTAAAATGGACTTCGCTCTTGCACGAACTCCTTTTTTATAAATCTCTGTAATAGCTACACCACTACCAGTAGGCAAGCCGCCATCACCTAGTCCTAGAATAAATCGAACTGCTAAAATCGCAACAAATGATCCAACCATACCTGTCATTAATGAAAATAGAGATATTATGAATATTGCTATTACGATAATTTTTCTTGAGCCAAACTTGTCTGAAAGCCACCCAGCAAGAAGGGTCATGCATGCACTACTTAACCAAAAGCTACTAATGACCATACCACTCTGAGTTTGTGATAACCCCAATTCTTTACTAATTGGTATGATTGCAATATTCATACCAAATAACGTCAAAGAATCAACAATCCATCCTAAGAATAGTAATGAAAAGATAAAATGTCGTTTCCCATTGCTCATTTGTAAAATTCCCATGATTTTTCCCCCATCATTCATCTTTTATAGAAAATTCCCGTACCCAATAAAATATTTTTCCCTTCTTTAATTTCACTTTAGGACTACTTTAGGACTCGTCCTTAAATATATCACAATATTAATACGTGGCGCAATATTCTGTATAGAATAATAGTTTCTCGACGCTCTAATACCCAAATTCTGTTATACTATGTGAAGGAAGGAGCGAGAGACATTGAGTATATTACTGGGTTTACTTGGACCAAGTGATTCAATTGATGTGGTTCAACACTATTTAAAGAAATACAATGACATAACCAGTATTCCAATAGAATGCTTAACTGAGGAAGATTTAAATCAACATGTTCTACCCAAAAAAAATGATATCACCATGTGGCTTTGTACTGGTCCAATTACATATGATATTGTTCAAAGATGGGGTAAAATATCCGATCCTATTTTTTACATTCCCTTCCACGGGTCTGCTATATATAGCTTGCTCCTACAACTTTCACATGAACATCACGTAAAAGTGAATGAAATAAGCTACGATGCTATCTCCCATGATGAACTTAAACAAGTGTTACAAGAAACAGGTATTAATGAATCAATACAATATGTTGAATCAGAAACGATAGAATTACAGCAATTAATCGACTTTCATTATCTCTGCTACGAAAAAGGTTTTACGAAAGCTGCGATTACAGGTCATCCAATCCAAGCACAATTAGAACAGCTTGGCATAGCTGCCTATCGAATGTTCCCAAAAGAGAATTCCGTGGATTCTGTCATAAATGAAATTCGGAGAATGATTGAAATGCTCCAATTTAAAAAAGCACAAATTGCTGTACAAATTATTGAATATGATGCTGCTTTAGTAGGGTTGCCAAATACAGCATTTACCACAGATAAGCTTTATGAGATTGAACTTGAATTTACAAAGAAACTCCGTACATATACGAAAAAAGTGCAAGGATCCATCCTTACAATTGGTCCAGGACGTTATGCAATTTTTTCAACAAGAGGATTTTTACAAGATATTACCCATAACTTCACACGTAAAGCCGAAATCGATTCTTCTATAGGATTGAAGGAAGAATCGAAGACTTGCGGAATAGGAATTGGTCATTCAGCATACGAAGCTGAAATTAATGCGTGGAACGCTTTATTACAAAGCAGAGAATGGGGAAAAGGTTCCTGGGCAGTTTGCTTTGATGATAAGAGAATTACAGGACCACTAGGTAAAGAAGAACAACTTACGTATTCCTATATATCCGACGAAATACACGCAATTAAAGAAAAAACATCCCTCAGCGTAACTACACTGCATAAATTGAAATCTATTATGAAAAAGCGTTTAAAAGAAGAAATAAGTGCCAGTGAACTTGCCCAATATATGCAAATAACACCGCGAAGCGCTCGACGCATATTGAATGAATTAGAGGAAAATAGGCTTGCTCTTGTTGTTGCAGAGGAAAGTCCACGTACGACAGGCCGCCCAAGAAAAGTTTACAAGCTATTATTGTAATGGCAATATCTAAAAAACTGTTTCCTGCTAGCTATTGCATCATGGTAAATATACATAAGAAGAGCCCAAGCGTCTTTTAAGTACATCTAGTTTTTCAATTCCGAGAATGCTTTGGACGAAACATCAACTACACTATTACCGTTGGAATTTTTGTGGATTGTGAAGTGACTGCGTCACTTCACAATCCATTTTTTCGGTAATCTTGTGGAAGATGTTTGTCAGTAGCCCTCTTGGAATGTGTAGAGACATGATGCATTAGGTTTGGTTAATGGGATTTTAGAGGCATTCCTATTCTTTTAAAACCGGACGAAGTGTCAATTTTGTCCACTCATCGCTTCTTTCTAAATAGATGCTATCTATTTTTTCTAGGTTCCACTTACCCTATTGATAGACAATGGAAAGTACTATTTCATTAGTCCTACTAAACACATTGACTATCATATTGCACTATTATTTCCCCTTCCGAAAAGGAAAAAAATCTTAATTTTTCTATATGAGCGGTTGAATTTGCGATATATACATATGAATTTGCGTTATGAATTCTACCTTAAGGAATATCGTTTTGAGTTTGCGATATGTGCAGTTGAAATTGCGATATACACATATGAATTTGCGTTATGAATTTTACCTTAAGGAATATCGTTTTGAGTTTGCGATATGTGCAGTCGAAATTGCGATATACACATATGAATTTGCGTTATGAATTTTACCTTAAGGAATATCGTTTTGAGTTTGCGATATGTGCAGTTGAAATTGCGATATCTTACTTTGAATTTGCGTTATGAATTCTACTTTAAGGAATATAAGTACCCGATGCATATTGTATTCCTTTTTTGTACTGTTGATTGGAGCTTAAGGCTGCGACTCCAGCGAAATAAACCTGTTCTTTGCATCCAAACTTATATAATTTCTAAATTAAAACAGGTGACGAAAATTGAATTCTTTTTCGTCACCTGTTTTTTAATACTGCTATGTTTTTTGACTATAAACTACATCTCTTTAAAACTTGGGGGATATTTTTTAAATCCTTTTGTTTTAAAAAGCGCATAAACAAAACCGATAGCTAACCAAATAAATCCTACTTTTAACGTTATCGGTGACAGATTGATAAATAAGTAGAGACAGATTAAAAACCCAAGAGCCGGAATTAAAAAGTAACGAATAAATTTCTTCTCTTTTTTCCGGAAATAGTAATACACAATTACAGATAAGTTAACGAGCATAAAACCTGCTAAACCACCAAAATTCATTAATTCAGCAACCACGTTAATTGGTAAAAAAATCGCACCTACAATACTAATGCTACACAATAATAAAATGTTATAGACCGGTGTTTTATATTTCGGGTGTAAATGTGTAAAGAATTTCTTTGAAAGTACTTCATCACGTCCCATACTAAACATTAAACGTGAAGCACTTGCCTGACCCGTTATACCAGCTGTAAATGTTGAAGCGATAATAGCTACTGTATAAAGTGTTGCAAGCAGTGCACCACCTGCCGCATTCGCAATATCAAATAGTGCCGTATCTGCTGAGCTGAAGCTATTTACATCCGGCCATACTAGCTGTGCAACATAAGCTTGTACGATAAAAATAATCCCACCGATTAAACAAGAAAGAATGGCTGCTTTCCAAATATCCTCTTTTGGGTTCACTGCTTCTTCTGATAATGTTGTGATTGAGTCAAATCCCAAGAACGAGAAGCAAGCCATCGCTGCTCCAGAAATAATCGCTGTCATGGCGAAAGTATCACCATTAAAGAACGGTGTAATCGAAATTAAAGAAGATCCACCATCTTCACCAACAACCGCTTTCATACAGAAAATCACAAAAATGACAACAACAATCCCCATGAAAATCACAAGAACTTGGTTCGCTTTCGCAGCTATTCCGATTCCTAATATATTCACAAAAGTAATAATACTGGCGATTAGTAATACCCACACCCAGTATGGAATCGTTGGAATTAATGCATTCGCATAGGACGCACCGACCATGAAGACAATTAATGGAACTAATACATAATCCATAAACATTGCCCATCCTGCAAAAAATCCTAAATGTGCGTTAATCGCACGTTGCGTGTATGTGTACGTAGAACCACCAATTGGAAACGCCGCAGCCATTCGACCGTAGCTATATGCAGAAAACATCATCGCTACCATTGCGACTAAATAAGCTAACGGTAGCATGCCACCTGTTGATTGTGCCGCAAATCCATAAATATAAGCTGGCGCAATTGGCGTCATAAAAGCAATACCATAGATTACTAAATCTTTCAGGGTCAGAACACGTTTAAAATGCGGAGCTACATTTCCTTGAGTTGTATTACTTTGAACATTACTCATTTAAAAGTTCCCTCTCTACCCTTGAACTACTGCAAGTTGTTCAATTTCTTCTGAAATAAATTGAATGGTTTCCTCTGTACTCATTACTTGGCAATAAATTTGATTCATAATCATAATTTCTGCCTCATGTAATTGTTTTGTTGCTGCTGCACAAGCATCTTCTACTAAAATTACTTCAAAGCCAGCATCTGCTAAGCTTCGTATAGTTGAAGCAACACATTGATCCGTTACAACCCCTGTACATACAACTGTTTCGATACCCATGTTACGAAGTAAAAATTCATAGTTTGTACCACTTAAAACACTATCTGTCGTTTTATTTACCACAATTTCATCATCTAGTGGTTTTAATTCATCTACCATTTCTGCACCAGGATCACCGATTGGTAATAAAATATTGTTCCAACCTGGGCGACGTTGGACAGGTGAACGGTCACGTCCGTCCTTATGATGACATGCAATACGGCCGAAAGTTACTTCTAATTGATTTCCACGGAAAAAATCCAGCAGCTTTTTATTGTTTGGAATCGCTACGTTATCAATACGGTCAAAGAAATATTCCCATTTATCAAACATGCCCTTTTCACGTGCAATTTGTGCATCCAACCCATCACGGCTAATAAATTGATTTTGCATATCAACGATTAAAAGCGCTGTTTTTGCTGGATCTAATTTCATTTTTTCTTCACCCGTCGGAATAAAATCATAATAAAGTGTTTGTTGTTTTTCCATTATATGTTCCTCCATATTTAGCCTAGATAGACTGTATTCATTTTTTAACAAAAAAAGAGATTCCCTAAACGCTAAGGGATCTCTTAAAGGCAATAAAAAAAAGACTATATACCTTTCCGAGATAGAACCCGGAAAACGATGTAATCATTCCAAATTCCTCACCCATTTATCTCTTTCTGAGATAGCTCAACTTAATGAATCGGAAAATTCATTAAGACAGTCCTGTAATTATTCATTACAGACCCAGTACATAATAGCGAGAACTCATTATATACTTCGGCGACATTTCCTTCTTCATAGCTTCTTCGTCTTCTCGGACTTCACTATGCACTAATAAATATCGCACCTCTACCTCACAAACATAAGTAGTGAGGTCTATTAAATTATTGACATCATTATATAACCATAACTACAAGTATGTCAAATTTATATTATCGAAGATAAATAATTGGTACATTCAGAAAAATTAACCAGTGGAAATATACTGTCTCTATATATTTTTTTTTGTAGAAATGTACACTGCAGTGCATGTCATCAAGATGGAAAAGAGAATAAGAATATACTATAAAAAAACTGCACCCCACTGTTTAGTCGCCACTAACATCGGAGGTGCAGTTCAATTACTATTATTTTATTTTGTTGATATCAATTGTTTTTCCTTCTTTACGCCACTCTTTGTATTCAGCTGTTGCTGTGAAAAGTACATCTGTAGATGAGTTAAGCGCTGTTTCAAAAGAATCTTGTAAGACACCGATGATAAAGCCTACAGCAACTACCTGCATAGCAATTTCAGCTGGGATTCCGAATAAACTACATGCTAGAGGGATCAGCAATAAGGATCCACCTGCAACCCCTGAAGCGCCACATGCACATACAGCTGATAATATACTAAGAATGATGGCTGTAGGAAGATCTACTTGAATTCCAAGTGTATGAACCGCTGCAAGGGTCAAAACAGAAATAGTAACAGCGGCACCTCCCATATTAATGGTTGCACCTAAAGGTATGGATACTGAATAATTATCCTTATTCAAACCAAGATTTTCACATAATCTCATATTTACAGGAATGTTAGAAGCTGAGCTGCGTGTAAAGAATGCTGTAATACCACTTTCCTTTATGCACTTAATAACAAGTGGGAAGGGATTTTGTTTAATATATACATACACTATGATCGGATTAACAACCAACGCGACAAAAAGCATACAACCTATTAAAACAGCTAGCAATTTTCCATAGCTTAGTAAAGATTCTAATCCATTTGTAGTAATAGTCTCAAATACGAGACCCATGATTCCTAATGGTGCTAACTTAATAACCCATGTAACCACTTTGGAAATAGCATCAGAAACATTAGAAATCATCGTTTTTGTAGAATCAGCAGCATTTCTTAAAGCCAAACCAATAACAACCGCCCAAGTTAAAATACCAATATAGTTAGCATTAAAAAGTGCCTTAACTGGATTATCAACCATGTTTAGCAATAAGGTTTTAAGAACCTCAACGACACCGCTAGGAGGCGTTACACCCTCTGCTCCATTTACAAGTGTTAAATTTACAGGAAAAATAAAGCTAGCAATTACAGCTACTAATCCTGCTAAAAAAGTTCCTAAAAGATATAGCATGATAACTGATTTCATATTTGTTTTGTGACCACTTTTATGTTGAGCTATAGCTGAAATAACCAAAAATAGTACGAGCACAGGTGCAATAGCTTTCAAAGCACCTACGAATAAAGAACCAAAAATGACAATAGGTTTTGCTACGTTTGGAATTGTTAAAGCTAGGATAATACCAATTATCAAACCTATTATTATCTGTTTTACAATACTCAACTGACTCCACTTTTTCAATAAACTTTTCATGATTTTCCCCCATAAGTTAAATTGTGATTTTGCTAGAGTTGTGCATTTCTAATAGATGTAAGTATCTTTTCAGCAAGAATAATTTATCTGTTTAAAGGAACTCCACTTATATTCCACCGCAAAAAGACACTTGTCCTTTGCATAAGTGAAATTATACGGACTTTATTAATAGATTACAATATCGAATAATGATTTGGTGTTTATTACCTATTCATAAAAACCACCAATTGAAATGCAAGTGCATTTCAATTGGTGGTCAGATAAACGTTTTTTATAGTTTTTAAATTGGTTATATTTTTTCACTCACATCAGAATTTCAAGTAGCTCTTTTCAGCCTCTCTGGGCTATATAAAAGGAGGATTATTTTAGTAGTAACTATTACAAATTCGGCTATACTTTTGTATAGCAAATGCTAGATTGTCATTTTCCAACTTGATAATTCTAACCACTTTTCCTGCTCCTTATAACCGGGCATTATTTTTCCAACAAGGCGCCAATAGGAGCGGTCGTGATTCAGATGGACCATATGACACATTTCGTGAACAACTACGTACTCGATTACCTTAAGAGGTGCCATTGCCAGTCTCCAATTAAATGTTAACTCCAGTTTTGAATCACAGGTCCCCCACGTATTTTTGCTATCAGAAATACGGATGGAACGTGGCTTTACTTTATAGTTGCTTTGATAGGTGGAGACACTTTTTTCAACTAATGCTTTACACTGCTTGTAATAAAAACGTTTTAAAGCTTGTTTTATTTTTTCATCATCTAGCTGCTGCACATATATATTTAATTTATCTTCTTCAAAAACCACATGGTCTTTCGTGATATTTATATCGTGATAAATCCTTATGGGATAGGTGTTTCCTAAATAAAGAAAGCTCTCCCCATGTTCGTATACCTTCTTCTGTGGCCCAAGCAGTCTATCCTTCTGTTCTTTTGATTTCTGCTGAATGATTTCCCATTTGTCCTCTAATAATTGAATCACGCTTTCGTTGGTTATTCCTTTTGGAGCTAGGACTTCAATATTTCCATAGTGATCCATAGTAATACCTACAGTTGTCCGCTTTTTGTATGTTATATCAAATTGTATTGTCTCACCTAAGTAGTTATGTATCATTACATCACCTTTATTTTCCACGGATTTCCCTTTAATTTTACCATGTTGAAATGAAAAAGCGATAGTTCGAGAATCTTTGATGAATTCTCAAACATTCGCTCTTTGAGAATTGTATTTCCTTAAAAGTTCTTCAAGGATATACCCGTTTCCATTCGTTTCAAGCAAAAAAATACCAGGAACACTAGGTTCATGGCATACTTATTTTGTATACTTTCTTTTAAAAAGACGTAGCCACACCTTTCCCGGTGAAGCAACGTCTTTTATTCAAATCAATCATCTCCATTCAATAAGCTATTTCGACGATTTTCTACATCCCTTGCTTCCGTCTCCCTGGCAACCTGTTCCTTCCGTAATTGCCCATTTATGCGTGGATCTTGTAATCTCATTGTACTCCATCCCGACGGCCCCACCTTTTTACTTACTTTCTTTATTTCATTTTCAAAAAACAACATGTCCATCCCTCCCCCCCTATAAATTGATCAAAGAGGACAATTTATACAAACTTTCCCCTCTCTCTAAAATACGCAAAAAACTAAGATTTAAGGAGGGTATGTGCACAGTGAAAAGAGATTTTGTTAGACATATATTGCAGATGAAAATTGGTTATGTGAATAAAACTTATCATTTATAGTTAGTAATAGATTGTTTCATAAAATTAGTAATCGCCATACAAATCGAGATTGATTTGTATAGGATTTTTTCTTTATATTGTTATTTCATGACAATCATTAATTTACCTCTAGCATGACGAGTTTAGGTCCATCAAAAAAGCGATCTTTCGTCAAACTTGACGAAAAACCGCTTCTTCAGTATAAATCTCAGTTTCTTTACAAATAGAAATCCTAGGACAGTTACTTCCCATTCTCTTTCTTCGAAGCTTTCATTCTCTCTTGATAATCAACCACTTAGTAACAATCGTCCGATGGACATAAAACACACTTCAATTTTCAGTTGAAAACCACTAAATCTATTGATATCCATCTACTTTAACTCTATCAACGCCACACACTCAACATGCGTCGTCTGTGGAAACATATCAACTGGCTGTACTTCCACTGTTTTATATCCACCATCTTCTAAAATTCTTAGATCACGTGCAAGCGTCGCTGGGTTACAAGATACATAAACCACTCGACTTGGACGTTGTTCGATGATCGTGTTTAGCAATGCTTCGTCGCATCCTTTTCTTGGTGGATCCACTACTAGTACATCTGCACTTTTGCCTTCTTTATACCACTTTGGAATAACTTCTTCTGCAGGTCCTGCCTCAAAATACGTATTTGTGAAGCCATTCAATTCGGCATTTCGTTTTGCATCTTCTATTGCCTGTGGGACGATTTCCACTCCTAGTACTTGTTTTGCTTTTTGTGCTAAGAATAAAGAAATGGTACCGATTCCACAATATGCATCAATTACTGTTTCATCTCCTGAGAGCTGTGCGTAATCGAGCGCTTGCTTATATAGTACTTCTGTTTGTTCTGGGTTTACTTGATAGAATGAACGAGCAGATATTTCAAATCTTACATCCCCTATTTGATCTTCAATAACCGCTTTGCCCCAAAGTACATTTGTTTCATCTCCAAAAATAACATTCGTATGTCGATTGTTCACGTTTTGAATAATGGACGTTACATTTGGTTCGATTGTTTGAATGAATTCAATTAAGGCATCCTTTTTCGATAACTTCGGATGTTTGGTTACTAAAACAACCATTACTTCCCCTGTTTTACGAGCTTTACGTACGACAAGATGACGTAGTTGGCCTTTTCTCGTTTCTTCATTGTATGGGATTAAATCCAGTTCTAATGCTTTTTCTTTCACAGCACGTAGCAATCGATCCGCCGAATCGGATTGGATTAAACAAGTATTCGTATCTGCTATGCGATGCGATTTAGATTGGTAAAAACCTGCCACCACTTGTCCATTTTCTAAATCGAATGGGATTTGTGATTTATTGCGATATTCCCATGGTTTCTCCATTCCCTTAATCGGTAAAACAGGTGCATCGATTTTTCCGATTCTTTTCAAGACATTCTTCACCATATTTTCTTTCCAAACAAGCTGTCCTTCATTTGTCATATGTTGCAGCTGACAGCCTCCACATTCTGAGAATACAGGACATGGTGCTTTTACTCGAAATGGCGATGCCTCTACGATATTTATTAATTTTGCAAAGCCATAGTTTTTTAATGTTTTTAACACATGGATTTCTGCTGTTTCATTTGGCAGACCACCTGGTATGAATAGTGGATATCCATCGACTTTTGCAACCCCTGCTCCGTCATGCGTTAAGTCTTCTATATGAACCGTGATTCGATCATTTTTGGTTACTGGTGTATTCACTTTATTTCTCCGTTCTAGTTTTGATTCCTCCATTATACCAAAAATGTATGTCTATTTGATATAAAGCATCCTTTAAAAAGTGTAAAACAGACGCCATTGTGACGTCTGTTTTACACTTTATCTAGCATTTCCAAGAAAGCTGTTGGAATAGTTCCATGTTGGTTTTTTATCATTAACTTAGTAAGTTCATCGACCGTTTCATATTTATTTTCATCTTTAATTATTTTCACTTCATTGTGAAGTCGCTCCATCTTTTGGTCCAACGCAAATGCGGAATCTGCTGCCTCTTTTAGCTCTATTAACAATCTTTCAGGTACAAATTGATCATATTTATAAAAGATTTTATGTTCTAGGCTTGCCCAAAAATCCATTGCAATTGTACGAATTTGAACCTCCACGGTCACAAGTTCCTTACAATCAGTCATAAAAACAGGAATCTCTATTAATAGATGCAAACTTTTATAACCATTTTTCTTTGGTTGCTGAATATAATCCTTTACCTCTAATATCTTCAGATCACTTTGGCTTTCTAGCATTTCAAAGATTTGATAAATATCAGAGATAAATGAACAAATAACGCGCATTCCCGCAATATCTCTCACATTTTCCCGTATGCTTTCTACTGATATGCCCTTACTTTTTCGATTAAGTTTGCCGAGTATACTTTCTGGCGCCTTTAATCTCGAGTTTATATGTTCAATTGGATTATAATCGTGAATCATTAAAAATTCTTCTTGGAGAATCTCAATCTTTGTTTCTAATTCAGCTAATGCAAATTTATACATGAGCATTAGACGTGTCATATTCTTTTTCATATGTTGAAACTGTTCAATTTGTTCTGAAATCATATATAAGCGCCCCTTCAATATGTGCATGAAGAAATCATACCAAATTTACTTTCACTAAACAAAAATTACGAGGTTTGTAAACCGGTTGAATCATGTATTTTATGTGAACGAACTGTGATTAACTTGTTATATTTCGATTAAATGTGGACGAACGATTTCCATTAATTGATTCCATGCTTGAATTTCGTAAGTTGGTTGGATTCCGGACGTATTTTCTTTCAAATGCGGATTAAACCAACAAGTGTCAAGCCCGAAATTATTCCCACCTTGGATATCGGATGTTAGTGAATCTCCAATCATTAATACGCGAGAAGGATCTGTAATGTTCAATTTATTAAGCGCATATTCAAATATTTGTGGTTGGGGTTTTTGAAATCCTGTTTCCTCTGAAGTAATAATGGCCTCAAACATACCTTTAAGTGATGATCCATTTACCCTCCCATACTGTGCCTCTTTAAAGCCGTTTGTGAGTAAAGCAAATCGGCTACCAGAAAGACTGGCAAACATTTCATCCACTCCGTCAATCATATGAACCTCTTTTCCTAAGTTTTCAATATACTTTTGACCAAAAGCAGCCGCATCTACATCGAGTGCTACTTCTAAGAATAGTCTTTTAAACCGCTCCGCTTTCAGATCTGCCATCGTGGTACTACCTTGCTCTAAATCATCCCAAAGCACTTTACTAATCGCTTTATAACTTTCTAAATAATCCTTTACACCGTTAGGAAAACCGTATTCACCAAATGTATGTTGAAGTGCATTGAGTTCAGTCATCCCAAAATCAAGTAATGTATCATCCAAGTCAAATAATAAAATATCGTATTTCATTGTAAATTCCAACTCTCTTAACATATTCTTTCCCTATTTTATCATAATAAAAAAAGAACCTCATCATCTGAGGTTCCTTTCATTTATTCTTCTGAAACTGATTTATCCTTTGGTGCTACCCAGAATGCTACTATTATCGAGGCAATGACAACGATAAATGGTGCATAAAAAATAAGAAAATTTGTCATATTGCTCCTCCTTATACGTGATTGTCTCTTTTTCCACGAACATAGTCTTTATTGAATAAAAATAGTCTTAGCAATAAATAAAGGGAAGGAATTAATAATCCAAGTCCTGCGATGAACGCAATAATTAATGCAATGGCCATCGTTGGATTAGTAAATCCGTCATAAAGAGTTAAGTGTGGATAAAGTAAATAAGGATAATGCGAAATCCCATATGCAAAAAATGCCAACGCAAACTGTCCGATTAATAAGCTAAGTGCTAGACCATACTTCTCTCGTTTCCAAACAAACCATACGGTACCGATGAACATAAGAGCAGATATTCCAAATAACCACCAAAAGTCAATCATGCGATTATAATGTTCTACATTATGATCTCGTAATTCTACTATTATTCCTGTAGCTGTAATCATAAGTGGCAAAGCCCAGATGAGCGCATACTTCCTCATTAAACTAGTCGCCTTCGAGTCACCTGCTTTGTCCGCATACCACGTTAAAAATACAGCGGAGATATACAATACAGCAGCCACACTCAGAACTACAATACTCCATGTTAATGGATTGGTGAAAAGTCCCCAATAATCTAGTACAGGTTGACCGTCTATCATGGATACGAATCCACCTTCTGAAATGGTCAATACGATAGAAAGTGATGCAGGTATAAACAATCCCGCTAAACCATACATAAACGAATATCCTTTATGACCACGAGAACCATACGTTTCAAAAGCGTAATACGAACCACGAATAGCCAATAAGATAATTGCTATACTTGCCGGTACGAGTAATGTTGTTCCGTAAAAAAAAGCGGTTTTCGGAAAAAATCCAATTGTCCCTACGAAGAAAAATACTAAAAAGACATTCGTTACTTCCCAAACAGGCGATAAGTAACGTTGGATAACGTTTGTCAAAATATGTTGTCTTCCAGTTAACAAGCTATAAGCATTAAAAAAGCCTGCTCCAAAGTCAACGGAGGCGATGATTAAATAACCGAATAAGAAAATCCATAATACGGAAATACCAACAATCTCCAGTGTCATGAGAAATCACCGCCTTTTTCAGCATGTCGATCTTCCAGTTCTTGTTCAACTGGATTATTTCGGAACATTCTACGCAGCACTACGATACTTCCTACCCCTAATACAAGATATAATCCCGCAAAAAGCACTAACATTAAATCTACATGTTCACTTGTTGTTGCTCCTTCTGATGTACGCATAAATCCTCTTAAAATCCACGGTTGACGACCTACCTCTGCAAGCCACCATCCTAGCTCAATTGCAAGCACCGCGAGAGGTCCTCCCATGACAACAACCCAAAGTAACCATTTAGAAGAGATAAACTTAAATTTCTTCACTTTACCAAACACATAAACAATGGATAGGAATAGCAAAAACATACCAATCATGACCATTCCATCAAACATATAGTGAATATAAAGTGGTGGAACCTCATCTTCTGGGAAATCATTTAGTCCTTTTACTTCTGAAAACGGATTATCATGTGCTAAAATACTAAGCGCATAAGGAACTTTAAAAGCATATTTTATTTCTTTCCCATCTAATACTCCTAATAATACAAGAGGTGCCCCTTCTTGTGTTTCAAAATGCCACTCTGCCGCTGCTAGTTTTTCAGGTTGGTATTCCGCCAAATACTTACCTGAAAAATCTCCGATAAGTGCTGTTGCAATAGCAAAAACAAGTCCTAATTTCATCATTAAAAATAATGATTTCTTATGATAAATATGGTTGGAACCTTTTAGTAATCGAAATGCAGCAATAGATGCCAGAACAAAGGCACTGGTCATATAAGCTGTAACAAGTACATGCGCAACTTTTGTTGGCATTGCGGGATTCATCATAGCAACTAAAGGTTGGATATTAATAAGTTCCCCATCTAATACGTCAAACCCTTGAGGTGCATTCATAAATGCATTTACGATCGTAATGAATACAGCGGATGCAGAAGCACCAATAGCGACTGGGATAAGTAATAATAAGTGCTTCTTTTGATTTTCAAAACGATCCCAAGTATATAGATAAATACCCAAGAAAATAGCTTCAAAGAAAAATGCGAATGTCTCCATAAACAAAGGTAGTGCTATTACGTTTCCTGCTAATTGCATAAAGTTTGGCCATAATAGAGAAAGTTGCAAGCCAATTGCTGTTCCGGTTACAACACCAACAGCCACTGTAATAACGAAACCACGTGCTAACCGTCTTGCAAGTAATATATAATGCTCATCATTCTTTTTTATTCCAACCCATTGTGCAATCATTATCATAAGCGGTACACCTACGCCAATGGTAGCGTAAATAATATGAAAAGATAAGGTCAATTCAGTTAATACGCGACTAAAAAACACTGCTTCTGTATTTCCCACACTTCATTCCTCCTTAACTTCCAAATATTCTTCCTATAATCGATAGCATCATTATTCCTGCAACAATAAAAGCAAGCCACATCAAATATTTCTCTTGTTTTTTATACATGCGCTTCACTCCCCTTGCCTCTATAATACCCTAAAATAGAATCTTTAAAATAATCACCCTTGTCTTATTTCCAACATTTCCATGGGTTAATGTGACAAATATGTATGCTTAGCATTAAGTACTAAAAAAAGCCAGCAATCACGAAGGAATGCTGGCTTAATTTTTACGGTCTGTCCTCTTCTCGAATTTCATCGATTGGTACAAAAACCTCTATATGTCTGTATAAATTCTGAAAGGTAGCTGGTATATTCCCACCATATTCACCGTCTAGATTCAGCTGTACTTTATCTTCTGAAGTAACTCGAATATGTTTTGCTTTTGTGGAAATAACATGTGGGTCATTTAAATGTTCACCACGAATAGCTAACGACGCAAGCCGAATAAAATCAGCGATATTACATTTTTTCAAAATTAATAATGTAAACTTCCCATCATTAATACTTGAACTTGGTGAAAGCTTTTCAAATCCTCCAACTGAATTAGTTAGACCTACTAAAAACATCATCGCTTCATCTTCGAATACTTCATCGTCGTATTCAATTTTTACTTTTGTTGCATTAATAGATGGTAGCATTTCAATCCCTTTCAAGTAATATGCAAGTTGCCCTAGTATTGTTTTTAACTTACTAGGTACTTCATATGTAATTTCAGTGATTCTTCCGCCACCTGCAATGTTAATAAAATAACGATCATTTACAAGTCCAACATCGACTGGAATTGTATCTCCTTTTATAATGATTTCCACAGCTTTTTGGATATCCCTAGGAATATGAACTGCTCTAGCAAAATCATTCGTCGTTCCCATTGGAATTAGACCAACTTTAGGTCGTTTATCAAATTCACCTATACCTGCAACAACCTCGTTTAATGTCCCGTCTCCACCTGCAGCAATGATTAAGTCGAAACCATTTTGGACTGCTTTCTTCGCGGCAACCGTAGCATCTCCTTCACATGTTGTCGCATGGCAAGATGTTTCAAATCCCGCAATTTCTAAAGCCTCCAATACTTCTGGTAAATTCTTTTTAAAAAGTTCCCTACCGGAAGTTGGATTATATATGATTCGTGCACGTTTCATATAGATTTCCCTTTCTACTTCACCATTTCTTTTATTACATAGTGACTAATTTCTTTTGATGTTTTATCCCATTACTAAAAGAGCCGACTGATGCCGACTCTTTTTCATTTAATTTGCCATCATTTAATTTTGAAGTGCTTGTAGCCAGTTATTTCGGATATCTTCGTAAACGGCTAAATGAAAGTCTTTATTGTCGATTAACTCTTTCGTCATTTGTTCATAAAATGCTTTTTGCAATTCTTCAAAACTAGGGTCTTCTTTAGAAGGCAGATTTTCTCGACCTTCTGCAACGAATTGTTGCACTTTTTCTGCTCGAGGTCCCCATTTGCCAACAACTTCTCCATTGTTATTTATCAATAAATAAACAGGAATGGAGCGACCACCGTTCGTTAAATATTGATCGATTAAATCCACATTTTCATCACGATATACAGCACGTACCTCAATTCCAGCAGCTTCTGCAATTTTACGAAGAATAGCATTATTCAGCATCGCATCGCCGCACCAGTCTTCTGTTATAACTAGTATATGTGGTGCAGATTCTTTTAATACGGCAATAAATTCATCATCCGCAGGCACTTCGAACTGATTATATATATTAAAAGATTCTTCTTTTTTTGTTGTCATATCATCCATATATTGTGTAAGTGATTTAGCTTTTTCAAAATATTGTTGTTCAGTAGGCATTTTGAGAAACCTCCTTTTTTACTAAGTATACTGTGTTCTCATTGCTTATTCAAATTAGTTGGTTGTAATTTTTATCGACCAATAATACATTCCCCTAAGGACAAGCTTAAAACCCAGCCTATTTTGACGATAAAAGGTAAGAGTGCATTGGAAAAATTGGATTAGTCATCAAGCCAATTACTAGTTAATTGAAATTCAAAAAGGAGCAATGGAAACAGAAGAACAGTGAAATATCTGCGATGGATTTCAAAAATATCTATTTAGAAAGCTTTAACCTCTTAGTTTCCGCCAAAAGGAGAATATATAAAGTGACTCTTTTCTTTAAAAAGCAAAATTTAACCAACAGCATTGATTTTACGAAAGACATACCTGTTGTATTAGATATCTCGGACCATTCAGACATAAAAAAGCAAATTGCAATGATTCATCTCACGAAAAATGATCTTGCAATACTTCATCATTTACAACCATTTGTTCAACAAATATTAGATGTTACAGTAACTTCTTTCTATAAATCTTTAGAGTCTGAATCGAAACTAATGGATATAATTACGACCCATAGTAGTGTTGAACGTCTGAAAAAAACACTATATAGTCATCTTTTAGAAATGTTTAGTGGTGTAATCGACTCTAATTATCTGAACCAAAGAAAGATAATTGCTCATGTTCACGTAAAAATCGGGTTGGAGCCCAAGTGGTATATGGCTGCTTTTGAAACTTTAAACTACGAATTCTTAAAGTATATCATGACACTAACTATTTCAGATTCAGCAAAACGTGATGCACTTGCTGCGATTAGTAAGATTTTAAATCTAGAGCAACAATTAGTTTTGGAGGCTTACGAAGCTGAGAACATGCGTATGCGAATAGTAGAACAATTGCAGAAGGATAAAGTGAAAATCGAGGTACATGATACTGCCGAGAATCTAGCAGCTGTTAGTGAAGAAACAAGCGCATCGATTAATAAGTTATCATACCAAGCAACAAACATAAAAGAATCTACGAACCAAAATCTATCTTTCGTACAAGATACGGAGGAGAAATCACAATCCGGTCAAATTCTTCTAACTAGACAAATGGAACAAATGCGATTAATTACTGAAAGTATTAATGCTTTACAGATAAAAATGGTGCAACTCCAAGACTCTTCTAATAGAATTCGAAATATTGTCGGTTTAGTTACATCTATAGCAAATCAAACAAACTTACTTGCTCTAAATGCGGCCATTGAAGCAGCCCGTGCAGGTGAGCATGGTGTAGGATTTGCAGTAGTAGCTTCTGAAGTAAGAAAACTCTCTGAAGACACAAAAAAAGCAATCGAAAGCGTCGAATCATTAATCCAAGAAACAGACGATGGTATTGGTGATATAACCAAATCAGTTTCTGAAATGAACCATCTAATTGCTGATGGTGCTGATAAATACGAACAAATGTCTGAATCCTATCAAAACATTGTTCAAGCAATGTCAGGAATAAAAATTCAAAGTGAACAATCTAATACAGAAATTGCAACTATTTCTGAAATTTTAAATGAATTAAATCAGGCAGTTGAAACTATTGCTATCTCGTCTGATGGATTAATAAATACGATAAACGATTTATAAGAAACACAGATGTTCTTACTTTTTCGCGAGTGATATGGACTATTTTCCAAATAAAAAAGGATGACACCAGTTTATAAGCTGGTGTCATCCTTTATTTAAAGATGAATGAAAAAGCAAGTATCTAAAATTTTATGCCATGAACAGGTTGGTTTCCACTGCTGGCGGACGCTTGCAAGTCAGTCAAATATCAAGCCTCTGCGCTCAGACCAGGGTCTTGATTTACTTGCTAATTCTTAGAAGTCGCCGCCTTCCACTCCAATCAAAAGAGTAAATAAGAAAGACAATATGCTTCCTCAAAATAATGAACTGTTACTTTTTTTCTTTATTAATAGGGCAAGTTGAACCTAAAAAAATAGATAGCCTTCCTTAATAAAGAAGAGCTGAGCGGACGAAATTGACTCTTCGTCCGCTTTTAAATGAATAGGAAAGTATATAGTCTCTCATTAACCAAACCTTCCGCACCTTGTCTCTATCTATTTCAAGAGGGCGACGGACAAACATCAGCCACAAGATCACCGAAAAAAGTGGATTAAGAAGTGACTGTGTCACTTCTCAATCCACAAAAATTCCCCTGGTAATAGTGTAGCCAATGTTTCGTTCAATGCACTCTGGAAACGGTAAGACACCAAATGCACTTAAAGAACGCTTGCGCTTTTCTTGTTTATCGTTTTACGATTTCTTCTTGTAAGATTTTGTTTACAAGAGGTGGGTTGGCTTGTCCTTTTGTTGCTTTCATAATTTGACCGACTAGGAAACCGATTGCGCGGTCTTTCCCGTTTTTAAAGTCTTCGATCGATTGTGGGTTAGCATCTAATGTTGTAGTTACGATTTCACGAAGTGCACCTTCATCTGAAATTTGCACTAAGCCTTGCGCTTTTACAACTTCTTCTGCTGCTCCACCATTATCAGCAAGTTCTTTGAATACTTTTTTTGCTATTTTAGATGAAATAGTACCATCCGAAATTAACTTAATCATTCCCGCAAGGTTTGATGGAGTAAGTTTAATATCCTTCAATTCTTTTTGGTCTACATTTAAGTATGCAGAAACTTCGCCCATTAACCAGTTAGCAGAAAGTTTTACATCTGCTCCATCAGCTATTGTTGCCTCAAAGAAGTCAGCCATTTCTTTTGATAAAGTTAATACATGCGCATCATAAGGAGATAAACCAATTTCTTCGATATACCGTTGTTTACGTGCATCTGGTAGCTCTGGAATTTCTGCACGTACTCGCTCTAACCATGCATCATCAATTACAAGATCTACTAAATCTGGTTCTGGGAAATAACGATAGTCATCTGTACCCTCTTTAACACGCATAAGAATTGTTTTACCTGTTTTCTCATCGTAACGACGAGTTTCTTGTTCAATTATTCCACCAGAAGAAAGTACTTCCGCTTGACGAATTTCTTCGTGTTCTAAGCCTCTGCGTACATAGTTGAATGAGTTTAAGTTTTTCAACTCTGTTTTTGTACCAAATTCTTCTTGGCCATATGGACGTATAGAAATGTTAGCATCACAACGTAAAGATCCTTCTTCCATTTTACAGTCCGAAACGTCTGTATATTGGATAATAGATTTCACTTTTTCTAAGTAAGCATATGCTTCCTCAGGAGTACGAATATCAGGTTCTGATACGATTTCTACTAATGGAGTACCTTGACGGTTGAAGTCAACCAAAGAGTATCCATCCGCATGTGATAATTTACCTGCATCTTCTTCCATATGAAGGCGAGTAATACCAATACGTTTTTTCTCTCCATTTACTTCAATCTCAACCCAACCATTTTTACCAATCGGCTTATCGAATTGAGAAATTTGATACGCTTTCGGATTGTCTGGGTAGAAATAGTTTTTACGGTCAAATTTCGTATTTTGTTCAATTTCCATATTTAATGCAAGCGCTGCACGCATGGCAAAATCGACTACGTTTTTATTTAACACGGGTAGCACGCCAGGATATCCAAGATCGATTACTGTCGTATTTGTATTTGGCTCAGCTCCAAAGTGGTTCGGTGCTGCAGAGAAGATTTTAGAGTTTGTTTTTAACTCTACGTGTACTTCTAATCCAATAACTGTTTCAAAGTTCATGTTATTTTCCCTCCCAAATTTGAGGAGTTTGTTTATGGAAATCTGTAGCTTGCTCATAAGCATGTGCTACACGATAAATGGTAGACTCATCAAAGTAATTCCCAATAATTTGTAATCCAAGTGGTAGACCATTTTCAAATCCGCAAGGAATCGAAATAGCTGGTACTCCTGCTAGGTTAATCGGAATTGTTAAAATATCATTTGCATACATCGTTAAAGGATCTTCTACATTCTCACCAATTTTAAATGCTGGTGTTGGTGCAGTAGGCCCGACAATAACATCGTAGTCTGCTAATACTTTATCGTAATCTTCTTTGATAAGTGTACGTACTTGTTGTGCTTTTTTATAATAAGCATCATATGTCCCTGCACTTAAAGAGTAAGTACCTAGCATAATACGACGTTTTACTTCATCACCAAATCCTTGAGAACGTGTTTCCTTATATAATTCCATTAAGTTTTGAACATTTTCTGCACGGAAACCATAACGAATACCATCGAAACGGGATAAGTTAGATGAAGCTTCTGAAGAAGAAAGAATATAGTATGTTGCTAAAGCATATTTAGAATGCGGCAATGAAACCTCTTCCCAAGTTGCTCCTTGTGCTTCTAAAACTTTCAAAGCATCCAACACTGATTGACGAACAGCAACACTTACACCTTCACCTAGATATTCTTTTGGAACAGCAATTCGAAGGCCTTTTATATCCCCTGTTAAAGCTGCAGCAAAGTTTGGTACTTCTACATCGGCTGAAGTGGAATCATGTGGATCAAGTCCAGAAATTGCTTCAAGTAATAATGCATTGTCTGTTACATTGCGAGTGATCGGTCCAATTTGGTCCAATGAAGATGCGAATGCAACTAAACCAAAACGAGAAACACGGCCATAAGTAGGTTTCATCCCAACAACTCCACAGTAAGAAGCTGGTTGACGGATAGATCCACCTGTATCAGAGCCTAATGAGAATGGAACTTCACCTGCCGCTACTGCAGCTGCTGATGCACCAGAAGATCCACCAGGAACACGGTCTAATGCCCATGGATTTTTTGTTGTTTTATACGCCGAGTTCTCATTTGAAGAACCCATCGCAAACTCGTCCATGTTTAATTTACCAATAGTAACCATTCCTGCTGCACGTAATTTTTTTACGACAGTTGCGTCATAAATTGGATTAAATCCTTCTAAAATTTTACTTGCGCAAGTTGTTTCTAAACCTTCTGTCACAATATTATCTTTCACTCCAATGGGTAAACCAAATAATGGTCCACGCTCTTCAAAAGGTACTTGATCTAATTCTGCAGCAGTTAGTGTAGCTTTGTCTTTATTTAACGCTAAGAAAGCTTCTACGTCACCATCTAGCTTTTCTACGCGTGCATAAGCTTCTTTTGTCAAATCAGCGATTGTAATTTCCTTGTTATGTAAAAGAGCTTGTAGTTCTTTTGCCGAACGTTCAAATAAAGTCATTATATTCCCTCCTCACAACTATTAATCCATTATAGATGGTACTTTTACTTGTCCTGCTTCTTGTTCTTTTACATTTAACATCATTGTTTCACGGTCTAGTCCTTTAATTGCTTTGTCCTCACGTAAGACATTCACTAAAGGTAGTACATGCGTTGTTGGTATTACATTCGTAGTATCCAATTCTTTTAATTGCTCCGCAAAATTAGTAATTGCTGCAAGCTGAAGAGCAAACTTTTCAGCTTCTTCCTCTGTGATTGCAAGACGTGCTAAATGCGCCACATGCTTTACTTCTTCTTTTGAAATATTCGCCAATTTTCACACCTCCGAATTCAATAACCATAAGCAATATCATATCATTTTTCACTCTAGTTGAACAGAGTGGCTCTTTTGGTAGGCTTATGGGGAATATATATGGACATAAGGTTCTTCATCACCTGGTTTTTTGATCAATAATGCCTCTGCTCCGTTCATCGAATTCACATTGACTTCCACATTCATCGAAGTATCAAAATTATCTTTCAGTAAGCCGGCAAGTTGCTGCGTAAAACCAATTATTTCTGCTGTTCCGTAAAATTGTATAGGAATTGTTATAGTCAATTTTTGCAACTGTTTGTCTTTAAAGTATCCTGTACCAATAACACTTGTGTAATTGGTAAAGTATGTCTCCATTTCGTGTTTGAAATTGCGGAAAATAGTATCTAAATCTCGATATTTCTTTTCTGATTCAGCTGTTGGAAAAAGCAGGTATTCTTCATCAATAGTTTTCCAATCAGAAACATTTTTTCCGCTAGCAGCGATGCTATAAGCGAGATACGTTCCAGGAACTACTGCATTTCTGCTATTTTGTTTGAATAAGCCAACAACGATTGGAACATTCGCAAGAGCCTCATTTTTTTGACGCATACGAGAAACTACCTCTTCCGCAATACGCTTACCATTTTCTTCTATTTCTTTTTGGGATAACGCTTCCTCATATGTTGCTCCGTATGTTTCTTTTTGATAATAGTAAATAGAATTCAAAGCAAGCCCTACTGAAATACCAGCGAGTGTTACAGTTTTACCTTCTTTTTTCAAATAATCTTGTTCCACAATATGCGTAATATAAACAGGCGCTTTTTTTGCTTTTTCCTCACCTGTTAAGCCTTCATCACTTGGATTTAAACCATCACTCGTTTGATTACTTCTTGCTAACCAAGAAATAAGTGTCTTTTTATCTAAATACTGGCCTTCTTGAAACAAATATTTATCCGGGGAAAATTCCTTTTGAGAAATTCGAAGTAGACCTGATTCCACTTCCTTCATATCGTACTTCGTTGCAAGATTTGATACAACTAATCCTCTACTTGCACTTGCCTCATATGGTAATAGCGTCCGGTAGTAAGCATCATCTAATTGTAAACTTGGTATGATCACTTTTTTCGTTGTTTTTTGTTCTGTGTCTTGAATGACTTCTGTGTCTTTTTTTATAGCAGGAGTACATCCAGATACAATAAGCAATAAAATCATTGTTAAGATTCCTATTATTTTTTTTGCCATGTTCAAACTCCTCTATTCCTCTAGTTCATCTAATAGTTTTTGTTCATCCCAGATTTCGATACCTAAGCTTGTAGCTTTTTCAAGCTTTGAGCCAGCATCCTCTCCTGCGATGACTATATCTGTTTTTTTACTTACACTACCTGCGACATTTCCACCAAGTTCTTCAATTCTTTCCTTTGCTTCTTGTCGTGTTAATTGCACGAGCTTTCCTGTAAGAACAACCGTTTTATGTGCAAATGGACTATTCTCCATGGTGGTAGCATCTACAATTTTACCTGTATATCGCAATGTAAGTCCTGCTTCTTTTAATCTTCCAATTAGCTGTTGCACTTCATCAATTTCAAAATATGCCACAAGTGAATTTGCCATTTTATCCCCAATTTCAAAAACAGCAGTAAGTTCTTCTCCCTTTGCTTGCATTAATGCATCGAAACTATGAAATGTTTCCGATAAAATTTTGGCAGCTTTTTCTCCAATATGACGTATACCAAGTCCGAATAATACACGTTCCATCGAATTTGCTTTAGATGCTTCTATTGCAGCTACTAGGTTTGTTGCAGACTTCAATCCCATTCGCTCTAGATTCACTAGATCTTCTACTGTTAATTTGTAAAGATCTGATACATCTACAATAAGTTGCTCTCTAAATAACTGCTCCACAACTTTTTCCCCAAGACCTTCAATATTCATCGCATTTCTTGATGCAAAGTGGTAAATACCTTCTTGAATTTGTGCTGGACACTGAGGATTCACACAACGTAAGGCAACCTCTTCTTCGATCCTTACTAATTCGCTATCGCATACAGGACAATTTGTTGGCATTTCATAAGGGATTTCCGAACCATCTCGTTCTTCTAAAATGACTGCAACTACCTCTGGAATAATATCGCCGGCCTTACGAATAATCACTCGGTCACCGATTCGAATATCCTTTGCACGGATTAAATCTTCATTGTGCAATGTTGCACGTTGGACTGTAGATCCTGCCACTTGCGCTGGCTCTAGTATTGCTGTCGGTGTGACAACCCCAGTTCGTCCAACCGTTAAGTCGATATCAATAATAGTAGTTACGACTTCTTCGGCAGGGAATTTAAAAGCAATTGCAAAGCGGGGACTTTTTGCAGTGAACCCCAACTCCTCTTGCTGTGCATAATCATCCACTTTGATAACGATACCATCTATTTCATATGGAATATCATTTCGCTTAGCTGTCCATTCTTGAATAAATCGAAGTACCTCTTCTATCGAAGAACACTTTCTAGTCTCTTTATTAGTCGGTAAACCTTGTTCTTTCATAAAGGCAAGAGCATCGGAATGCTGATCAATATTTTGTACTTCCCCGTCGCTACCCATTCCATATGCAAAAAAAGAAAGTTTACGACTTGCTGCCATTTTTGGATCCAATTGACGAAGTGACCCTGCTGCAGCATTACGAGGATTAGCTAATAATTCTTCTCCCCGTTCAGCTCTTTCTTCGTTTAGTTTTCTAAACGAAGATTTTGGCATATAAGCTTCTCCTCTTGCTTCGATTGTTACTTTGTCTTTTAATCGAAGAGGTATAGATCGGATTGTTTTTATATTACTTGTAATGTCTTCTCCTGTAGTCCCATCCCCACGAGTAGCACCTCGAGAAAGAATGCCATCTTCATACAGAAGCGAAATTGCTAATCCGTCGATCTTCAGCTCGCATACATAGGTCGGTGATTCATCCATCATTCCACGAATTCGGTTGTCAAAATCACGTATATCTTCTTCATTAAATGCATTAGATAGGCTCAACATCGGATTCCTATGCGTTACTTTTTGAAACCCATCTATTATAGTAGCACCAACTCTTTGTGTGGGCGAATCAGGTAATATTAAATTTGGATTTTGTTCTTCTAATGCAATTAATTCGTTTAAATACTGATCATAAATGGCATCAGGAACGATCGGTTCATCCAACACATAATATGCATATCCATAGTCATACAAAAGCTTATGTAGCTCTTGTACTCGTTGTTCTAATTTTTCCATCGGTTTTCCTCCACCAAGTGAATTATCCTTTTTCTATCGGTGCAAATTTTGCAAGCAATCGTTTAACACCTGTTGGACTTGGAAACGCAATATCGAGCTCCGTATTTTCACCTTCACCTCGAACGCTTACTACCATACCCACGCCCCATTTTTTATGCACCGCTTTATCTCCAACTTGCCAGCCTAGTTTCTCTCCACCTGACTCATTATACGCAGGACGAGTAACTACAGCCTTTCTTGCTTGTGGAATTGCTTTAGCAGAAGATGCTGCGCCTTTCTTATTTTCATTCATTCCACCTACTGCTTCGATAATTCCTTCAGAGATTTCCCCTATAAAACGAGAAGGACTATTGAAACTACCTCGTCCAAAAATAGTACGAGATTGAGCACATGTGATAAACAGTCTTTCCTCTGCACGAGTGATTCCTACATAAGCAAGCCTGCGTTCTTCTTCCATCTCATCCTCATCCCCAATGGAGCGGGAGTGAGGAAAGATATTTTCTTCCATTCCAATGATGAAAACAACTGGAAATTCAAGTCCTTTTGCAGCATGCATCGTCATTAAGATAACATTCCCTTGAGACGTATCTTCCTCTTCATCTAGTTTATCAATATCCGAAATAAGCGCTAAATCCGTTAAAAAGGCAACTAGGGATTTATCATCACTTTTTTCTTCAAATGCTTTCGTTACGGATAAAAACTCTTCAATATTTTCTAGTCGACTTTCGGCTTCAATTGTTTTCTCGTTTTTCAGCATTGTACGATAACCCGTTTTATCTAATATTTGTTCCACTATTTCCGTCACAGATAAAAACTCTTGCATTTGCGTAAAGTTTTGAATAAGTCCTTGAAATTGAACAACAGAATTTACCGCCCGTGCTGGTATTCCCATGAAATCTACTTCATTCAAAGCATCAAGAATAGAACGATCTTGTTCTAGTGCATACATTGCGATGCGTTCAAATGAAGTTGTTCCAATATTACGCTTTGGTTCATTAATAATTCGAGCAAGCGATAAGTCATCATCATTATTGGCGATTAAACGGAGATATGCAAGTAAGTCTTTAATTTCTTTACGATCATAGAACTTAGTACCACCAACAATCGTATAGGCTATATTCGATTTGACGAGTACTTCCTCCATCACACGAGATTGTGCGTTCGTGCGATACAAAATAGCAAAGTCATCCAATGTACGGTTTTCTTGTTCTAGCAACTCTTGAATAGTTTGTACGACAAATTGTGATTCTTGTTGCTCATTAAATGCTCGGAACATTCGAATTTTTTCACCTTCTTGATTGTCCGTTCGCAGTACTTTTGGATATCTACTTGTATTATTACCAATGACGTCATTTGCTGCTTGTAGGATTCTTTGTGAAGAGCGGTAATTTTGCTCTAACATTACAACGGTTGCGTTCGGATAATCTTTTTCAAATGATAATATATTTTGAATGTCCGCACCACGCCAGCGATAGATGGATTGATCGGAATCACCCACTACACAAATATTTTTGAATTTTTGAGCAAGCATTTGTACTAATTCATATTGTGCTTTATTGGTATCTTGATACTCATCCACATGAATATATTGGAATTTGTTTTGATAAAACTCTAATACTTCAGGAACTCGTTTAAAAAGGTTTAAAGTTGTCATGATTAAATCGTCAAAATCAAGGGATTGGTTCTTTCTTAAACGCTTCTCATACCCTGTATATACTTCTGCAACTGTTTTTTCAAATGGATTCATTTCGTTCATTTGTGCTTTAAATGTAGCTGCATCTATACAAATATTTTTAGCACTACTAATCGCATTTAACATCGATCGCGGATCATATTTTTTCGAATCAATATTTTGTTCCTTTAAAATACCTTTAATAACTGATAACTGATCTGTCGTATCTAAAATGGAGAAGCTCTTTGAATAACCTATTCGGTCGATATCTCTTCTTAAAATACGAACACACATCGAGTGAAACGTGGATACCCACATACTCTCCCCTGTTCCAGCACCTAAAATACTATTGATTCGTTCACGCATTTCACGTGCAGCTTTATTCGTAAAGGTAATGGCAAGTATTTTGGAAGGGTACACTTCTTTTTCTACTATTAAGTAAGCAATTCGATGCGTTAATACACGTGTTTTCCCTGAACCTGCTCCAGCCATAATGAGTAGAGGACCTTCCGTTTTTTTAACCGCTTTTTCTTGTTCCTTATTCATCCCGTTTAATAAGTTTTTTGCTATGAGCTCCATATTACACTCCCTTTAAAGAACATTTGTTCTAATTATTATACCGCTCCATGTCATATTACACAAATATTACTTAACAGCATGTACGGTTTTCAGTGCTTCTTCTAAGTTTTCATATACTCGATTTCCGATAATAATGGCGTCCGCATACGCAGCCATTTCTCTTGCCTGTTCTTCATTCTGGATGCCACCACCATAAAATAGCTTCGTGTGAACTAGTCCAGATTTTACTTTTTTAACCACTTCGATATCACCATACATCCCGCTGTATTCCATATAGAAAATAGGAAATTTAAACATATGCTCAACCATTTGTGCGTAAGCAATAATATCGTCATTTGTTTTTGGTTGTTTCGCATTCGTAATTTTAGCCGCTTTGCAACCGGGGTTTAATATACAATAACCTTCGGGAATAATTTCTTCCCAGTTCATCACCTCTCCAAATTCTTTGGTAGCTTCGTGATGTAAATCTTTTACCCATTTCGTTTCCATGCTATTTAATACACTCGGTATAAAATAATAATCAAAACCAGGTGTAATCGACTCAAGCGTCGACACTTCAAGAGCAACAGGAACAGCATAACGCCTAATACGCATTAATAAATCAATAACATTATCAAGTGTTACTCCATCGGAGCCACCAATAATGATAGCATCAGTTCCAGATTCGCAAACCTTTTCTAAAGCATCGTCACTAATTGCTTTCGCTGGATCTAATTTAAATATATGTCGCCATTCTTTATACTCCATTTTTTTCACCTACAAATCGTTAGTTAGCATTCCTCATTATAACAAAAAAACTGAACAGAGGCTTCTGTTCAGTTAAGTCTATCTATTAAAACTGGTAATGGTTATTGTTTCAAATTACCCTCTAGGGTTTTGAAAAGGCTGTTCATCTGGATATAGACGACCAAGCATTTCATCATAAGTGTCATTTCCATAATCGAAACAACGTCTAACACGTGAAATTGTTGCCGTACTCGCACCGGTTTCTTTTTTGATCGTTTCATATGTTTTTTTCAATCTCAATAAATGAGCAACCTCGAAGCGTTGTGCAAGTGATTGAATTTCGCTTATTGTACATAAGTCGTCAAAAAATCGATAACATTCTTCCATATTCTTTAATTCTAAAACCGCTTTAAATAATTGGTCTGTTTGATGCCCTTTTATTTTCTCAACTTGCATAAGTTTTTCATTCCCCTCTGATTTAATCTTCTATTATGGTAAATAGTTCACCATTTTTTCAATTCCCGGATGTGTTGGAACAATACTGATCCATGACTTTCCTTTAACAAGTTTTGCCGGAACCCCATTTTCCATTGGAATAAGAAGACCATCAATATTTTCCCATTCGATTTCTTTCATTATCCCAGCTTGGAAAAGGTAAGCTTTTCCTCCGGCAGTTAAAGTAAGTTCTTGTCTACCGGCATTATCAATCGTTTTATGTGGGATTTCCATAAAGATAACGTTGGAAAGTTTGACAAGCTCATCCGACTCCTTATCCTTCGTCAAGACTCCTGCTGTCGTTCTTTCATACAGCCCTTCATCTGGAAAATACGTATATTGATTTTCAAAGCTTGTCCCTGATCCATAACGTATACTTACACTAGTTGCGGGATTCCCAATTTTCACATCTTCTACAGAATCATAAAAAGAAAATGGTGGAATCTTATTTATTTCCATCGAAGCCCCTACTTTTTCCGCACCTACAAAAATGTTTTCTTTGGAAATGTAGGAGTTATGTGGCGCCTTACGTTCCTTTGACCTTTTAAATAGGATACCATCATACTGCATCCCATTAATATTATCCACAACTCTTGCATCTAACATTTTTTTTGCATCGGGACTATATCCATGTGCAATGTAAAATGCATCTAAGCCCTTGGCAATATTAACAAAATAGTCACGTGCGCTTCTTACCGGCCCGATCGTTTCTGGGATTTCACTTTGATAGAGTGCAAGAAATCTCGTCACACTTCCTTCTGCCATCATTTCATACACAATATCAGCTTGTGCAATCCCTGATTGGGGTCGTGCCAACGGATGATTATTCATTGTAACAAGGATTGGTCTTTGTTTCATTTCAACTTCCGAGCCAATCCCAGTGAAGGGAGCAAAATAAGGAAGTACTACCTCTTCCTCCACTACTTCCTCTACTTTTTCCGGTTCTACTACTTGTTCTTTTGTTTCTTCTTGTACTTCTTCTTTTTTGGTACAGGCAACTAATGCTAAAATGCACAGTGCAAATATAAAACCCCTTTTTTTGAACATAAAATTCCCCCTACCTCATAAGTGCTGGAAATAGTACTTGTTTTTTCATCACATCAAAAATTCCTCTTTGTGTAATTCGAACATACGGTAAATGCGTTGATTGCAAGAATAGTAGTGTATAAATAGCATCCCCATGCTTAAATCCTCTTGCTGCCAACTCTTTCTTTAATAGCAACTCTTCTTCTATTAAGTCTTCCATATGTTTGTCGGAGAGACCTCCACCTATTGGAAGCTTAATAGAACAAATGACTTGATTGTCCTCTACTAAGACAATTCCACCATTCATCTTCTTCATCTCTTCGAAAGCTTTTAACATACTTTTTTTATTTTTCCCTATTAATAATATATCACCAGTATTAGAATAGGAAGATGCAAATCCTTTGACCGATGTTGCAAATCCTTTGATAAGTGTTGTTACTTTCCACTTTCCGTTTCGGTCAATTAACATAAGGAAGCTTTCGACATGATTCGATGAAAGTTCATTTTCCGTTGTATCGACCGATATAGAATATGGTTTCGTAATCACATCATTTACCATTTCAATTCCAAATGGCATAGAGAATTGAAAATCATCATCCGTTAAATGAAAATCTAAATTTAAGGGAGGCATATCTGACCAATCGACGGGTGTTAGGGCCTGCACTTTTTCACCGTCACGTTTTAACCATTCTCCTTTAGATAAAACGCTAATTGGGACTGGACTATACTCATCTTCTAAAAAGTTTAACGTTGCAAACCTTCCAGTAGCAATAACCCCATGTAAGTTAGATAGATTATAATATTTCGCAACATTGAACGATGCCATTAAATAAGCATCTATTGGGTTTACTCCAGCATCTAAAGCAACTTGAATACATTTATCCATTACGCCATCTAGGTGAAACGAAGGAGTAGCTCCGTCCGTTGTCATCATTAAATGATCAAAAATATGAAGATCCTTTTCTAAAATACCTTTTAGTAGATTTGGTAAATCAGGACGAATGGAAGAATGTCGAAGCGTCACTGCATACCCGTGAAGAATGCGTCTTTCTACTTCTTCAATTGTCATCGATTCATGATCACCATCTGCTCCAAGTAGACGCATTCGTGCAAGCGTTCGCTCTGACGCTCCCGGGAAATGCCCTTCTATTTTCATTCCATTCATTTTTGCTTGCTGCATCCAATATAGCATCTGATCATCACCAGAAAGTAGTCTTGGCCATCCTGTTAACTCCCCACCCATAATCACATCGGGTCTTTCGATCCATTCACCTATCGATTTAGAGGTAAATAGCTCCTCTTCATTTTCTAACTCTGTTTGTGAATCAAAGCGTGCCCACCAATAAAAGGAAAAAGGCAATTTATTTAATTGGTCCATTATTGAAAACGCTTTCTTATTTTCAAGTGCTAAAAAAAATACTAGATTGTCTGCAATGAAGGTAGTCGTACCACGTTGTGCAGCATAATCAGCAAAAGATTGTGGGTGATAAAGTTGAAATGGATGTACATGAGGTTCCATATAACCAGGAACTATCTTTTGTCCGCTTGCATCATGCACTTCTGTTTTTTCAGAAACAAGTGGCATTTCTAATCCCGTGTATACAATACGATCCTTTACAATCCAAATATTACCGGTAATCCACTTTTTTAAATGACTATGTAAGTATGTTGCATTTTTTATAAGAATATCTGGTGCCTTTGTCCCACTTACTACTTCTAGTTGGTGCCTAATTTCTTCTATTTTCCAAATTGGATATTGCATACCATCCATTCTCCTTCCTTTTAGGTTGCTCGTAAAAATAAATATAGCATATCACTTTAGTAAAGCAAAGTGTTCTTTGTTAATTTATAGAAATTTCAGTTGTAAATTAATAGATTTATAGTAATTTTTCCACGACTGCTGATTATCATATTTTTTCCTTATAATACATTTTGGTTAATGTAAGATTAGTTTTCCGTCTTACTATAGGGATAGAGTGTCGTAAGAAAGTTACCGTTGGGATTTCCGCTGGGTGAGCGATGTGCCATCACCGACGCATGCGCACCGCTTGTGATGGCACATCTGTCTCTCTCATCCGGCAGGAGTCGCCGCCCTTCCTCTACAATCCACCATATTTGCTTACTAATTAGTGTCACTACTCTCTAAAAAAAATCCAATAAACGGCTGAACGAGACATTTCACGTGGTGAACACGACCAATTCCCCATAATATAGCTTTAACTTGGCGTGAGACAAAACTGATTAAGTGTGCGCTATCAATATATTGTGCAAAACGTACTCTATGTAGCTGGTATCGGATAAAATATTGCGCATAATTGATTGAAGCGCAAGGCGGCCATTTACGATCTCCTTATACTCAAATTCAGGTTATATAACATAGGAATGAGAAGCTAAACCTAAAGATAGGTTCTGCTTCTCATTTTGTTCTAAGACGAACATAGTTTATGAAAAAGTTCGCCAACCAATATCTGAACGGAAGAACAAACCATCCCAAGTTAATTTGGCTAAACCATCGTATACTTTTTGCTGGGCTTCTTTTAATGTGGATTCACTAGCAGCTACTAAAATTGTACGACCACCGTTTGCTATAAATCCATCTGTTCCAGCTTTAGTACCCGCGTGGAAGACGTGAAGACCCGCTTCTTCTAGAATAGAAAGATTCGGTAGCTCTGCCCCTTTTTGTACATCATGTGGGTAACCAGCAGAGGCAATGACAACACCTAACATTTCTTCATCAGACCATTCTAACTCAAATGGTTTATCATCCATTAGGGCTGTCATAAACTTGCCGAAATCACTTTTCATACGTGGCAAAACTACTTGTGTTTCCGGATCTCCAAATCGAGCATTAAACTCGATTACTTTTGGTCCTTCATTCGTAATTATAAGACCAGCATATAAAATACCTGTGAACGGCGTTCCTACTTGTTCCATTCCTTTCACGGTTGGGACAACAATCGTTTCGTACGCTAATTTTACTACTTCGCTTGAAATCTGGGGAACTGGCGAATAGGCTCCCATTCCACCGGTATTTGGCCCTTTATCTCCGTCATATGCACGTTTATGATCTTGTGAAATGACCATTGGATAAATTTGTCCATTATGTACAAATGACATATATGAAATTTCTTCTCCAACTAAAAACTCCTCAATGACAACACTTGACGAAGATTCACCAAATAATTGATTGCCAATCATGTCTTCTACAGCAGTGTTCGCTTCTTCCAGGGTAATGGCAACTACTACACCTTTTCCAGCGGCAAGACCGTCTGCTTTCACAACGATTGGAGCACCCATTTTTTCAATATAAGCTTTCGCCTTGTCCACATCTGTAAAAGTTTCATAAGCGGCAGTTGGAATACCGTGCTTTTTCATCAGCTCTTTTGCAAATGTTTTACTTCCTTCCAATTGTGCTGCTGCTTTAGTAGGTCCGAAGATTCGAAGACCTTGCTTACTGAAGTAATCAACGATTCCAGCCACAAGTGGTTGCTCTGGCCCGACAAACGTTACATCAATAGCATTATCTCGTGCAAATTGTGCAAGCTCATCGAATGCCATGACATCTATTGGGACGATTTGTGCGTCATTTGCCATACCAACATTTCCTGGTGCTACAAATATTTTACTTACAGAAGGAGAATTATTGAACTGCTTTGCAATAGCATGCTCGCGGCCACCACTACCAATCACTAGAATATTCATATGAGATATGCCTCCCTTAATGTTTGAAATGACGAACGCCAGTAAATACCATCGCAATTCCATATTCATTTGCTTTGTCTATGGAATCTTGATCTTTGACAGAGCCACCTGTTTGAATTATTGCTGTGATACCAGCTTTAGCAGCTATTTCTACTGTATCGTTCATTGGGAAAAATGCATCAGATGCTAGTCCTGCTCCTTTTGCACGTTCTCCAGCTTGTTCTAGTGCAATTTTTGCAGATCCTACTCGGTTCATTTGACCAGCACCAACACCAATTGTCATGTCTTCTGTTGAAACAACAATTGCGTTCGATTTCACATGTTTTACTACACTCCAACCAAGCTCTAATGCTTTCCATTCTTCCGCAGTAGGCTTTCGGTCTGAAACGACTTTCACATCGGCATCTTTTAATCCATATGTATCAGGAGATTGAACTAATAATCCACCTTCAACAGATACTGTGTTCCATGCATCTTTTTTCGTTTGTTCATAAGATATTGTTAAAAGTCGAATGTTTTTCTTCGCTGTTAACATAGCAATTGCTTCCTCTGAGAATGAAGGAGCGATAATAATTTCTAAGAAAATACCTGCTAATACTTTTGCAGTTGCTGCATCCACTTCACGATTTAATGCAACAATTCCACCGAAGATAGAAGTTGAATCGGCTTCATATGCTTTATTGAAAGCTGCTGAAATTGTTTCGCCTGTTCCAACACCACAAGGATTCATATGTTTTACAGCTACTGCTGCAGGAATATCGAATTCTTTTACGATTTGAATCGCTGCATTTGCATCTTGAATATTGTTGTAAGAAAGCTCTTTTCCGTGAAGTTGTGTTGCAGATGCAACCGAGAAATCAGATCCCAGTGGACGCTGATAGAATGCTGCTTTTTGGTGAGGGTTTTCTCCGTATCGTAAAGCTTGCTTACGTTCATATGTAAGTGTTAATAACTCTGGGAATTCTTCACCAGTTAAGTTGGTCATATAACTAGCAATTAGTGCATCATATGCAGCGGTATGGCGGAATACTTTTGCAGCAAGTCTACGACGTGTTTCAAGTGTAGTTTCACCAGTTTCCTTTAATTGTTCTAATACTTCCACATAATCGGATGCATCTGTTACTACTGTTACGTATTGATGGTTTTTCGCTGCAGAACGCAACATAGATGGACCACCGATATCGATGTTTTCAATTGCATCTTCAAATGCAACATTTGGCTTGGAAATTGTTTCGCGGAAAGGATATAAGTTTACACATACTACTTGAATTGGTGTAATACTATGTTCTTCAAGTTGTGCTTGATGTGAGGGATCGTCATGCTTTGCTAATAATCCACCATGAATCATTGGATTTAATGTTTTTACTCGACCATCTAGTATTTCTGGGAAGTTTGTTACGGAATCTACCGAAGTAATTGCTACACCATTTTGTTCTAAAAATGATTTTGTCCCACCAGTGGATAAAATTTCATATCCAAGCTGTTCCAACTCTTTTGCAAATTCAAGAATCCCTGATTTATCTGAAACACTTATTAATGCACGTTTTGACACAATATTTCCTCCTTTTATAGTTAGAAAAGCCGGCATTCACCGGCTCCATAATTGTTGTAAAGTTTTCGTATATAGTTCATGCTCCACTGCATGGATTCGCTCTTCCGTTTGCTCCCGGTCTCCAGCCACTACTTCTACTACTTGCTGGGCTAAAATAGGACCTGTATCCATGCCCGCATCTACATAGTGAACAGTTACCCCGGTTACCTTTACTCCGTGTACCATCGCTTTTCCGATTGCATCTTTTCCCGGAAATGAAGGTAATAAAGAAGGATGGATATTAATAATGCGGCTCGGATATGCTTCTAGTAGAACATTTCCTATCAAACGCATATAGCCCGCAAGAACAATCCACTCTACTTCAAGCTCCACTAGCTTTTGTAAAATTTCTTTTTCATATAGTTCTTTAGAAGAAAAAGTAGAAGGACTAATTGCAAAAGTTTCAACTCCAGCAATTCTAGCACGCTCTTCAACAAATGCACCTGGCTTATCAGTAACTACTAACACTGCTTGACCAGATAATTTCCCAGCTTTTACTGCATCATGGATAGCCTGAAAGTTACTTCCACTTCCTGATGCAAAGACTGCAAATTTCGGTATTCCAGCCATTACACTAAACTCCCGTCATGCTCCCCGATGAATAAAACCCCTTCACCTTTCACAACTCGACCGATTGTATAAGCTTTTTCTCCATGTGATGTTGCAATTGCAATTGCTTTTTCCGCTTCCTCGGTTGAAAGTGCTAAAACAAATCCAATACCCATATTGAAAATATTATATAAATCACGATCGGACAACTCGCCTTTTTCTTTCAAGAAACGGAAAACGGGAAGTACTTCCCATGAACCTAAATCGATTTCTACAGCTAACCCTTCAGGCATCATGCGCGGTAGATTTTCATAAAATCCGCCACCCGTTATATGGGCCATTCCGTGAATTTCAAGCTCATGATGCATGTCCATTACAGGCTTTGCGTAAATTTTAGTTGGTGTTAAAAGTGCTTTTCCTATTCCTCCAAGTTCTTCATACCCCTCCACCACTGTTTCCGTAGAGTATCGGTTCTCTTCAAATACGATTTTACGCACTAAAGAAAAACCATTGGAATGAACACCACTAGAAGCAATACCAACAAGTACGTCCCCATCAGCAATTTTCTCACCAGTTACGATTTTAGACTTTTCACAAGCTCCAACAGCGAATCCCGCTAAGTCATACTCGTCTTCCTCATATAAACCTGGCATTTCTGCTGTTTCTCCACCGATTAAAGCTGCTCCAGACTGAACACATCCATCTGCTACACCTTTTACGATTTGCTCAATACGTTCGGGAATTGCTTTTCCTACCGCTACATAATCCAGGAAAAATAATGGTTCAGCTCCTTGCGCAACGATGTCGTTTACACACATCGCCACACAATCCACACCAATTGTATCGTGTAAATCCGTCATAAACGCTAGTTTTAACTTAGTGCCAACACCGTCTGTCCCAGAAATTAAGACAGGCTCTTTATAATTTAATGAAGATAAATCAAACATCCCGCCGAAACCACCGAAAGTACCCATGATTCCTTTTCTAGCTGTCCGTTCGACATGTGACTTCATTCTTTTCACTGCTTCATATCCAGCTTCAATATTTACGCCAGCTTTTTCATATGCTTTTGACATGTAGAATCCTCCTATCGAACAAGCTCTTTTTCATGTGGTAATTTCGTACTTGGAGAAATTGGCGTAGGATATTCACCTGTAAAACAAGCTAAACAATGTCCGCAATTTTTCCCTTCATCCGTTCTGCCAATTGCTGATACCATGCCTTCTACAGATAAAAATGATAGCGAGTCTGCGCCTATTAACTCGCGCATCTCTTCCACACTATTGTTAGATGCGATCAATTCCTCATCAGAACTAATATCAATCCCATAAAAGCACGGGTTTTTTAGAGGAGGTGAACTTATAACAACATGTACTTCCTTAGCTCCCGCATCTTTTAACATTTTCACAATGCGTCGTGAAGTTGTTCCACGGACAATCGAATCATCCACCATCACAACTCGTTTTCCATTTACCACTTGACGAACTGGCGATAGTTTCATTTTCACACCACGTTCTCGTAAATCTTGCGAAGGCTGGATAAACGTACGTCCAACATAGCGATTCTTAATAAGACCTAATTCATATGGAATACCTGTCGCTTCCGAAAATCCGATTGCTGCAGAAATACTAGAATCCGGTACTCCTGTAACAAGATCAGCTTCCACTTGAATTTCTTTTGCTAACTGTATACCAAGTCGTTTTCTTGCACTATGAATATTAATACCATCTATATCTGAATCGGGACGGGAAAAATACACATATTCCATCGTGCAAATCGCACGTTCTGCAGGTTCTGAGAAACGCTCAGATCGCAAGCCTTGATCATTAATAATTAGTAACTCTCCTGGCTCTACCGAACGAATAGCTTCCGCTCCGATTAAATCGAACGCACTCGTTTCAGATGCAACAACCCAGGCATCTCCTAACTTACCTAATGAAAGTGGACGCATGCCGTGTGGATCTTGTGCTACCATCATTTCATCTTCCGTTAGAATAATAAATGCAAATGCACCGTCTAATAATTTTAGTGCTTGTTTTGCACGTTCTTCCAAAGAAGTATGGCGACTCTTTTTCAACAAATGAGCTAACACTTCTGTATCGGAAGTTGTCTGAAAAATACTTCCTTGTTGCTCCAAACTACGCTTTAATCGATTGGCATTTACAATATTTCCGTTATGCGCAATGGCAAGACTACCAGTAGTTGAGTTAAAAAGTAATGGTTGCACATTTTCAATTCCAGATCCGCCTGCAGTTGCATAACGAACATGTGCAATGGCAGCTTTTCCTTCTAGTTTTTCAAGTTTTCCATTACTGAAAACATCATTTACCAACCCTTCACCTTTAACAGCACGTAAAAATTCTCCGTCTGTTACAACAATTCCAGCGCCTTCTTGCCCTCTATGTTGAAGTGCATGTAAACCATAATAGCTAATTGGTGCTGGATCTGGATGACCCCAAATCCCAAAAACTCCACATTCTTCGTTTAAGCCTCTGAGTTCAGCAAGCATGGGATTGCTCCTTTCCAAGCGGAACGGAATTCGTCAACAGAACCGTTAATCCATTCAGTTCCATCCTCGTTGGAAATAATCACTTTATTCGCATCTGTAACTGTTCCAATGCGAACTGCATCTTGCATGATTTCTTCAAACTTCTCTACATGGTCAGGTTTAACCGTAACTAAGAAACGCGATTGAGATTCACTGAATAATGCTGTTGTTGGAGATCCAGTAAGTGTGACTTCTACTCCAAGACCTTTAGCGCCAAATGCTTTTTCCGCTAATGCCACAGCAAGTCCGCCTTCCGCAAGATCATGTGCAGATTGTACAACCCCTGCTCTGATTGCATTAAGAAGTGCTGTTTGACGTGCTACTTCTACTTGAAGGTCAATAGATGGTGCTTGACCGAAAATACGCTTTTCTACTAATTTCTGAAGTTCAGATCCACCAAATTCCGTTTTTGTCTCACCAATTACGTAAACAGTATCTCCTGCTTGTTTAACAAATTGAGTCGTTACATGCGCCAAATCCTCTACTAATCCAACAAGACCTATTGTTGGCGTTGGATAAACCGCTGTTCCACTACGTTCGTTGTACAATGAAACATTCCCACCAATAACAGGTGATTCTAGTGCGATACATGCTTCGGAAATACCGTCTGCTGATTTCTCCAATTGCCAAAAAATTTCAGGGTTCTCTGGGTTACCAAAATTTAAGCAGTCTGTAATTGCAAGCGGTTTTGCACCAGAGCATACAACATTACGTGCAGCTTCCGCTACAGCAATTTTCCCACCTGTAACTGGATCCAAATAAATGTATCTAGAGTTACAATCTGTCGTCATTGCTAACCCTTTATTCGTCCCACGGACGCGAACTACTGCAGCATCTGAACCAGGTGTAACTACTGTACTTGTACGAACTTGATAGTCATATTGATCATAAACCCATTCCTTTGAAGCGATCGTCGGTTGTTGCAATAAGTTTAATAAAGTTTCTTTATAATCCGAAACTGCTGGCTCTACATTTTCCATTGCTTGAAACTCTGTAAAGTAAGCAGGTACTGAAGATGGCTTATTATAAACTGGTGCTTCTTCTGCAAGTGCATCCGCAGGGACTTCTGCCACGACTTCTCCTTTATGAAGTAAACGAAGCATTTTATCGTTCGTCACTTTACCAACTGCAACACAATCCAAGTCATATTTATCAAAAATCCGCACGATTTCATCTTCGCGACCTTTTTTCACAACGATTAACATACGTTCTTGTGATTCCGAAAGCATCATTTCATATGCAGTCATGCCAGTTTCACGTTGGGGCACAAAATCTAAGTTCATTTCTACACCGTAACCAGCTTTTGAAGCCATTTCAGCAGATGAGGAAGTTAAACCTGCAGCACCCATATCTTGAATACCAATAATTGCATCCGATTTTATCACTTCTAAACAAGCTTCTAATAATAGCTTCTCCATAAATGGATCTCCAACTTGAACGGCTGGACGCTTTTCTTCTGAAGCTTCTGTTAATTCTTCTGATGCAAATGTCGCACCATGTATCCCGTCACGTCCTGTTTTTGCCCCGGCGTACATTACTGTATTTCCTTCACCAGCTGCAATACCTTTTTGAATATCTTCATGATTGATCAAACCAACACACATAGCATTTACAAGCGGATTTCCTTCGTAGCAGTCATCAAATTGAATTTCTCCACCAACTGTCGGAATACCGATACAGTTACCATATCCTGCAATCCCCGCTACTACTTCTTCAAATAAGTACTTCACACGAGGTGTTTTTAATTCGCCGAAACGAAGCGAGTTTAGCAGTGCGATTGGACGGGCTCCCATGGAGAACACGTCACGAATAATTCCACCAACACCAGTTGCAGCACCTTGGTAAGGTTCGATTGCAGATGGGTGATTATGTGATTCCATTTTGAACACAACCGCTTGACCATCGCCAATATCAACAATCCCAGCACCTTCTCCTGGTCCTTGTAGTACTTGCGGACCTTTCGTAGGGAACTTGCGTAATACTGGTTTAGAGTTTTTATACGAGCAATGTTCCGACCACATAACAGAGAATAATCCAGTCTCTGTATAGTTTGGTAGCCGACCTAAAATCTTTTCTACCATGTCAAATTCTTCATCTGACATCCCCATTTGAGCATATATTTTTTGTTCTTTAATTTGCGTTGGATTTGGTTCAAGCATGACTGACATGTGATTCCCTCCACTGTTTCACGATTGATTTGAATAGCGCTAGTCCATCTGATCCGCCCATAATGTCATTTGCAGCACGTTCTGGGTGAGGCATCATACCAAGGACATTTCCTTTTTCATTGATAATACCTGCAATATCTTCCATACTTCCATTCGGATTTTCAGAAGCATATGTGAAAACGATTTGGTTATTTTCTTTTAAACTAGCAAGCGTTTCTTCGTCACAATAATAGTTTCCTTCGCCATGTGCGATTGGAATTTGAATCACTTCGTCTTTCACGTATTTGGAAGTAAATAGTGTTTCATTGTTAACAATCTTCAAATCTACTGTACGACACATGAATTTAAGGTTTTTATTTCGTAGAAGTGCTCCTGGTAGAAGACCTGCTTCTGTTAATACTTGGAATCCGTTGCAAACGCCTAAAACTGGCTTACCAGCTTCTGCTGCTTTAATAACCTCAGACATAACGTTTGAGAAACGAGAAATTGCACCACAACGTAAGTAGTCACCGTAAGCAAATCCCCCTGGCAATAATATTCCGTCGTAGTCACTTAAATCGGTTTGATCATGCCAAACATAGTCCACTTCTTCCCCAAGCTCATCTTTAATCGCATGGTACATATCTAAATCACAGTTCGATCCTGGAAAAACGATTACTGCGAACTTCATTTGGTAACAGCCTCCTCAACATCGTAACGATAGTCTTCGATCACTGTATTTGTTAGTAGCTTTTCACACATTTCTTTTACGAGTACGTCCAAATCCCGATCGCTTTCTTCTATTTGAAGCTCTAGAAATTTACCGATTCGTACATCTTTCACTTCGTTGTAATTCATGGAATGAAGTGCCCCCATAACTGCAGAACCTTGTGGATCTAAAACACTTTCACGTAACGTCACATATACTTTAACTTTTTTCATTTTGATAATCCTCCTAGGCGGGAAAGTATTATTTCATAAACTTCTGTTAAACTTCCTAAATTACGTCTGAATACATCTTTATCCAGTTTGTTGTTTGTTTCGTCATCCCATAGTCTGCAAGTATCTGGAGAAATCTCATCTGCAAGCAGAATTTCACCCTTTGCAGTTTTCCCAAATTCTAGTTTGAAGTCTACTAGAGTTACACCTATTTCCTTGAAAATCGGCTGTAACACTTGGTTGATATCCAGTGCTTTTCTATTAAGTATCTCTATTTCTTCAGGTTTCGCAAGTTCAAGTAATTCAATATGTGCGTCTGTCAGTAATGGATCTCCAAGTGCATCATCTTTGTAATAAAATTCAACGATTGGATGTTTTAGAAGAATTCCTTCGTCCATTCCTAATCTTTTAGCAAGACTTCCTGCTGCTACATTTCGAACAACAACTTCTAGTGGGATAATCTCCACTTTTCTTACAAGTTGTTCATTCTCTGAAATTTGCTCTACAAAGTGAGATTCAATTCCATTTTTTTTCAATTGTTGAAATAGAATCGTTGTAATTTTATTATTTAGATTGCCTTTTCCATCTATTTCTTCTTTTTTCTCTCCGTTGAAAGCTGTAGCACTATCCTTATAAGAAACAAAAAGGATATTTTCATCTTCTGTTGCGAATAATTGTTTTGCTTTTCCTTCGTATAATAGACGACCTTTTTCCACTGGTGACCCCTCCAAAAAGTGAAGCATCAATCAGTTGGGTGTTTCCCAACTGATTGTTAGCTGAATGAATTTCCCGAATCAACTAATGTACGATTAATTTAGCCCTAAACGTTCAAAAATCATATCTACATGTTGAATGTGATAATTGTAGTCAAAGCAATCATCTAAATTTTCTTTTGTTAATAAAGAAGTGATTTTTTCATCGGCATCCACAAATGTACGGAAAGCAGTTTGAGATTCCCATGCTTGCATCGCTAGTGGTTGTACCGTGTCATATGCTGTTTCACGTGCTAGGCCTTTGTCAATAAGTGCAAGAAGTACACGTTGAGAGTAAATTAATCCTAAGGTCGAATCCATATTACGCTTCATATTTTCAGGGAACACAGTTAAGTTTTTCACAATATTGCTGAAACGATTTAACATATAGTTAAGTGCAATGGTTGCATCTGGTAAAATAACACGTTCTGCTGAGGAATGAGAGATATCTCTTTCATGCCATAATGCAACGTTTTCATAAGCAGTCATCATATAACCTCGAATTAATCTTGAAAGTCCTACCATATTTTCTGAGCCAATTGGATTTCGTTTATGCGGCATTGCAGAAGATCCTTTTTGTCCTTTTGAGAAAAATTCTTCTACCTCACGAGTTTCTGATTTTTGTAACCCGCGAACTTCAGTTGCAAATTTTTCAATAGAAGTTGCGATTAATGCGAGCGTGCTCATATATTGTGCGTGTCGGTCACGTTGCAATGTTTGAGTGGAGATTGGAGATGCCGCTAATCCTAATTTTTCACAAACATATTGTTCTACGAATGGGTCGATATTCGCATATGTTCCTACAGCACCTGACATCTTTCCTGTTTCAATCGATTTAGCAGCTGCTTCAAAACGTTCTAAATTACGTCTCATTTCTTCTGTCCAAAGCGCAAGTTTAAGTCCAAAAGTTGTTGGTTCTGCATGTACTCCATGCGTACGCCCCATCATTACTGTGTATTTATGTTCTTTTGCTTTATTCTCAAGAATTTCGATAAAGTTAAGGATATCCTTACGTAAAATAACATTCGCTTGCTTTATTAAATACGAAAGAGCTGTATCTACTACGTCTGTTGAAGTTAGACCATAATGTACCCATTTACGTTCCTCACCAAGTGTTTCAGAAACCGCGCGAGTGAACGCTACTACATCATGTCTCGTTTCTTGTTCAATTTCTAATATACGGTCCACATTGAACGATGCGTTTTTACGAATTGTTACAACATCCTCTTTTGGAATATCCCCAATTTCAGCCCATGCTTCACAAGCTAATATTTCTACTTCCAACCATGCATTGTATTTGTTTTCTTCTGTCCAAATTGCTCCCATTTCAGGGCGTGTATAACGTTCTATCATTAATATTGCTCCTTTTTTATGACCAAATTTTGGATTGTTCGATTTCCTTTAACGTCTCTTCTATATTAGTAGAAAGTATTGTTACATGTCCCATTTTGCGATTAGTCTTTGCCTCACTTTTGCCATACATGTGAACAGACCAGTTTGGATATTTACTAATAGAGTTAGTTAGAGGAATCACATGTTGTCCTAGTATGTTAACCATTATTGAGTCAGTCCATAACTTCGGTTCTCGAAGTGGCCATCCACAAATAGCTCTTATATGCTGATGAAATTGAGAGATACTACAAGCCTCAATTGAATAGTGTCCAGAATTATGTGGTCTAGGAGCCAATTCATTTATTAAGATTTCATTATTCTCTAGAACGAACATTTCTACCGCTAGTGTACCCACTAGATTTAAATGGTTTGCAATTGTTTCTGCAGCTATTATTGCTTTTGTAGCAAGTGATGCATCAATTCTTGCTGGAACTATCGTTTCATGCAAAATATGGTTCACATGAATATTTTCTCCAATAGGTAGACAATATGTTTGACCAGCACCGTTTCTTTGGACAATAACAGAGATTTCCTTTTCGAATGAAACAAATGCTTCTGCAATACAGGCGGAATGTTCGAAAAGAACTTTTGCATTATTTAAGTGATCCTTTGATCGGACTATCTGTTGGCCTTTACCGTCATATCCACCTCTTGCAGTTTTTACAACACAAGGAAATCCAATTTCTTCTATACGTTGTTCTAGTTCCTCAAAAGTACTAGCTTCGACAAATTTTGCAATTGGCACACCTGAAGCTTGAATTTCTTTTTTTTCATTTATTCGATCTTGCGTAATTTTAACTAATTCCGCACCTTGAGGGACATAAGCAATTTCCGTTAGTCTTTTCAATCCGGTATAATCTATATTTTCAAATTCATATGTGATTACGTCACTTACTTCTGCAAGTTCTTCTAGTGCGGCTTCATCGTTATAAGGTGCAACAATGCGAATATCCGCAACCTGCCCACATGGAGAATCTATCGTAGGCTCTAGTACCGCTATTTTGAATCCTGCTTCTTTTGCAGCTAAAGCCATCATTCGTCCAAGTTGGCCACCACCGATTATACCGATTGTTTGCCCTGGGTAAATTACTTTTGTCATTCTAACTCACCATTACTCTCTAAAACGCTATTTTTCGTAGCTTCTCTTCTATTTTCAAGACGTTTTTCAACATCTCTATCTGTAATAGAAAGAATTTGTGCAGCAAGTAAACCTGCATTCGTTGCTCCAGCTTTCCCGATTGCCACTGTCGCAACTGGTACTCCGCCTGGCATTTGTACGATCGACAATAGGGAGTCCAGTCCATTAAGTGCCTTTGATTGAACAGGAACACCGATAACTGGAAGTGTTGTCTTAGCTGCAACCATACCTGGTAGATGAGCAGCACCGCCAGCTCCAGCAATGATTACTTGAATCCCACGCATTCTCGCTTGCTCTGCATATTCAAACATTAAATCAGGTGTACGATGTGCAGAAACTACTTTTTTTTCATATGGTATTTGAAGTTCTTCAAGAATTTCGCAACTGTGTTTCATCGTTTCCCAATCACTGACACTGCCCATAATTACACCAATTTTAACGTTCATTATTCTCGTCCTCCCATCAATCTTTCATTGGCATATTTGGCGAAGCTTAATAAAAGATAGGCATAAAAAAATTCCTTAAATAAACTACTCTCTTCGCAAGAAAAGCAGTTTACTCAAGGAACAAAGTTGCCAAATTGGTGACTACTAACATATGTAATCACATTCTCTTAGCAGAGTCCAAAAGTTGCTTTCCCGCATAGTCCTGTCATTTACGGTGACATGGTAGAGACGCTAAAGCCAATTCTTTAGCATATATGGGGATATTTCCGTTCATTTCTATTTATATTTTAACAATTCTTATGAGTCCCGTCAATATGTAAAAACGAACATTTTATTTCATTTTAGGTATAACGTTCGGTTTTAACCTATAATTTTATTAATTGACTTCTTTAATACCTTTTAACAGGATTATTTGTCTAATTGGCACAGGTTTTCCATCCACTTCTGCAAAAAGAGGTTCTTCTCTTCTACCTGCAACTTGAAAACCTTGTTTGCCCATTCTTTCCATACAATCTGTGATTGTTTCATTTTCTTCTACTTCAAACCAAACTGTTTCTTTTTTCATGAAAATAACTTTCCTTTCCTTACACTCTTCACCCAAAAACCACCATGAATTGACTTCGGCTCGTATGCAATGATAAACACTTTTGGGTCAATTTCCTTTAACTTTGCATATAATTTCAATTCATATTTTCGTGGTGTTAGTATTTGCAGCGCAACTCTATTACCATCTAACCCGTGGGCTATCCAATCCGTCACACCATATCCTTCATTTCTTAATACTGTTGGCAGATCCGTATCGACATTGGTTGTTATAACATTGACCATAATATAACCTAGTGCCATCTTCTCTTCTATTTTCATTCCTATTATTACGCCAGTTCCATAACCAAGCGCATATGCAATTAGATTTTGAATCTCATTTAAGTTGTCCAAAACAAGACCAAGACCCACTATGTAAATAACGACCTCCACTACACTTATCATGGCAGCAATATAACGAAATCCCTTTAATGTAAGGATCATACGTAATGTAAAGAAAGTAACATACACAATATTAATCGAAAATATGATTAAAACCATCAAGATTGCTGAAGAATCCACTAAATCCACCCCTTTTAGCCATGCGTTTGTCACTTATTATCGCACACTCGGAAATATTATCAACTATTTGAAGACGTTCGAGGATATTTTTTTAAGAGATTAGGATTATGACAGATTCAGTATCGTTCGATTTATTGGAAAAGTACGGGAGAGGGTGACTAGTTTTTCTACAAGAGCTATTAGTTTGTTCATAAAAGCAAGTATTTTTAGCATAAGAGATACCTAATTATTATGTTTAAATAACCACTACTCGATATAGGATTAAAGCAATCCAGAGGTAGATAATGGTCTCTTGAATTATTATCCATAATCAGTTAGAATATGACGCTTCGATACCAAATTTCACATTTAAGAGTTATCTCTTTGTGAGATAGGTCATTGATTTTACGCAACAAAAAAAGTTGTTACCAATTACTCGGTAACAACTTTTAATAGTGCCCAGCGACGTCCTACTCTTGCAGGGGGAAACCCCCAACTACCATCGGCGCTGAAGAGCTTAACTTCCGTGTTCGGTATGGGAACGGGTGTGACCTCTTCGCCATCATCACTAGACTAGTTCGGCTTTCAATACACTGCGCATTGCGTTGTCAACTTCATTCGATCAATCAGTCACGTACTTAAGTACGCTCCTTCTTTCTCTCAATAGTTTCCTAGCATTGTTTGCGTCTTGAAACCCTCTAATTTGAGTGCTTGTTCACTCAAAACTGGATAAAAGACATTGAAATGTGCAAATTCTATTTGGTTAAGTCCTCGATCGATTAGTATTCGTCAGCTGCACATGTCGCCACGCTTCCACCCCGAACCTATCTACCTCATCGTCTTTGAGGGATCTTACTTACTTGCGTAATGGGAAATCTCATCTTGAGGGGGGCTTCGTGCTTAGATGCTTTCAGCACTTATCCCGTCCACACATAGCTACCCAGCGATGCTCTTGGCAGAACAACTGGTACACCAGCGGTGTGTCCATCCCGGTCCTCTCGTACTAAGGACAGCTCCTCTCAAATTTCCTACGCCCACGACGGATAGGGACCGAACTGTCTCACGACGTTCTGAACCCAGCTCGCGTACCGCTTTAATGGGCGAACAGCCCAACCCTTGGGACCGACTACAGCCCCAGGATGCGATGAGCCGACATCGAGGTGCCAAACCTCCCCGTCGATGTGGACTCTTGGGGGAGATAAGCCTGTTATCCCCGGGGTAGCTTTTATCCGTTGAGCGATGGCCCTTCCATGCGGAACCACCGGATCACTAAGCCCGTCTTTCGACCCTGCTCGACTTGTAGGTCTCGCAGTCAAGCTCCCTTCTGCCTTTACACTCTTCGAATGATTTCCAACCATTCTGAGGGAACCTTTGGGCGCCTCCGTTACACTTTAGGAGGCGACCGCCCCAGTCAAACTACCCGCCTGACACTGTCTCCTACCCGGGTTACGGGTATGGGTTAGAATTTCAATACAACCAGGGCAGTATCCCACCGACGCCTCCTCCGAAGCTGGCGCTCCGGGCTCTAAGGCTCCTGCCTATCCTGTACAAGTTGCACCAAAATTCAATATCAAGCTATAGTAAAGCTCCACGGGGTCTTTCCGTCCTGTCGCGGGTAACCTGCATCTTCACAGGTACTATAATTTCACCGAGTCTCTCGTTGAGACAGTGCCCAGATCGTTACGCCTTTCGTGCGGGTCGGAACTTACCCGACAAGGAATTTCGCTACCTTAGGACCGTTATAGTTACGGCCGCCGTTTACTGGGGCTTCAATTCGCACCTTCGCTTGCGCTAAGCACTCCTCTTAACCTTCCAGCACCGGGCAGGCGTCAGCCCCTATACTTCACCTTACGGTTTTGCAGAGACCTGTGTTTTTGCTAAACAGTCGCCTGGGCCTATTCACTGCGGCTCTTCTAGGCTATACACCCAAAAGAGCACCCCTTCTCCCGAAGTTACGGGGTCATTTTGCCGAGTTCCTTAACGAGAGTTCTCTCGCTCACCTTAGGATTCTCTCCTCGACTACCTGTGTCGGTTTGCGGTACGGGCACCTATCACCTCGCTAGAGGCTTTTCTTGGCAGTGTGAAATCAGGAACTTCGGACTAAGTCCTCGCCATCACAGCTCAATGTTACAGAGTGCGGATTTGCCTACACTCACACCTCACTGCTTGGACATGCATAACCAACAGCATGCTTACCCTATCCTTCTGCGTCCCCCCATTGCTCAAACGGTGGTTTGGTGGTACAGGAATATCAACCTGTTGTCCATCGTCTACGCCTATCGGCCTCGACTTAGGTCCCGACTAACCCTGAGCGGACGAGCCTTCCTCAGGAAACCTTAGTCATACGGTGGATGGGATTCTCACCCATCTTTCGCTACTCATACCGGCATTCTCACTTCTAAGCGCTCCACCAGTCCTTCCGGTCTGACTTCAACGCCCTTAGAACGCTCTCCTACCACTGATACCATAGGTATCAATCCACAGCTTCGGTGATTTGTTTAGCCCCGATACATTTTCGGCGCAGCGTCACTCGACCAGTGAGCTATTACGCACTCTTTAAATGATGGCTGCTTCTAAGCCAACATCCTGGTTGTCTAAGCAACGCCACATCCTTTTCCACTTAACAAATACTTTGGGACCTTAGCTGGTGGTCTGGGCTGTTTCCCTCTTGACTACGGATCTTATCACTCGCAGTCTGACTCCCAAACATAAATCATTGGCATTCGGAGTTTGTCTGAATTCGGTAACCCGGGATGGGCCCCTAGTCCAAACAGTGCTCTACCTCCAAGATTCTAACGTTTGAGGCTAGCCCTAAAGCTATTTCGGAGAGAACCAGCTATCTCCAGGTTCGATTGGAATTTCTCCGCTACCCACACCTCATCCCCGCACTTTTCAACGTGCGTGGGTTCGGACCTCCAGTAAGTGTTACCTTACCTTCATCCTGGACATGGGTAGATCACCTGGTTTCGGGTCTACGACCACATACTCATTCGCCCTATTCAGACTCGCTTTCGCTGCGGCTCCGTCTTCTCAACTTAACCTTGCATGTAATCGTAACTCGCCGGTTCATTCTACAAAAGGCACGCCATCACCCATTAACGGGCTCTGACTACTTGTAGGCACGCGGTTTCAGGATCTATTTCACTCCCCTTCCGGGGTGCTTTTCACCTTTCCCTCACGGTACTGGTTCACTATCGGTCACTAGGTAGTATTTAGCCTTGGGAGATGGTCCTCCCAGATTCCGACGGAATTTCACGTGTTCCGCCGTACTCAGGATACACTCAAGAGAGAATGAACTTTTGACTACGGGGCTTTTACCCTATCCTGCGGACCTTTCCAGATCGCTTCGTCTAACTCATTCCTTTGTAACTCTATGTAGAGTGTCCTACAACCCCAAGAGGCAAGCCTCTTGGTTTGGGCTATTCCCGTTTCGCTCGCCGCTACTCAGGGAATCGATTTTTCTTTCTCTTCCTCCAGGTACTTAGATGTTTCAGTTCCCTGGGTGTGCCACAGATACGCTATGTATTCACGTAAATGTACTGCTCCATTACGAACAGTGGGTTTCCCCATTCGGAAATCTCCGGATCAAAGCTCACTTACAGCTCCCCGAAGCATATCGGTGTTAGTGCCGTCCTTCTTCGGCTCCTAGTGCCAAGGCATTCACCGCGCGCCCTTATTAACTTAACCTAATTTGGTCCTCCGTGAAAACACGGACTTCCTATAGTAGTTAAAAATACTACGCAAAATATAATCACAAAAGTGATTACAAATTGAATTTCTTGAATTTGTTTCTTTCAATGTCTTTTTATCCAGTTTTCAAAGAACAAGTTTTCAAATGCTCATAAAAATGAACATTCAAAACTGAACTGCAAAACGTTAAGATACAGATAAAAATCTGTATTCCGATATTATCCTTAGAAAGGAGGTGATCCAGCCGCACCTTCCGATACGGCTACCTTGTTACGACTTCACCCCAATCATCTGTCCCACCTTCGGCGGCTGGCTCCCGTAAGGGTTACCCCACCGACTTCGGGTGTTACAAACTCTCGTGGTGTGACGGGCGGTGTGTACAAGGCCCGGGAACGTATTCACCGTGGCATGCTGATCCACGATTACTAGCGATTCCGGCTTCATGTAGGCGAGTTGCAGCCTACAATCCGAACTGAGAACGGTTTTATGGGATTAGCTCACCCTCGCGGGGTTGCGACCCTCTGTACCGTCCATTGTAGCACGTGTGTAGCCCAGGTCATAAGGGGCATGATGATTTGACGTCATCCCCACCTTCCTCCGGTTTATCACCGGCAGTCACCTTAGAGTGCCCAACTAAATGCTGGCAACTAAGATCAAGGGTTGCGCTCGTTGCGGGACTTAACCCAACATCTCACGACACGAGCTGACGACAACCATGCACCACCTGTCACCGCTGTCCCCGAAGGGAAAGATCTATCTCTAGAACGGTCAGCGGGATGTCAAGACCTGGTAAGGTTCTTCGCGTTGCTTCGAATTAAACCACATGCTCCACCGCTTGTGCGGGCCCCCGTCAATTCCTTTGAGTTTCAGTCTTGCGACCGTACTCCCCAGGCGGAGTGCTTAATGCGTTAGCTGCAGCACTAAGGGGCGGAAACCCCCTAACACTTAGCACTCATCGTTTACGGCGTGGACTACCAGGGTATCTAATCCTGTTTGCTCCCCACGCTTTCGCGCCTCAGCGTCAGTTACAGACCAGAAAGCCGCCTTCGCCACTGGTGTTCCTCCAAATCTCTACGCATTTCACCGCTACACTTGGAATTCCGCTTTCCTCTTCTGTACTCAAGTCCCCCAGTTTCCAATGACCTTCCACGGTTGAGCCGTGGGATTTCACATCAGACTTAAAGGACCGCCTGCGCGCGCTTTACGCCCAATAATTCCGGACAACGCTTGCCACCTACGTATTACCGCGGCTGCTGGCACGTAGTTAGCCGTGGCTTTCTAATGAGGTACCGTCAAGGTACGAGCAGTTACTCTCGTACTTGTTCTTCCCTCACAACAGAGTTTTACGATCCGAAAACCTTCTTCACTCACGCGGCATTGCTCCATCAGACTTTCGTCCATTGTGGAAGATTCCCTACTGCTGCCTCCCGTAGGAGTCTGGGCCGTGTCTCAGTCCCAGTGTGGCCGATCACCCTCTCAGGTCGGCTACGCATCGTCGCCTTGGTGAGCCGTTACCTCACCAACTAGCTAATGCGCCGCGGGCCCATCCTGTAGTGACAGCCGAAACCGTCTTTTAACATTTCCCCATGTGAGGAAATGGATTATTCGGTATTAGCCCCGGTTTCCCGGAGTTATCCCAATCTACAGGGCAGGTTGCCCACGTGTTACTCACCCGTCCGCCGCTAAATCAGAAGAAGCAAGCTTCTTCGTCATTCGCTCGACTTGCATGTATTAGGCATGCCGCCAGCGTTCGTCCTGAGCCAGGATCAAACTCTCCATAATAGAGAACTTAAAAAGCTCATTTTGTTTTGCTGGCATCATCATTAAATGATGTCCAAATTATTTTACTATCAAGCTAACCGGAGTTAGTCTTTCAAGCTATATTTCTTAACGTTTTGCATGTTCAGTTTTCAATGTTCATGTTGTTTATGTTGCCGTGTTGTTTTGGCGACTTCTGTATCTTAACACCCTTTTCTATCCATCGTCAACACCTAAATTAATAAAAAGGTCTAAATAAATAATAACACTTTATTCGGACAAGTTCAACTTTTCACTAAGATTAATGGTTTACGCCATTGGATTACCGTCGTTATTGGCTTATAGAGCATTAGATAACTACTATACACTCCTTGCTTAGATATGCATTTTTTTAATAGAACGCAAAAAGAGACCCTCTTAGGTCTCTTTCTTCTATATATATAAACTTTAATTTATTTATAAAAATATAAAATAACAAAGGAACACTATCCATAAACCGTACATAATAGGATGTACTTCTTTAATTCGTCCAGCAACGATCATAGTAATTGGATAGAATAAGAATCCAATTGCTATACCAGTTGCAATAGAATACGTTAATGGCATTGCGATAATTACGAAAAATGCTGGAACAGCAGTTTCAAATTTAGTCCATTCAATGTTTCCTAAAGAAGAAACCATCAAGACCCCAACTATTATTAACGCCGGTGCTGTTACATTCGAAGTGATTACACTTAATACAGGGTAGAAGAATAATGATAATAGCATTAATACACCTGTGACTACTGCCGCAAAACCGGAACGTGCACCAGCTGCAACACCTGCAGTTGATTCAACATAAGAAGTAGTGGTTGATGTACCTGCAATTGCACCAGTTACAGTGGCAATTGAATCTGCAAGCAATGCTTTACCTGCTCTTGGTAATTTTCCTTCTTTCATTAAACCTGCTTGATTTGCTACAGAAATTAATGTTCCAGCAGTATCAAAGAAATCTACAAACAAGAAAGTAAGAACTACAACTAAGAATTGTGTTGTTAATAGTGAGCTAGGATTATTAACAATTGCATCAAAAGCTGCTCCGAATGTTGGAGCCATACTTGGTACACTTCCAACAATCCCCTTTGGTAATGGAACTAAACTGAAAGCCATACCAATGATTGCAGTAATTAACATACCATAGAAGATACCGCCTTTAATACCTTTTACCATCATGATTACTGTAAGTACAAGACCGAAAATTGTTAATAATACATGAGGATTCCCTAAATCCCCTAGTCCAACTATAACCGCATCATTACTAACGATAATTTTAGAATTTTGAAGACCAAGGAATGTAATAAACAAGCCTATACCAGCACCGACTGCATATTTCAACTCATTTGGAATTGCATTAATAATTGTTTCACGTATTCCAGACAACGATAGAATAATAAAGATAATTCCTGAACATAAAACTCCTGTCAATGCAACTTGCCAAGGAATTCCATAAGTTAATACAACTGTGTAAGCAAAGAATGCATTCAATCCCATACCTGGTGCTAGCGCTATTGGATATCTTGCAAGTATCCCCATCATAAGTGAACCAACTGCTGAAGCAATCGCAGTAGCTGTAAATATCGATCCTTTATCCATATACATAAAATCTGGTAAACCCGGAACAGTCTCTAAAGATAAAGTCATTGGGTTTACTACTAGGATGTACGCCATAGCTAAAAACGTTGTTAAACCACCAATAATTTCACGGCGATAGTTCGTACCTAGTTCTTCAAATCGAAAATACTTTTTCATGTTGTCCTCCATTTTTGTCCCTATAACGAAAGAAAAGCATACGACCAGTAAAACGGTCGTATGCTTAAATATCTCCAATAAGTGATAAAAAAATACTTTTCACTCATCGTAGTCGAATCATTTACGGTGATTCGGTAGAGACTTTTGGGCCTTATTCCCAACGTTATACGACGACATAATTAAATTATGTAAGTAATATAACACTGTTTTTTTTGAAAATCAATACTATTTCCGAACATTTTATTACTTAACCAAGAAAATGTTCGCCTTTATAACTATTCCTACTCAATCGCTGCTGGTGGTTTACTCGTAATATCATACAGTACACTCGTCAACCATTGATATATAAGGGTTTTATACTTTTTTTCAAAACAGAAAAATCCGTTCAAATAATGTATTTCTTGTCCTCAATTGTAGCTTGTGAACCCCCTGTTTAAAACGTTATTATTTGGGGTAATGGCTATGTCGTTTCAATGTCAAAATCAATTAGTGAGGAATGGATACCTGATGACAAGTTCTTTGTCACCGAATCTGAAATTTAGGAGAATAATAAACTCTATCTTCAATTGAAAAAAAGAATTTCTAATAAGAAAAACATAGGGAGATTTTAGTCTTCCTATGTTTTCATTCATATTATTTATCTGTTAGTTTTTGCTTTTTTTCTCAAATACTCCGCACGTATTTTTTCAAGTTGCTGCTTTTTATCAAATTTGGCAGGCTTGTGTTTTTCATGATACTTTGCCACAGCCACCTGACCTTTTGTATCCAATGTATATTTCCCCACTTTGTTCACCTACTTTTCTTGTCTTTAAAGAGAATCTATTCAACAAATATAATATACCTTATTTTACTGAAGTATACCTTTTTACTTTATTAGTGTACTGCCTAACCTTGCATATATCAGTAAAAACTTAGTAAAATAATTCATAGCCAAAGGGTATTCATTATACTTATCTTTACGACCTTAAATTTGCTGATTCATTATTAAGTCATCAATCAAGTCGCTAATTTTAACTAAAACAAAAAACCTCTTTTAGTTATTTGTTATAAATAACTAAAAGAGAGTTTAATTTTTGAAATATAAATAGTTGTACGTTAGACATTGATATGACTGCGTTATAACCTGTTTAGTTTATATTACTGAACAGTCCTATTCCCACTCAATCGTTGCTGGTGGTTTACTCGTAATATCATACAGTACGCGGTTGATGTGAGGTACTTCGTTTACAAGACGGATACTTACTTTTTCAAGTACATCCCATGGAATACGTGCCCAGTCAGAAGTCATACCATCAATAGAAGTAACAGCACGAATACCAATTGCATAGTCATATGTGCGAGTGTCGCCCATTACACCAACGCTACGAATATCCGGAAGTACAGTGAAGTATTGCCAAATATCACGTTCTAAACCAGCTTTTGCGATTTCTTCACGAAGAATTGCATCTGATTCACGAACGATTTCTAGTTTTTCTTCCGTAACTTCACCAAGTACACGAATACCTAAACCAGGACCTGGGAAAGGTTGACGCCAAACAATCGCTTCATCCATACCAAGTTCTAAACCAAGGGCACGTACTTCGTCTTTAAATAATGTTTTTAAAGGTTCGATTAACTTGAATTGCATATCTTCCGGTAGTCCACCTACATTATGGTGAGATTTAATTGTTTGAGCAGTAGCAGTACCGGACTCAATAATATCTGTGTAAAGAGTACCTTGGGCTAAGAAATCCATACCATCTAGCTTAGACGCCTCTTCATCAAACACGTAAATGAATTCATTACCGATAATTTTACGTTTCTGTTCTGGATCTGAAACTCCAGCTAGTTTATTCATAAAGCGCTCACGTGCATCAATTTTAATAACTTTCATGTTAAAACCTTCAGTGAAAGTCTTCATAACTTGTGCAACTTCGCCTTTACGGTTTAAGTTATGATCAACAAACATACAAGTTAATTGGTCGCCAATAGCTTTATGAATTAGAACAGCAACTACAGAAGAATCTACTCCGCCGCTAAGTGCACATAGTACTTTTTTGTCGCCGACTTGTTCCCTAATTTTTTGGATTTCCATTTCGATGAAGCTCTCCATTGTCCAGTCACCTGTTGCATGACAAACGTCAAATACGAATTGACGTAGTAACTCGATCCCGTAAACAGAGTGTCTTACTTCTGGGTGGAATTGAACTGCGTAGAATTTCTTCGTTTCATTTGCCATTGCAGCTACTTCACATGAAGGACTAGTTGCGATTACTTCAAAACCTTCAGGTGCAACTGTTACATGGTCTCCGTGACTCATCCAAACAACTTGATCAGTCGGAAGTTGTCCAAATAAAGCGGTAGCATTTTTTATATTAATTTCTGCTTTTCCGTACTCTCTATGAGCAGCTTTTTCCACTTTCCCTCCAAAATGTTGAGACATTAACTGCATGCCATAACAAATCCCTAGAATTGGGATACCCATTTCATAAATTGCTGGGTCAATATGAAAAGCATTTTCATCATATACAGAATTGGGACCACCAGAGAAAATAATTCCAGTAGCGTTCATTTTCTTTAAATCTTCTGCACTCACTGTATGAGGGTGTAGTTCACTGTATACTCCAAATTCACGTATACGACGTGTGATCAATTGGTTATATTGGCTTCCGAAATCTAGAACGACAATTTTTTCTTGTTCTTTCAACAATGGAGTTAAAGACATTAGCATACACCTCTTCTTTTAAGTAATCCAAATTTGCTTCTCTGTACTAGATAAGATGAAAAAAACGCGTCAGAAAGCTAATCCTCTCTTAACGCGTTAATGTTCTCTATATAAAAAGGTGAATGCAAATGTCAAAAAAAGACATGACTGCATTCACCTTCATAGTCAAGTTATTATCGGTAACTTGGTAGAGACATCCGAACCATATCATCGGACATATACGAGGGCAATTTGGTCAATTTAATTTGACTTCAGTTTACAGGTTATCGAGCCTAAAATCAACCGCTGAGCTGATTGATTAAATTTTCCCAACTTTCCCTCATTTGCTTATAATCTATAGACTCTCGATTGCCTCCGTAGATTCCTTTTTCATAAAAACTTGTTAGCTTCTTCATATGGTTCCCACCAAAATCTGTATCAACCTTTTTCGCATAAGCGGATAAAGTTTGCCCTTGTTCTCTTGCAAGCCCATATAAATTAAGTTGCTTCAATAATTGAAGATACATTTTCTCAAACGTCTCCCAATCATCTTTTCGCATCCGATAAACAGGAATTAACACTTTAGAGATCCACTTTCTTCTATATTGATAAGCTATTAAGCTAAAAACGAACACCCCAACGAGCGTCCAAATAATCCCTACTTTTCGGTCGGACACCCATTTTGCCACATTACTTAGTACTTCTGTAAATCCTTTAGAAACATCTGCTTTTTCTGTCTTCGGCTTTTCCTTTACAGGTTGCTTTTGCACTGGAGGAACCGGAGTATTAGTATCCGAAGTTCCCGTATTTAAATCATATTCTAAGTTTGCACTGTTGGAAAAACCAATTGTTGGTTCAAAATACATCCAACCTACTCCTGGAAAATATGCTTCCACCCATGAATGTGCGTCATTATTCGTCACTTTAAAAACAGGAATACTATCCCCTTTTTGAACATTTTCTCCAGAAGCAAAACCTTTCACCCATCGTGAGGGTATGCCAAGGGTTCTTAGCATGACAACCATCGAAGTCGAGAAGTTATCACAATACCCCATTTTCGTATCAAATAAAAACTGATCCACATAATCCGTATTCCCTTTTGGAACTGCTGCTAACATTTGATCATAGCGAAATCCATTTCTGCTAAAATATCGTTCAATCGCTTTTACTTTTTCATATAAACTATCTCTGTTTTCTGTAATTGAAATCGCTAAATCACTTACTCTTGTAGGTAGTTTTTCCGGTAACTGTAAGTATCGGTCAAACTCACTTGTTAGTCCAGTCAGACTTTCAATTGTAGTTCCGCGAAGCGCCTTTAAACTGTAAACAGGTTCACTGTATGAAGGTTCATAATAATCAAGCGATATCGTACTTCCATCTAAAAAGGTGGAGATTTTTTGATTTGTTTTATTCAGAGAAAGTGTCACCGGTTCAGTATGCACAGATTTTATTCCATAAGGTTGCATGATAAAATCGAATTCTTGCGCCATCGTAATATTGGCAACAGCTTCCTTGTCCTCATTACCAGGCATTATATCCGAAGTGATAGGTTCTCCTATTTCATAATTAGTAATTTGGGGATCGATTTCTGATTGGATCCACCCTTTGGTAGTGTACGTATCTTTCGTTTCAACTTTCCAATATTGCTTTCTTGGAACGGTCGCATAAAATACTGGAGTGTCATCACTGAGAAAAGCCCCACCTAATTTTTCATCGTTTTCTCCATAACCAACTTTACTAATAATATTTGCTCCACCTTTTTTTCCTTCTGTTGCAGTAGGACTAGTAGAAGTAAGAAAGGGAACAGGATCCGGCCAACTAGGACCTGCTTTAGGCAACGCATATGCGATAACTCCACTTACAGCAATTAACCCAAAAAGACTGGCAACCATACCTAGTAAAAATTTCCCGTTTATTTGTACTTTGTTTTCACTCATAACCTTTTGTGCAAATAACAAACCACTGAGCATAAATCCAGCCACTAATACAATAACGATACTTTTCTCCCCATTGTAAGGACTAAAAGTATCTAAAATAGTAATAAATAAAACTGTTAATAAAAAGAACAGCATGACATTTTTTCTTACACGTATCCAGTAGTTCAATAAATAAGTAGTCATCCACAATAATATAAAAAACAATAAGGTACGAAATGCATCGGTCACCTCTAGCCAATCCTGGGACATTAACGCATTTAAATTTCCCCATAACATATTCAGTAAATAGAAAATAGAGTCCTTAGAGAAAAAAGCTAAATCTGTATAGAGATAAATAAGTACCCAGCTAATAAATACAACTTTTGCAGGTATGACAATTCTCCAACTTACCTTCATAAAATAAAATAGAAAGGAAATTACTAAAAATAAACAAAATACTTTTAAATAATCTGTGTCCGTTAACTCAATGACAGGTTTTAGCCATTCTACAATTAAAATATAAACAAAAATGTAAATTATAAAGGACAAAAATGATTTTGGTGTGTCTTTTATCATGAGCGATTCACCTCCAAAAATGCTTGGGCAAACCGTTCCTTCGTTATTATTTGTATATTAAATCCCCTACTTGCAGCATATTGATGGAACGCAATTTCATCTTGAGTTAACTTCAGATCCTTTTGCTTTACAAGAAAACAAGTACATACACGTAAATTAGTTGCCGTTTTTTGAATACTTTCTATCCATTCATATGAAATTTTACTAGTTAAATATAAAAGTGAGGTTACTTGCGCAAGTGATGAATCATTTACTATTACTTGCTCAATTGGTTTCTTCAAATCTGCTTGTACCTTAGTTAAATGGTACAACACACGATGAAGCTGCTCCTCATTTTGTACCGTGGGGATATATAACCTTGTTTCACCAATCGAAAGGAATGCACTAAGCGAATGATTTCGCACAATTGCTTGCATTATCGATGCTGTCAGGTCCACAATATCCTCAAACAATGGAGAAGGACTACGATCCATTAATATAAATAAATCCTGCGATTGTCGATCTTCAAATTCTTTCGTCTTTAATGTTTGTGTTCGCGCAAATGATTTCCAATGAATCCAAGAAACACGGTCCCCAGGTTGATAAGCCCGTACGCCTGTTGCCATAGAGGTATCTTTCATCGTTTGAATTCTTGATGCAGTAGCCCCTTGGTCATACCTAGTTTCTATTGGTATATAAACCATTTCAGTCAAATTAGGAAACACTAAAATTGTTTTCTTACTCGGAATAAACGCTTCTTTCCATACCCAACCGAACAAATCACTCACGCGCATAATGACCCCTTCTAGTTCATGCTCGCCGCGAGGAATATGTTCAATTTCATAAGTCCATTTAAATTCTTTTCTCCATCCCCAAAATGTTATTTGCTTCGAAGTTGTTTGTAGTAAATTTTTACTGACCTTTTCTTCAAATGAAGTATACATAAGTGGAAAGCGATTGTTTCTTTTCACATGAATAGTCGCCGAAAACCTACCACCACTGAATACTTGGCGTGTTTCAATTGTTCTTTCCACTTCTAGCTTCGATATAGAATAAAAGAACAATAGGAATGAATAAGCAGACAGAGGAATGACTAAGTAAAAAAGAAACCAGCTAACAAATCCTCCTTGAAACATTGCATAGATAAAAGCAGAAACTAGAAGGAGTATCACACCAAAAACGCCTTTTAGATGCTTTAAACCTTTTCTCATTGAATTACTTTCCTCTTAATGGGTACAGGCGTCTTTTTGACAATTCGAGAAAGAACTTCTTCCGTAGATATGCCATCATATCGGGCTTCAGGTCTTAATATAATTCGATGACAAAATACAAATGGCACCAAATATTGAATATCGTCGGGCGTCACATAGTCTCTACCTCGAAGGATAGCAAAGGCTTGAGCAGCTCTCATTAAAGCAATAGATCCGCGGGGACTTACCCCAAGATAAATATATGTATCCACTCTTGTTCGACTGGCAAGATCTACAATATACCCTTTCATCGTGTAATCTACCTTGACATCTTTCACTTTCTTCTGAAGATCAATTAACTCTTCTAATGAAACAACTGCTTCTAACTCATCGATTGGCATTCTTTTTTCTAAACTATTCAATATTTCTATTTCTTCACTTGGATGAGGATAACCCATTTTTAACTTCATTAAAAAACGGTCCAATTGTGCTTCAGGAAGTGGATATGTACCTTCATGCTCAATAGGATTTTGCGTAGCCATAACAAAAAATGGTTTAGGGATTGGCATTGTGATCCCGTCAATCGTAACAGACGCTTCTTCCATTCCTTCAAGTAATGCAGATTGTGTTTTCGGTGAAGTACGATTTATCTCATCTGCAAGCACAATATTCCCTAAAATGGGACCTGGTCTAAATTCAAATTCCATTTCTTTTGGGTTATATATAGAGACTCCCACTACATCAGATGGCAATAAATCGGGAGTAAATTGGATTCGTTTAAAATTAGCTCCAATCGATTTCGCTAGAGCACGAACCATCATTGTTTTTCCTACTCCCGGTACATCCTCTAAGAGTACATGCCCATCTGCTAGCAACGCGACTACTGCAAGCTCTGCGATGTTTTTCTTTCCAATCATCACTTTTTCTATATTAGAAATAATGGATTGAATTTGTAATTGTTCAGTCATATGATTTCCCCCGACATCTACTATTGATAGATTAGTTTGAAAATTAATGCAATACATAATTAGCATACCGAAAGTTACAATATAATACAAATAGAAATGTGCCAGGTGTCCTTTCAGTGCATCTTGTCTTCTCTATTTCCAGAGAGCCTTGGACGAAACATTTGCTACACTTTTACCGGGGGAATTTTTGTGTATGGAGAAGTGACTGCGTCACTTCTCCATACACTTTTTTCGGTAATCTTGTGGCGGATGTTTGTCCGTCGACCTCTTGAAATATGTAGAGACATGGTGCATTAAATTTGGTTAATGAGAGAAAAAATCCTTTCCTATTCTTTTAAAAGCAGACGAAGATGCAATTTTGTCCGCTCTGTGCTTCTTTATCAATGGATACTATCTATTTTTCTCAAATTCCACAGGATTACTAGTATTATTAAGATTAAATGCTCAACTAAAAAGTAAAAAACTGTCATAGAGCGACTAATTGTAGAGTGAAAGCTACAGATTCTACACTGAAAGCAACCAATTTTATCGTGAAAGCAACCATTTCTCTATGTAAAGAGTTAACTTTATGTGAGATGCACAAATTAGTGTTAGACAGTCCTATGAAACTAAAAACACAATGAACACGGTAGTTTATATACTTTCTAAAAAAAGTCGAGCCATCTCCTGAGAGACAGCTCGACTTCCTTTTATTATTTCCAAAAGTTATCAAAAACGGTAATAGGCATATGTCGCTTGTGCATAGAGCGAGTGTAAAGCAATTCTATCTTTTCTTGCGCTTCTTTAGAAACGTCTTTGCCTTCTAAATAATTATCAATTTCCTCATATGTAACACCAAGTGCAACTTCGTCAGGAAGAGCAGGTTTATTTTCTTCCAAATCGGCAGTTGGAACCTTCAAATATAAATGCTCCGGGCAGCCTAGATGCTGAAGTAATTGCTTTCCTTGTCTTTTATTCAAACGGAAGATCGGCATTAAATCTGCACCACCATCGCCGAATTTAGTATAAAAACCAGTAACCGCTTCCGCTGCATGGTCCGTTCCTAACACAACACCATTGTACATTGCTGCAATCGAATATTGTGCTTTCATTCGTTCTCTTGCTTTTTCATTTCCTTTAGCAAAATCTGAAAGTGTAATTCCCGCATTCAGAAGCGCTAGTGTACTTGCATCCACTGCCTCTTTAATGTTAATCGTAAGCCTTTTGGACGGTTGCATAAAATTTAGTGCATCTTGACGCTCTCCTTCATCAAACTGCACTCCGTAAGGTAAGCTCACTGCGATAAAAGCATACGTATCTGCTCCTGCTTCACTGTTTAATTCATCAACCGCAAGTTGAGCCAGTTTCCCAACTAAAGTGGAATCTTGCCCTCCTGAAATGCCTAACACCATGCTTTTTAAAAACGGATTCTTTTTTAAATATGTCTTCATAAAATCAATACTTTTACGAATTTCTTCTTCTACATCGATGGTGGGCATTGCTTTAAGTGCATCAATAATTTCTTGTTGCTTTGTAGTCATTTTTATTGACCTCCATTGTGCGCAATAAGATTATGTTCCATTTCTTTTATTTCTTGAATATTACGCATTTTATTGTCCCAACATTTTTGACTTAAATCGACTGGGTATTCCTCTGGATTAAGTGAACGTTTGTATTCATCCCATAATAATTCTAAGTTCTCATGGGCATAATTTCGCATTTCTTCTAGAGAAGGGTTCTTATAAATAATTTCCCCATTTTCAATTACTTTTACATGCAGATCTTTCGCCTCAAAGTTCGTCACAAATTTTGATACAAAGGTGTGAACTGGATGAAACATTTTTAAGCGTTTTTCATGCGTAGGATCTTCATCATACATCGTGATGTAATCCCCTTCTGCTTTGCCATTTACCTTATCGATAATTCGAAACAGTTTCTTTTGTCCAGGAGTAGTCACTTTTTCCGTAGTAGAAGAAATTTTAATCGTATCTTCCATTACGCCCGCTTCATTTTCAATAGAAACGAGTTTGTATACTGCTCCAAGTGCCGGTTGGTCATACGCCGTAATGAGTTTCGTACCAATACCCCAACTATCTACTTTTGCCCCTTGTGCTTTTAAGTTTAAAATCGTATATTCATCTAAATCATTGGAAACGACGATTTTCGCATCTGTAAAACCAGCTTGATCTAGCATCTTTCTTGCTTCTTTTGAAAGGAAGGAAATATCCCCTGAATCTAGTCGAATTCCTATAAAGTTTATCTTATCACCAAGCTCTTTAGCCACTTTAATAGCAGTAGGAACACCAGTTTTTAACGTATTGTACGTATCCACTAAAAAGACGCAATCTCTATGACGTTTTGCATACGAATGAAATGCTTCATATTCACTTTTATATGCTTGTACAAGTGAATGCGCATGTGTGCCGGCAACTGGAATACCAAACATTTTACCTGCTCTAACGTTACTAGTAGCTTCGATTCCACCAATATATGCCGCACGGGTCCCCCAAACAGCTGCATCCATTTCATGCGCTCGTCTAGAACCAAATTCCATCGCAATCTCGTCTTTCACTACCTGTTTAATACGCGATCCTTTTGTAGCAATTAGTGTTTGATAATTTACGATATTTAATAATGCAGTTTCTACTAGTTGCGCTTCTGCCAACGTGGATTCAATTCTAATGATAGGCTCATTTGGAAACACGAGTTCTCCTTCAACCATAGAATACACATTACCAGTAAAACGAAGTGTGCGTAAGTAATCGATAAAATCTTCTTTGTATCCAATATCATTATGTAAATATTCCAAATCGCTTTCCGTAAAATGGAACTCTCTTAAATAATCAAGACATCTTTCAAGTCCTGCAAAAATACCGTAACCATTACCAAATGGAAGCTTACGGAAGAATAGTTCAAAAACTGCTTTTCTCTCATGCATATTATCAGCCCAATAAGCTTCTGCCATGTTAATTTGATATAAATCGGTATGTAAAGCTAAACTGTCGTCTGGATAATCTCTTTTCATAAGTATCCCCTTCTCCATAACTATTGCAATAAGTATACACTATTTACCCTTTTACTTGGACATTTAAGCATCAAGAAACCAGCCATCAAAACGAAGGCTGGTTTCAGTGTAAGAGTATTTTACTTACCTAGTGGCGAAATCACAGTCACAACATAGTCAGCAACTGCCTGCATCTCTTCCGTAGTCAAAGTCTCTTTAAAAGATGGCATACCATTCTTACCATTTGTTATGCGTTCAATTACTGCCTCTTTACTTACAGCTATCTCACTTTTTTGCAGGTTTGGACCATTGTGACCATTTGCACCTTGATTCCCGTGACAAGCTAAACAGTTCGCATCGTATAAAGTAATTCCTTTATCAATGTTTGCGCTAACTGTACTATCTCCTACAGTTGTAGTATCTCCACCTCCTCGTTTAGCTGAAGCATCAATTATTTGCCCCTCTGGCAAAGCTCCACCTAATTTAAACGTATATACTTTATCACCATGTATAGAACCTGCAAGGGCATTACCTGCAGCATAGATAGCGATGTATTGCTCTCCATCAATTTCATAAGTTATAGATGGAGCGTTAGCACCTGCATCCATTTTATACTCCCATACTTCATCTCCCGTTTTTGCATTAAATGCAATTAGTCGACCATCATTATGTCCAACAAATACAAGATTTCCTGCAGTCGTTAGAACACCACTATAGGCAAGTGTATCCCATTTTTTTTGCCATGCTATTTTATTGGTTTTTACATCAATTGCAGTAACTGTTCCTCTGGTTGGAGCATTTGATACTGGTTGCATAATACTACCAACATACATAGATCCTTCTTCAAATGCCTCATCCTCCTGTCTAGCAAATGACATGTAGTGATCATTACCTAATACATAAAAATACTCGGTATCAGGATTGTATGCGGAAGGTGGCCAGTTTGCCCCTCCAAATGGACCAGGTTTCAGAGTAATTGGTACATCCCAAAACGGAGTGAATATACTACCAGTTTCTCCTGTAAATTCAGGTCCTAAATCATTTTTCACATCTTCTTCCATTATCGTTTGCGGAACAAAAGCATCTCCTATTGGAAATGGTTGTGTTGCAGCTGTTTTTTGCTCTGCCAATTGTGGAACTGGCTTTTCTTCGATTCCTACTAGCGGAGTTCCATCTGTACGGTCTAAGAAATAGACCCAACCAGTTTTACCCGCTTGCCCTAAACCTTTCCGCATTTTGCCATCCATTTCTACATCGTAAAGTACAACTGGATTTGTAGGATCCATATCCCATATATCATGGTGTACTTCTTGGAAGTGCCATACGTAATCCCCATTCTCTGCATTCAAGGCCACTATGGAGTTAGCATATAAATTGTCCCCTTCACGATTACTACCGTCTAAGTCAGGAGCAGTATTTCCAGTTGCAAAATAAATGTAACCCAACTCGGGGTCAACTGCTGGTGTATTCCATACCGGCCCCCCTCCTGTTAACCAAGCATTATTATCTGTTGGCCATGTATCACCATCCATATCAGCTGGACCAGGAATTGTATAGAAACGCCATACTTCACGACCTAAGTCTGAGTCATAGGCCATCACTCGACCACGGATCCCATATTCTCCCCCAGAAACGCCCGTGTAAACATTACCGTTATAGTAAAGCGGAGCACTCGTAACTGTGTAGCCTTCTTCCCATTCTGCTACTTTTGTTTCCCATAATAATTCTCCAGTTTTTTGGTCTAGTGCGATTAAACGAGCATCTAATAATCCCGCATATACTTTACCGTCGCCAACTGCGACACCACGTGATGTCCAACCACAACATACTGTATCCATTTCTTGTACAATATTAGGTGTATAAGCCCAAATCTGTTCCCCAGTTTTGGCGTCCAGAGCGAAAATTTCATTTGCACCCGTAGTAATAAACATGACGCCGTCTACTACGATTGGTGTAGCCTCTCCAGAATATTTCCCCTCTGAACCCGATCCTAGACTACTTACCCATGTTGGTTTTAAATCCCCAATGGTTTCTGACGTAATTTGACTGAGCATAGAATAACGTCTGTTGTAGTAATCTCCCCCATGAGTACCCCATTCAGTCGATGCAAAGTCTAAAGTAGAGAGCTTAGGTCCAACCTCCTCCTCTACTTTGGAGTCTATTACAGATTCTTTTACTGTTATGGTGCTGTACTCTGGTACTTTTTCCTCCTTATCCACTACGATATAAATCATCAAAATTCCTACAAGTGCAATGATAAAAACAATATAGATTTTTGCCCATACGGATAACTTTTTATTTCTCATCTTTTCCCCCCTTAAAACTATGGAAATATACCTAGTTTTTTCAACATTCTTACTACTTTAAGTTTATGTTTCGAATTCAGAATAAATGTTATCGCTCTCATTTTTATAAATACAAAAAAACTGTTCAAGAATTGTAGCTCTTGAACAGATTTTGCTAATCTAAAATTATTTTGTTAAGTCTTTACAACCTTCTAAAATCAAATCAAAGAGTTCTTCAATATCTGATTCTTCTACACATGAGAATGCAACGCGGATATCTGTTTTATTGCTGGCAATAACGCCAACTCCGTATTCATCTAGTAAATGAAGTCTTAGCGTTTCTGCATCTACATCATTTAGTTTCAAGCACATGAAGTAACCAGAGTTAAATGGATAGTAAGTCCAATAAGGAGCAAATTTTTCATTTGCAAGCACCTGTTTTGTTTTCACTGCTCTGCCTTTCATAATTTGGAACTTCTCTTCTTTTTCTGTTTGGAATTCAGGGGACTTTAAAGATTCCAAAATAATTGTTTGCGAAATATGAGAACTACTAGAGATAGTTCCACGAATGATACCTTTTGTTTTTTGCTCTAATGCATCTAATACATCTGGAGTTGCAGCGTAAGTAATGAAACCAACACGTAATCCCCATACATAATTTTCTTTTGTAGCGCCGTCTATTTTCACAGGTAAAATATTTGGATGAACTCCTGCTAATAAACCAAACAATGATTCCTTAATCGAATTTTCATAGAATAATCCAAAATACGCATCATCTAATAACACGATTAATTTTGTGCCTGCTTCAGCAACATCTTTTAATACTTGAACAATTGCTTCTGCATCTTCGATAGATGGCGTAAAGCCAGTAGGATTGTTCGGGAAGTTTAATAAAACAATTGCTTTCTCTTGTTGTTTCGCTAGTGTCTCGCGGAATGCTTCTACATGGAAACCACCATTTTCATTGAACAATGGGAAAGTCTCTACGCGTCCGCCTCTTCTAATTTGAAATACAGTATTGTAGTTTCCCCAATATTGCTCTGGCGTAATAAGCACGTCACCAGGATTCATAAACAAATCTGCTGCAATACTTAAACCATGCGTTAACGCACTCGTTACGATTGGTGTTCCAATGGATTTGTTTTGCATAGATGGATTATCGACTAATAATTTTTCTTTCCATTTTAAACGAAGTTCTTCTTTTCCTTGAGGAGCCGCATAAGGATAAATATCTTTCGGATCATATCCTAGTTTATCTTGTATATGACGGAAATGCATCGGTTCGCCGTTTTCTGTAGCAATACCAATTGTTGCGTTGAAGCGATGCGCTTTTTTTCCAGCTTCCGCACTTTGGCTTAAAATTCCTTTTGGATAATATAAATTCTTTCCTAAATCGGATAACATATCGTAAATTGCCGAATTTTCTTTTTGCATTTTTTCATTTAATTGTAAGGCTAAAGCATTCATCTATAAGAACCTCCAGAATAGTTGATTTAAAGATATTGTACTCTATTTCATAAAAGGATTATACCTTTTGGGATAATATATTGAATACTTCACGAGCTTGTCACTACTTTAGTTCCAAGATAACTGGACAATGATCACTGCCAAGTATATGCGCATCAATGGAAGCATTCTTTAAAATAGGTGCAAGTTGTTCGGAAGCTATAAAGTAATCGATTCTCCATCCAATATTCCGCTCTCTCACTTTATTCATATACGACCACCATGAATAGGCTCCCTCTTGCTCGGGATAAAAATACCGGAAAGTATCTACAAATCCTTCAGCTAATAAATCCGTCATTTTACCACGTTCCTCTAGCGTAAAACCAGAGTTTCCTCTATTAGAATTAGCATTTTTCAAATCTATGTCTGCGTGCGCTACATTTAAGTCTCCACACATAATAACAGGCTTCACGTCTTCCAGTTGTTTCAAATAAACGCGCATCTCATCTTCCCACTCAAGTCTGTAGGGTAGCCGTGCTAAATCACGTTTTGCATTTGGCGTATAGACATTGACTAAATAAAATCCTTCGAATTCGAGCGTAATGATTCTACCCTCGTCCTCCGTCTCCAAATCACCTACGCCATATTTTACCGAAATCGGCTTCACTCTCGTAAACACAGCGGTTCCAGAATACCCCTTCTTCAATGCATAATTCCAGTACTGTTCATATCCATCTAACTCTAGCTCAATTTGTCCTTCCTGCAACTTCGTCTCTTGTAAGCAAAAAATATCAGCATTCACTTCATTGAAATAATCTAAAAATCCTTTTTTCACACATGCTCGCAAACCATTCACGTTCCAAGAAACTAGTTTCATATGTATTCCTCCAAGTATAAAAACCCGATCACTTGACCGGGCTATCTTCTATTATTATAAGGCTAAAATCGTATGCATGCAAAATAGCTCTTAATAACTTCTAAACTTAACTAGACGATATACAAACATGTCTTATTTCAAATTTCACTACTATTTATAAAAACATGACTCCATTTTTAAGAGTCACGTTTTCTATTTCTTCTTAGCCATCTTGAATAATGAATATATTCCAATTGCAACAAAAGCAACCACAACCATTACGATCAATGAGATAGCTATAAAAACGAACATACTCATAGATAACATCTCCTTCAAATATCTATTTTCTAAGTTTAAACTATTTCGGAAAACAAATTGTTTATAACTTATTGAGAATTCTGTATATTACATCAAAGAAAAGGTGAACGATTTTACATTAAATAGCTACCGAGAAAAATGATAACTTAAAACAATATAAGTAGTGGACAAATTAAGATACTTTTTCGAATTCTCAAGAGGTTTTATGAGCTACGATTGGGTTTTCCTGAGATACGCCCGGTATTTTATGAGATACACCAAGATTTTCTGAGATTCCTACCTCCAAAAGTAGAAATACCTCACTTTCCATTATTCTAGAAAGTGAGGCAAGCTATTAATATGGTTCTGCTTCATTACTCTTTTCTATTGCTTCTTTAGGTGCATCGTCGCCGTTTCGATTGCCTAGAGGCTTATTGGTCGACCCATCTTTTTTAGCATGCGCTAGACCTTCCCGTAGGTGTAGACCATAATCTGTATCTGCTTCTTCTGCTAGTACGATCATTTTTTCTTGAATCCTTTTATCACAATTAGCTAGGTCATTTACAAGGTTTGCAATGAGTTCGGTTTTTTCCCATTGTTCAAAATTTCGGTAAGTTTCTCCGGCTTGCTTAGTGTTATTTTGTCTATCGATGGATTGTCGCACTAAGTTTCCTTTAATCATTGGTGTATACTCTTCGCCAAGTTGCTCTGCTTCTTGGAGACCATCTAATATAGAGGGTTCGTAATTGATATGCGGATTTTGAAAAGGGCCCCTGTCCAGTCTATATGCCATTTGTCCGCCAGATTGATTGGTTGCTACACGTTTTTTTGGTGCATTAATTGGTAACTGTAAATAATTTGCTCCTACACGATGCCTTTGTGTATCAGAATATGAAAAGGTACGACCTTGCAACATTTTATCATCTGAGAAATCCAGGCCATCTACTAATACGCCTGTTCCAAATGCAACTTGCTCCACTTCCATAAAATAATCTTCTGGATTTCTGTTCAACACCATTTTCCCCACTGCCATCCACGGAAATTGATCTTCTGGCCAAAGTTTCGTATCGTCAAGCGGATCGAAATCCAGTTCTGGGTGATCATCGTCACTCATTATTTGAACAAGAAGCTCCCACTCTGGAAAATCTCCTTTTTCAATCGCATCATATAAATCCTGTGTCGCATGATTAAAATTTTTCCCTTGTATTTCTTCGGCTTCTTTTTGTGTTAAGTTCCGAATGCCTTGCTTCGGTTGCCAATGGTATTTTACTAGCACTGCTTTTCCATGTTTATTTACCCATTTGTACGTATTCACGCCGGAACCTTGCATCATTCGATAGTTTGCAGGTATACCCCAAGGAGAATAAATAAACGTTACCATATGAAATGATTCTGGAGAACTTGCACAAAAATCGAAAAACCGCTCGGAATCTTGAATATTGGTAACCGGATCTGGTTTAAAAGCATGAATCATATCTGGAAATTTTATCGCATCTCGAATAAAGAAAATTTTTAAGTTGTTCCCAACTAGATCCCAGTTTCCATCCTCTGTGTAAAACTTCACGGCAAATCCACGTGGATCTCTTAATGTTTCAGGCGAATGTCCTCCGTGAATAACAGAAGAAAAACGAACGAAAACAGGGGTCTGTTTCCCTTTTACTTGAAACAATTTTGCGCGCGTATATTTGGAAATATCTTCATCACCAGCCGCTCCGTATGCTTCGAAATAACCGTGTGCCCCTGCACCTCGGGCATGCACAACACGTTCAGGAATTCGTTCTCTATCAAAATGGCTAATTTTTTCGATGAAATCATAATTTTCAAGTGTAGCAGGTCCCCGGTTACCGATGGTTCTTATATTTTGATTATTCGTGATTGGATGGCCTTGCCTATTTGTTAACGTATCCTCGTTTTCCACATTTGTTTCATGGCTGGATTGGTCTTTTGTCACTTTTTATCCTCCTAAACCGTATAAAGAATTTTCACTCCTCTATATACTGTCCAGAAAGGAAAGTAAATATTCGGTTTTAGAGTTAAGGTTGTATTTGATATGTAAATTTCTCCCAACCGATAACTTGAAGTGGCTTTTCATTCTCACGCTTGCTACAAATATATGTTTTCAATTGCCCTTTGTACATAAGTTTTAAAGAAGGAAGTTGTTCAAAGTGATGAGGCTGCACGAAGCATGGAGCTACTTGCAATTTTGATGATTGGCATTCATTCATAATGGTGGCAACAAATTGCGAACAGAAAAAAGCATGCTCTCGTTCAATTTTTATATTCATTGCTAAACCAAATAATCCGATTAAATTATATTTATATAGCTCTTTTTGCTGTTCCATTCGTCTGATTTTATTCCTCATTCGCTTATATTCATATGAGCTCACTTGGCACTTATAAATCGCACATCTAGCACGATTAAAAAGCGTACTTGTCGCATCTTCCCTAATGAATCCTCCATTAAAAGGATTATGCTTATTTTTCCTCCCGAAACTGTACATTTCAAGTAATTGTTCATCGAAAGCAATCGATGTATGATTTAAATCTTTCCTCGTATACACACCTATTGCTTTTGAAAATAATGTTCCAGTTTTACTTAACATAATATAAATGGTTTTCTCGATTTCTCCTCACCCCGTTCACAGGAAACATTTTGCCCCCTAATCTACTATTTTAATCATCCCTTATTTGAAACTTTTTCCACACGGGCTTGAGAAGGAAAATGTCTAAGACCTGAGACTTAGAAGTAGGAGAAACTCTACACGAGATACCAATCTTTTATTTATAGGAAAAACCGGGGGGGGGATGGAAGCGGCTTGTTGCATGCCCCTTGAAAAGCGCTCGACTGTAGAAGAAATCAACCTTTTCATGACATAAAATTTTATATACTTTCTGACTTTTTAAAATAAAAATGCCAAAGGAAATTTTCCTTTGGCATTTTTCTAATTATTAATCTTTGCATAATGCAGAATCGCTTCTTCAAGAATATCAATACCTATCATCACATCATCTAGCGGAGTATATTCGTTTGGATGATGACTGAGACCATCAACGGATGGGATAAAAATTAATCCAACTGGACATAACTTGGTCATGTTCATCGCATCATGTCCTGCTCCACTTTGCATTATTTGATTAGAAATGTTTTTTTCTTCACAAATACTTTTTAGAACTTCATTTATTTCCTTCGATAGAAGTACTGGCTCTTCCGAACTGATCTCGATGCTCTCAATCTCCAGCTGTCTATTCTTCTTTACGTTTGCAATGGTTTGATTTAAATAGTCCAGGACTCTTTGCCTCGATTGAAGAGAGGTAGATCTTATGTCTATTTTCATTTCAACCTCTCCAGGCACTACGTTCATCGCACCATTGTGGACATTTAAAACTCCAATAGTCGCAACTGTTCCAAAATCTTCTTCACTTTTTGCAGCGCTCTCTAGTGCTAATGAGATTTCAGATGCGCCAAGAAGAGCGTCATTTCTCATATTCATAGGGGTCGTTCCCGAATGGGATGCTTTCCCCATTATTTTCACATGCAGTCTTACAGGTGCAGCTATTCCTGTAACAATCCCAATTTTTTTATCATTATTTATTAATACAGGACCTTGCTCTATATGCAATTCAAAAAATGCTTTAAACTGTTCATCTACTCTACTTGCTTGTTCCACACTCTTAAAATCCAGGGCACATAAAGCAAATGCCTTTTCCATTGTAATTCCGTCCTTATCCACTAGATTCCGGTATCTATTATGATCGAATTGACCAGCCATAGCTTTGCTACCTACTGTCGACACTCCGAATCGTGCAGACTCTTCACAAGCAAATGAAATAATTTCAATCGGATGATCTGTTTCAACACCTTTTTCATTTAATCGTTTAATTACTTCTAAAGCAGCTGTTACACCTACGACGCCATCGTATTTTCCACCTTGGTAGACTGTATCAAGATGAGAACCCATTACTACAGGTGGTAGACCTTCTATCCTACCTTTTCTTCTTGCAATAACATTTCCACATTGATCCATTCTAATATCTAAATGCTCGGCCATACACATGCGCATAAACGCGTGGGTGCAAGTCTGCTCTTCATTTGAATATGCAATTCTTGTTATTCCCTTTTCACCGGAGTTGTATTGGTTAATATTATTAAATAGTAACTCATACCTTTTCTTATTATCCATACAAGTATCCCCTGTCCTGTTATTCATTATGGCGATTTAACCTCATTAAGAGTGCAAAAAGTCGAAACTAACCAACTGCTACTCCTAAGTTCATTTTAAACAAATTCCACTAGACTGTCATTGTGGAACGGAACCAAGATGTCTCTTCATTTATTGTGCATGGTACACAATGAATACCCTACTGTTTAGTGATATACTGGACTTCGTTACATTTAGTGATTGGAAGTGAATATCGATATGAGACATACCGTCATTTATAAAAAAGGTGAACGCTTTACATTAGAAGCTGATTATTATGGTACAACCAGTCCCAATGCCCCGGTTGTCGTTTACATTCATGGAGGCGGATTACTTTGGGGAACAAAAGAAGAACTAACTGAAGAAATGATTCATTTATATACTAGTAATGGATATGGATTGTTTTCAATTAATTATAGACTAGCTCCTGAAACAAAACTATCGTATATTTTAGAGGACATTCAAGATGCTTTAAATTGGATTGAGTTAGAGGCACCAAAGCAGTTTTCTATCAATGCCAAGAAGATTGCGATTGTAGGTAGTTCTGCTGGTGGTTTTCTAGCACTTTGTACTGGTACATTCAAAAATAAACCACGTGCAATTATATCATTCTATGGATACGGGGATATTAGTGCGGATTGGGCAACAAGCCCAAACAGTTTTTATTGTCAAAAAGATTTAGTTTCAAAAGAGATGACAAAACATATTATTATTGATGACGTAATTACAGAAGCTTCTGTTGAACAACGCTTTCTTCTATATTTATATGCTAGACAAACTGGTGAGTGGGTTCAGGAAGTAACAGGTATTAATCCTACCATTAATAAAGAGGCACTTTTAAAATATTGCCCAATTCATCATGTTACAAAGGAATATCCACCAACATTATTGTTACACGGAACAAATGACGTTGATGTACCATACTTGCAATCTGTTTTTATGAGAGCTGCATTAATAAAAGAAAACGTCAAAGCTAAGTTAATTACAATTCCAAATGGAGAGCATGTATTTGAGAAGGATTTCCATAACCCCGTTGTTCAAAATGCGCTGAAAGAGGTTATTGACTTCCTTCATGTCCATTTAACTGATTGAGTTAATTTCATAAATAGCATTTTATTATTATAATTTGTTAAAGTTATTGGTTGATTTCGAATACTCCATCCTCTTTCGTAAGTGCCAAAATTATTAATGTTATTTCATAGGAAAATAAAAATACACATAAAAAATGAGCTAGGAAATGTATCTCCAAGCTCATTTATTTTGCTATCCACTTTTTACTAAAGCACCCGTTAATTGAATAACAAAATTTCCAATTTGAATCAATAATCAATTGAATTGGCTATATCTAACAAGGTTTCAGGAGTAACTTTATCTGATACTCGCTTATCAATACTTAGCATATATTGCCAATCACCTCTTTCGAAAACAAGCACATTAAATCCTGAAATTGTCATATAAGTGGCTACAATTCCACTTTTTAATTCAAAAGTTTTTATCACGTATTTCTCTCTTATAGGAATATTATTCTTTATCGGTCGAACATCAATTTTATAATGATTTTCAGATAATTGATCATTTATAAACATCACTTCAAATGAGTCATTAATGTCGCTTTCTAAATCACTAAATCTACCAAAATGATGAGTAAAGCTTATCGGTGGTATTCTAAGCGGAAGTTTAAGTTTTTGTTTGAAATGTTGTTCAAAATCGTCCACTGCATCTTCCACAGTTTTGTAACCTATTTCAGGATATATTTCTTCATAAGGACTGGGCTTATCATTTGCAGTTGCATATATGGTCAAGAAAAATAACAAACAAAATGAAATCAACAAAAGTGAAATAGATCTGGTCATTTTCTATCACCTCAATATTTTAGGTGTAGTATTCCCAGCTTCGTTAAAATTATCATATTGACATTGCTTGTTCAACTAACCTGCTGCGTTAGTTGAATAAGGAAAAAAACTTACTCCTTCTTGAAGTAAAGCACACCGTTAGTTCAATATCGCTTAATGTTTCACTGGACCATAAAAAGGGTTTTTATTAATATCTGTTATAAATTCAATTGCTTTCGCTTGATACATTTTATCACGGTATTCATAAGTAATGATAATATCTCCGACAAACGTCGCTGGTGTTATTTGACCACTTACTCTGACCATAAGATTTTTGTTAATTACTTCATAATCAATAATGCTACCGAAACCTATATCCTCAAATAAATGCGAGGGTTCTATTGACTTAGGATCGACAACGGATACTTTGTCCCCCAAAATGATTTCGTCTTTTTCAGTAGTTAATTTTGTTTTTACATTTTTATTGATAATTGCCATAGGGTTATCAACAAGTACATCAATCAATCCGTTCGTATATCGATAAACATGAACTTCTTCCTGTAATACACCAGTACCATAGCCTTGGTTCAGAATGATGATTAACTCTTTCTTTTTATCTTGGTTAATGTCTTCGTAATAAATTTGTGGGGCATAAGTATTATTATTAGCAGCGCTTATCCAAAAAGGTCTTGAGTAAATCTCCCCCTTGAAACCAAGTTTGAAATCATAATATAAATCATTCATTTTTTTAGCATATAGGGTTATATTCTCTTTACTTAACTTTGCAATGATATCATATCCTTCAATTTCTGCCTTTGGGTTATCAGGGACAATAACAAGAAGAAATGTCATTATAAAAGCAATGTATCTTTTCATTAGTTCAACACCTCATTTTAGTGTTCCCTGAATCGTTTTCTTATTCAACAAACCTGCACCTTTAGTAAAAAAGGCTTTACTCCTTATTGAAGTAAAGCACCCGTTAGCTTAATAAGGAATTTTTGTTACTCCTCTTCACTATCAAGTAAATAACCAACAAATTCTTCGTGTAATGCAACTTCTTTTTTTAATTGTACACGATTATTGTTATGAACCTGAATAATAAAGTTGTTTAATTTGAGAGCTCGTTAGTTGAATAATAAATGGAGGAACTCAATTAAATTAAGTTCCTCCGTTGCAATGAATATTTACAATTTGATCTATTTTTGCTTACACTCAAATGAATAATTACTTGAGAGATTATTATGGATTTCTAATATGACTTACTTCTCCACCATTTTCATAACGGCCAGGTATGCGTTATAACAGACACTCCAAATAAAGAGATAACGAAAAGCCATAAAACGTCTTTTAAATCTTTTTTAAGGCTATGTTAAATTCTAATTTTGATTTGTGACCATAAGAAAACCGCCTTTGTGAAAAGGCGGTTAATTGAGCTATCGTCTCCCGTTAGCTTAATCACCTTAAGTGACAAGGTCATCTTACCATCTGGTAAACGAGACCTATGGCTCCAGAATCAAAGGTCTTGTTTTCGATTAACTTAAGATTGATCTTCTCCTTGAGACCTTGGAATAACGGCAATCCCTTAGCGACGAGAACGGGAGAAACCGTAATTTTAAACTCATCAATTAAATCAAGCTGCATAAGGTGGTGTGCGAACCTCGGACTGCCGAGGATTACCATATCCTTGCCTGGCTGCTGTTTGAGGTTATTGATCTCTTCCTCGACATTTTCTTTCACGAGTCTGGAATTATTCCATTCGACTTTTTCCAGCACCGTGGAAAAAACGATTTTGGCTGTCTTTTCGATCCACTCGGCATGATTCCGTTCATGCTGTGAAGCTGATGGGTTCGACTGCATAGATGGCCAGTAACTGTGCATCATCTGATAAGTCCCACGTCCCCAAATGACAGTGTCGGCAGTACTCAGAATTTCTTTCGCGTGTTTCTCCAAATCAGCATCATAGGAAATCCAGCCAATGTCCATTTCACCATTCGGCCCTTCTACGAAACCGTCAAGCGATGCGTGCAAAAATAGAACGAGTTTTCTCATTTTCAGCTCTCCTTTGTTCATGAGGAATATCTACATTATATATTAACTACATTTTAGCATAATTCAACTTAGGAGTTTCTTATGGTTTGCTAATCCGAAGTCGAGTAGAAGGGAACCTTTCTACCTTGCGGTAGATTGTGTTCCTCCCCCTCACAGAACCGTGCTTGCGCTATTTACGCACACGGCTCCTCCAAGTCACCATTCACAAGATGTACCTAATCTCTTTCGATCAGATTTGCTTATTCTGCTATCCTTAATAGTTTAGTTTCCATTTATTATCTCTACCTCTGTGTGTAGTAAATGTGTCACTAGTAAGGGTGATAACCTGGTAGCAGCCTTTCCTCCATCGACATTACCCAACTTCATAGGTACTACGCTGCTATCCGACTCCCTACATCGGCATTTGGTTTCCTTGCTTATTATCGCTTGTACACCATACTCTTCTATAAGAAGAAAAGACCGGTAGGGCCTCCCGAGTTGCCGTACCATATCCATGTGTGACGTGCCAAGGTCTCTGACTCCAGAGAGGTTTATCCTTCTTGCCTTTAACGATGGATAAAATGTAGCTTTCTGCTGCAGGTAAAGCATCAGCCCTCTCGATTTACTAACATTATGGAGCTCAATCCCTTCAACCATTTGGCTTTCGGCCCGCCACCTAACTGTCTACGCTTAAAGGCTACTGTTACCATTAGCCCTCCAAGACTCGCTACGAGTGAATGGCTAGTTCTTTCTCGACGGGAATCCCACCCGCTATATGATACGACCTAGGCTCGGCCGCACACCTACTGCGTTAGTTCAATAAGAAAAAAGAGCTACCTAAGCAACCCTTGGTCTTTAACTAAGCACCCGTTAGTTAAAGTAAAACTCTTCACATTTTCTTGGAAAGTTCACCGTCTGTTTATCTGATTCGGTATAGGTAAAGTACTTTCAATATCCTGAAATAAATAATTCAAACCAACGATTGTTGACTTGAATTGTTTCACTTAGTGCCTAGTTAGTTGGTTTTGCGATTTGGATTACGTTCAATAAAATCCTCGATTTCATCTGCTAACCTATAAACAAGGTGGAAATAATGTTTTTCTGTAAGAGGACCTTTGATTCTCCACTTTTGCATTTCTTTAAAGTGGAAATCATAAAAATAGCCCTCTATATCCCTTCTCGATATCCCCTGTTTCGTCGCCATGTCAGCAATAGAAAGTCCTTCTTTCCAATACTTTTCATACTCATCACGGCTTAACTTCAAAAAACTAGATAATGCATCATAATCGTATTTAACATGGTAAACTACAGTTCCTTCCTCATTTACACCTTGCTCTAGGTCATTATTTTCGGCATAAACCACAGATGAAATAGTTAATAATATGATAAAGAAAAGAAGTAATCTTCTAATAACAGAATTCAACATATAGAACCTCCACATTTTTTTATCTATTTTATTGTGTGAGGTTTCATAAATGTTATGTCTTTTTTTAAAAACTATTTTTTTTCTTTAGTTGAGCAAAAAAAAAAGCCGCATAAGCAACTCAAAGAACTTTACTAAAGCACCCGTTAGTTGAATAAGGACTATTCTTTAAGTGATCATAATTTTTTTATATTTGAACAATCCACTGCTTTGATTCATTTTTATTGACCAATGTCACTTCATTGGATGATATCCATTTTAATTTCCCAAAATGCTTTGTAAAAGCCCATTCGTTCGGTCTTTCTGTAATTAACTTTTCACGTTTAACTACTTCACCTTCGTTATTTTTAACGATGATGCTTATTTCAAATTTATCAATATCGTGTTCACAAAACACTTCTGCAATATGTTTTCGATTAGGACTTTTCTTCGGTTGTTTCCATATACGTTCGTTAATATAATTGCAATCAATGACTTGTTGATAAGCACTTTCGAAAAGTTGTTTGTTCCAGCCCTTTTCATCAATGATTTTCTCAATACCGTTTTTTAGTAACTTTAAAATCAGCTTTTTCTTTTCTATATTAGACAATTGAAAGTATCGTTCAATATTTAATTCAACTTGTACTATACAAATATCTTCGCCGATAACTCGTTCATCTACAATTCTTTCAACACATTCGACTAATAATTTCCAACATTTCTCCGTTTTGAATTTTTCAAAATGGCATTCAAATAAAGATGCTACACATCTTATTTCATCTCGAAATTCTCTTCGTTGTTGTTTCCAGTTCTTCTCGTAGTCTTCTTTATCTCCACTACTTTTAACATATGGTATATCCAAATCAAATTCTCTTAGGATAGGCATTCTAAAACCCCTTATCTATTGTTCATTACCTCTTCTTCAACTAACCTGCGGCGTTAGTTCAATATGAAAAAGCTACCCCAAAGGCAGCCTTGTTCTGCTAAAGCCCCTGTTAGTCTAAGTTCACCATTTCACAAACTTTAATAAAATTGATTAGAAAACCATCTCTTTTAACTACAAATCAAATATCTTTACAAGCCCATGTATCAATTTCTACTTTAAACGAAGGTGCTGCTAGTGCTACTACATAAATCATTGTAGTACAAGGAAGATGTTCTCCGAGAAAATCTCCAATTATTTTTCTTCGTTGTACCACTTCAAAATCTCCAACTAAGTAGAATACCATTTTTGTCAAATCTTCAATCTCCATTTCAGAAGCATCAAGATTCTTCTTTACGTTTTCTAAAGCTAATTGTAGTTGCTCTAGTGGATTCTCTGGTACAGTGCCATCTATTCTCATACCTAGTTGTCCAGATAAATTCAACCATCTATTTGGACCTGTAATCTCTATTTGGTGTACATAAGGAGCCACTGGATTATGAATTGTATCTGGATTTCTTGAAATTTTCACTTTAAATCATTCCTTTACATAATATTTAACTTTCAAATTATAGTTGACCATGCATTTCTTTACTTCATATTAAACTAACCTGCAACGTTAGTTCAATAAGAAAAAAAGCTTTACTCCTTCTTGAAGTAAAGCATTCGTTCGTGAAAATAACTATATATTATTACGATAAATACCAACGTGAAGAAAATACCTCTTATTATAAGGGAACGCCTTACATATGCCTCATCTACTTTAGGTTCCTCAGTATATGCAGGTTGAAACCACAAATGAATAGCCTTAGTTGGAATTATATATTGCCAAATCGAAATAGCATAGAATGCAATCACAACGATAAAAAATAAAATTATTTTAAACATATAATTCCCTCCCGCCCCACTACTTTAATACGTTTGAATCGAATTGAGGTTCCATTTTTAAGCAAATGCTCCATTTGTAATTATCAAAAATGTATTTTACTTGTTCAACTAAACTGCTGCGTTAGTAAAAAAAAGCTCTACTCCTTATTGAAGTAAAGCATCCGTTCGTATTATAAGGTTAGCCAGATATTTCTGGTTGACCTTTTTTTATATCGATATATGATTGCGGTAGCCGGGGTAGAACGTAAGCACCCGTGGGGCTATTGATCCCGTCAACTAAACAGTTCGCCCCCTACTTGTAGAAACATGATTGAGGCTGGTTGGGACTCTGATCTCGTATAACAAGCGAAGCTATGATACTACATGGAGGAATAGGGGTTACCGGTTAATTGTATGACAAGGAGGAAAATAATGATGAATCCAGTAATTGGTCTGGATGTGGCAAAAGGCGAAAGTCAGGTTCAAGAGTTGCCTTTGCAGGAATTGATCCAAGTGTTTTTGAATCTGGTACATTCAAAGGTACTTTGAATCGGATTACCAAAAGAGGTTCTAGTAGACTACGACATGCCTTATATATGGCCGTTAAAAGTGCCATTCGTGATAGTCGCAAGAAGAAAACGACAGATGAACTCATTCCTCGAAATAAGAGGTTAAGGGAGTTTTATGATAAGAAACGTGAAGAAGGAAAGCCCTTTAAAGTAGCTGTAATAGCATGTGCAAATAAGCTTTTACATTGGATTTATGCACTTTTAAAAAACAATTCATTTTTCCAATATCTTACCTAGTATTAAAATATAACTAAAAAGCCTAAACCTTTCCAAATACAGAAAATTGAAAGGTTATTTGGCATGCACAATTTTAGTATAGCATGAACTAATTTGTTTTTTATTAATAAATATTGACAAACTATTGGCTGGTTTAGTTGAAGAAGAATTTTTTAGTCAGAGATAATGATTATATTTTCTGCAACTTGCTTTTGGTCAATAGAATTTGGGTTTTCAATTAAATCAAAGGATACTTTTTGACCTTGTTTAAGGAATATGAATCCATTCGGAAATCTTTCTTTATTAGGTATAATCGAACTGAAATGAACAAAAACATGATTTCCATCTTCACCGTCAAGCATAATACGACCATAACCCTTTTCTTCTTTAAACCATTTAACAACTCCCTCTCGTTTCATATCTGTTCGACCTCCAATTCATTTTTTTACTCAACTAAACTGAGTACTTTAGTTCAATAAGAAAAAAGACTTTACTCCTTCTTGAAGTAAAGCACCCGTTAGTTCAATAAGAACATTGGGGAAAACATTCTATTTTCATACCTGATAATTCTGCATTTCCTAATTTATCTAATCAATTCTTTCAAATCTATCATCACTTTCGTTAAAGAGGATATAGAAGTTTGTGTGTCATAGTCTACATTATCTAACGAATGGTTCGCCCCATGGATTACTTCAACGGTAAAAGAGGTTCGCTGTGCCAGTTGTTCGACTTGTTCTAAGTTATAATGGGGGTCTTTGTCACCAATGACTAACAATCCTTCGTGACTACTGTTTAAAATTTCTTCATACATTCTATCGAGTTTCAGTAAAGGGGTTAGTAATATCATCTTTGACTTATTAAAAGCTTCTCTTTTCATAAATTCACTAATAACAGGAATTGTTCCAAGTGATTTCGCAAGGAAAATTGTTTCATTGTAATGAAAATTAGCTAGAACATTATTTATAACAGGGTTAACATCATCCATAATGATATTAGTTATTTCTTCGAATGATTGTTCGAATACTTCTTTTTTATATAAATAGTGAATTTGAACAACATCAAAATCATTTTCAAGCATTACCATAGTAGCGTAATAAAGCAAGGGTTTATCGTAGGTATAACCAGTACCCGAAAACATAAAACAAATTTTTTTAGAACCCGTTTGAATATGTGTGTACTCTATCTGTTTAAGGCTATCATTTGTATCTACTGAGATTTTTGTACCCTTCATTGGTATTCCCCCTATCCTTAATTATTGATAAATCATTCTTATCTTTTCCTTTTCAAATTAACAACTTCACTAAATTACGACTCTATTTTTCTACCTCGTTGGTTGAATAATTTCCTGTTTCATTACAACTTCGACATTCTTGCAAAAAAACCTTCTTGTTAAACTAAACTGCGGCGTTAGTTCAATATGAAAAAGCTACCCCAAAGGCAGCCTTGTTCTGCTAAAGCCCCTGTTAGTCTAAGTACACCATTTCACAAACTTTAATAAAATTGATTAGAAAACCATCTCTTTTAACTACAAATCAAATATCTTTACAAGCCCATGTATCAATTTCTACTTTAAATGAAGGTGCTGCTAGTGCTACTACATAAATCATTGTAGTACAAGGAAGATGTTCTCCGAGAAAATCTCCAATTATTTTTCTTCGTTGTACCACTTCAAAATCTCCAACTAAGTAGAATACCATTTTTGTCAAATCTTCAATCTCCATTTCAGCAGCATCAAGATTCTTCTTTACGTTTTCTAAAGCTAATTGTAGTTGCTCTAGTGGATTCTCTGGTACAATGCCATCTATTCTCATACCTAGTTGTCCAGATAAATTCAACCATCTATTTGGACCTGTAATCTCTATTTGGTGTACATAAGGAGCCACTGGATTATGAATTGTATCTGGATTTCTTGAAATTTTCACTTTAAATCATTCCTTTACGTAATATTTAACTTTCAAATTATAGTTGACCATGCATTTCTTTACTTCATATTAAACTAGTCGAGTAGAAGGGAACCTCTCTACCTTAAGGTAGATTGTGTTCCTCCCCCCTCACAGAACCGTGCTTGCGCTATTTACGCACACGGCTCCTCCAAGTCATCATTCACACTGATTCTGCTATCCTCAATAGTTTAGTTTACATTTATTATCTCTACCTCTGTGTGTAGTAAATGTGTCCCTATTAAGGGTGATAACTTGGTAGCAGCCTTTCCTCCATCGGCATTACCCAACTTCATTGGTACTACGCTGCTATCCGACTCCCTACAACGGCATTTGGTTTCCTTGCTTATTATCGCTTGTACACCATACTCTTCTATAAGAAGAGACCGGTAGGGTCTCCCGAGTTGCCGTATCATATCCATGTGTGACGTGCCAAGGTCTCTGACCCCAGAGAGGTTTTATCCTTCTTGCCTTTTACGAAGAATAAAATGTAGTTTTCTGCCGCAGGTAAGGCATCAACCCTCTCGATTTACTAACATTATGGGGCTCAATCCCTTCAACCATTCGGCTTTCGGCCCGCCACCTAACTGTCTACGCTTAAAAGCTAATGTTACCATTAGCCCTCCAAGACTCGCTACGAGTGAATGGCTAGTTCTTTCTCGACGGGAATCCCACCCGCTATATGATACGACCTAGGCTCGGCCGCACACCTGCTGCGTTAGTTCAACAAGAACAAATTAAGAGCTAGCAAGTATTGAAATAGTAAAAACAATATAAGCTAAAGATAAACTAACAATTATAGTGTTAGTAGAAGTATCTTCACTATTTTTTACTTTTTCCATAATAGTAACTAAATTTACGCATATAATTATCGCAAGTATTGGATTAAAGAAAATTCCTAATTCTGCAAAGTGAATCACAATATTCACTTCCTTCCATTTTTCTTATTCAACTAAACGTTAGTAATAGGTAAACGTTTGAAGTTATCTCCGGCTTTTCCCCTACTCCGCACGGAACGTGCCAGTTTCCAAGCATTCCGCGTTCCATCTAACGATGGTATTATTAATTATAAGTTTCAAGTTACTCTTCATCGAAGAGCTTGCACTGTGGCATCATTCTTATATGAAATGATGTTCCCACGTTCTTACCAGACCGGTGCAATGCACAGTTGAAAAATAATTATTACCTATCGCTAGACTTGGGGCTGTTCCTCCACCTCCATTACAGAGGTTTCACTGGTCGTACCCCTACCCTCATAAGGACCAATGCATTTCGCCATTTAGCTTATAGCAACCGTTTCGGGTGACAGCCCTTGATCCAACGTTCCTTATTTTCCAAGTACCTTATAACCTAGCTATCTTTTTCTAAACTTAGGTGCTTCCTGTAAGCCTATGAGCTGGATACCGCCATTGTTCGGTATAACGTGTTTCAGAGCAGCAATTTTTACTCCACGTCACTCACCCCATCGTTGGATGGTACACAAGTTTCCTTATGCTCTAACTTTAGACCCGTACATTCGGAAGTTCGTCTGTTCTTTTCCGTAAGAAAATTCTCACCATATTTAGTTTTTCAGCCATCCGACATATCCATTGGCATACCTTTTCCGTGAGGAGTGGCTTCAGCCTTTGTTCTGCCGACTTTACCTGAGCTTCAGACCCCATAATCTGTCTATTATGACGCATGCAGGAGTATCAATGGGATAGTTTCAAAATACGTGGTTTTATCATTCCTATCCTCGGTTATAAAGTTAGGATTTCCGAAGAAATCCCTTGTTTTTTCACACATTAGTGCTTATAACAAAACTTGTCGCGCTGCTGCGTTAGTTGAAGAAGAATTTACACTATATAGTCAATTATCTTTGAAGGAACTTGTTCAAAAATATAAAGTTCAGGGCTATTAAAAGGCTTATTCTTTAAAACTTCTTCGAGAGTGTTAGTACTTGCCTAATAATCTTTCATTAAATCTTCCTTTGAAGGTAATCCTTCAACAAAACGTCCTTTGCCACTATCATATATATCTTCCTTATAAGCAAATAAATCACTTGATATATCTCGGTTAAAAACTAAAATTTTATTACTAAATACTGGAAATCGATAGTAAGGATATTCATACACTTCCAAATCTGCTCTGAAAGCAACTTTAAAGTCAATCCATTTTGGTAAATTTGCTGATCTAAAACGGTTTGTTAAATCTGGAAATAGATTACCACTATTAGAATACCATTTGGTTGCAGTTTTATGATTTAATCCTTCTTTTAAAACCCTTTGTGGACTTATACATGGGTCACTATCATTTTCAATGAACATATGATATAAAAACAAGTTATCGCCTCCTTCATTAGGTAACCTATTCTATGATTTTCATTAAAATCCCTTCTTCAGCTAAACTGCTGCGTTAGTTTAGCTGAAGAAAAAAGGCTTTACTCCTTCTTGAAGTAAAGCACCAGTTAGTGAAAAATCATAATTCAGGCTTACTATTTTTTTTCGTGGAATTCTTTAAAATCTTGAAGAAATCACTATCATTTTCGATTGTATAGTATTCGTTCTTATCACCATGCGTATCAATGATACAAAGTAATTTTTTATCTGAATCAACATACATTGCATATCCTGTATTAAATGTAATATTGATTCGGTAATCGTAATCACTTGAAATATCTGTTACTCTTTTAAATTTAGCATTTTTAAAGGCATCAATAAGTTCCTGTTGCGTTTCTTCTGGAATTTCAATTGTTGTGAATATATCCCCTGTTTCTATATCGATACTTTTCATGCTTACAAATGGGTTTTTAGCATTTAAATCAGCATAATCCCCTAATACATCTGATGCAGAATAATTCCTATTAGTATTAGCAAAGATAATGATACCCACCATAATAAACAATAAAGCTACAATTACGAATCCTGTTTTTCTGAATTTCCGAAATATTAATCGCACATTGACACCTTCCTTTTTATATTCTTATTCAACTAACCTGCTGCGTTAGTTCAATAAGAAAAAGAGCTGCCAATTCAACTCCATTATCTTTCACTAAAGCACCCGTTAGCCATCCATGAAGCGCAAAATCAGCGCTTCACCACAGAGAATGAAAATGGTTTGAGGAGTCAATACTAGTAGTCCACCGAAATCAATAGACTTATTAATATCCGCTCTCCTCTTTTTTTTACGATTAAGCAGGGGCCTTCTTAAGTATTGTCATTTTTCTTTTCTTGAAGAAACTAATTTTCATGGTAGTTTAATAAGAGCAGAGACGCTTATTCGCCAATCTCTCCCAATTGGTGAATATTGTTAGTACACGTCATATTGAATTAATGCTCCCTATTAATTTAAAAAGGGAGCCTTGCAGTTTGTGCAAGTGCACCCTATTGTTGTTGTATCAAACTAATTCCTTCTCCATTGCCCAGTAAGTATCATCCCAGCCAACATGTTCATATCCGAATTGTTCGTATAAACGACAAGCTGGATTTCTTGGGTCTACGCTTAAACATAATTTCTGATACCCATAATTTTTTGCTTCCGTTTCGAGCGCACGCATTAAAGCATTTCCAATTCCTTTACCCCGAAATTCTTTAAGGATGGCAATTCCGATTTCTGGCGTTTCATCATCAAACAGACGCAACCAAATGGCACCAATCTTTTGTTCTTCTTTTTCCGCAATCAATCCAATATCACCGCTCTGTTCCCCCCATCCAGCCACATATTTTGAGACAGATGGTTCGTTTAGTATTGTCCTTGGGAAAGGTTTTTGTCCTTCTGGTACAAACGCGGACTCATACACCATATCCCGCAAGAATGGGATATCGTGTCTTTCAAGACTTCTTATTTCGAAATTCATAGGATTTATCACCTACCCTTTGTAGTTCGTCCTCAATTGAGATGTTCTACATTCCCTCCTACCAAGATAATTATAAATATAAATCTGGATACGATTAAACCAACCTGACCCCGTTAGCCATCCATGAAGCCAAAATCAGCGCTTCACCACAGAGAATGAAAATGGTTAGAGGAGTCAATACTAGTAGTCCACCGAAATCAATAGACTTATTAATATCCGCTCTCCTCTTTTTTTACGATTAAGCAGGGGTCTTCTTAAGTATTGTCATTTTTCTTTTCTTGAAGAAATTAATTTTCATGGTAGTTCAATTAAACTTGCTCTATTAAATGTCTCGATTGTTGAACACAAGTTAAACACCGCTCTTAAACTAAACTGCTGCGTTAGTTGAACAACGTTATAGTTTATTTAAAGTTCACGTTAATTCCCCATATTGTTTCTTTGAATTGCTTCTACCAATTAAGAAAATTCAAGTTAATTTTTCTTTAGTTATTCACATAGCTACAAAGTTCAATTAAAGTTCCATCAGTTGATGCGGGATTAACATAAATGAGCCTTCTTCCACGCGTGTTAGTACGTAGTGTGTCCTCTAGAAAACGAACTCCTTTTTTACTAGCCTTGAGTATTGCTTTGTCCAAATCGTCAACTCGATATGCAATATGATGCACCCCTTTTCCTCGTTGCTTTATAAACCGAGCCATTGGAGAGTTCTTGTTGGTTGGTTCCAGTAATTCAATTACTTTATCATTGGTTCTGACAACAGCAACGTGTACTTCAACACCAGGTGTATCACTTGTATAACGGTCCTCTAATAATCCATTTAATACATTAAGATAAAAGGGAAGAGCATCATCAATACTTCTAACAGCAATTCCAACGTGATCTAAAACATATTCCAATTTAGTTCCTCCGTTCAATATTATTATCCTTCACCCTCGAAAAAATCATTTTGTTCCACTATCCTGCACCTTTAGTTCAATAAGAAAAAGGCTTTACTCCTTATTGAACTAAAGAATCCATTAGTTAAAGAAGAGAAAAGAGACGCGTATTCATTCACTACAACTAGAGCGTCTCAACCAATTTCTGAATCTTTGAGTGGGAAATTAAAAAAACATTGCCAAAAACGTCGATTTTGTCTCCCTTTACACGTACAGCGCAATCTTTGTTCGACGCATAAATATTTATTTCTTCCGATAGGAGAGATAGTTCGCTTTGAACCAGTGCAATGTTATTTTCAAGATCAAAATGAGACAGGACGGAAAAATTGTCAAGACCGATTCCGTCGTAAACAGAGCTCATTTCAACTTTATATCCAAAGTTTTTCGAGCATAACCATTTAGCGGACATGTTGATTGCACCAGCGCTTGCTCCCATCACAACGGCGCTGCTTTTTTTAATCGAATCCGATAATTCATATTCCATCAAAAAACCATTTTGTTTAAGAGTATTCCCACCCAACAAGAAAATGACTGAAGCATTTTGAATTATCGTTTGGGCATCTTCCTTCTGTACGCGGTAATTAATTAAATGATATTCATCAAACATAATGCCAGCCTGGTCAAGCCACGAGCGTTCAGTAGCACCATCATCTTCATAAATAGCTGGATTCGAGCTAATCATAGCAAGCGATTTTCTATCAGTTATATCCTCCTGTAACACCCTGCCCAGATTCTCCGGAAAAAAATTGTTAAACCAACCTAAATAATAGTGAGTTTTCATAAGTACCCCCGTAGAAAAGTGTAAATAACTTTTATTCCTTACGTCACTCATTCTGTTTTCTTGTCACCAACAAAATACTCTCAATTTGGTCCGATTGTTGAACACAAGTTTTACAACGCTATTCAACTAACCCGCCCCGTTAGTTGAAACTTAATTCATCATTTTTTTACAAGCATGTAATGATAATGTATTTGATCTTCAATCTCAACATTCCCTCTAAGATGAAAGCCACATTTTGCTATTACTTTATTTGAAGCTGCATTGCGTGGAAGAACCACAGCGTTCAATTGTTTAACATCAGTGTTTTCAAATAGGTAATTTACTAATCCTTTTACTGCTTGTGTTGTGTACCCCTTATTTCTATAATGCTTAGAAATAGAGTAAGCAACTTCTCGATTTGTTCCAATTAGTTCCTCTTTAATACCAGTATTACAGAAACCAATAAATTCATCAGTTTCTTTTAAAACAATTCCCAACTTCAGCCACCTTTCACCTATGCTTGGGACATTAGCTAAAAACTCTTTATTATCCGGTATCTCATAATTTGTAACCCAATCTAACCTTTGTTCTCTAGTCGAACGCCAATCTGGTAAAAACTCATAAACTTCAGGTTGTGAAGTCAGTTCATAAATAGCATCTACATCTTCTATTCTAAACTCTCTTAATAGTATTTCACCGCAGTCTATTGTAAATAAATCGTTCATATTCATTTCCCCTCCAATGTAATAACATTCTCGCTAAGTTGAATAATTCCTTCTTCAACTAAACTGTTGCTTTAGTAAAAAAAACTCTACTCCTTATTAAAGTAAAGCACCCGTTAGTTGAATAACTTTTTTACCTTAAAGTTCTTTTCCAGTAATTATTTTATATAAAATTTCTGAGTCCTCAATTGGTAATTTTATATATCTTGACTGACCCCCAGGGATTATCTCCAATCTATCTTTATACGGAGTCACCCATATAGCGTAGTTAATCGAACCCAATTTAAAACGATACTCAGGAGGAAGTGCCATCTCCACCTTAATGTTTTCTTCCCATTCAGCGTTTTCAATTATTTCAACAACGGTCCTTATTTCATCATATTTAACAACTTCTTTTATACTTTTATACCCTTCGCTTTGGCGTTCTTCAACTGTAAACGATTTTTCTTCAATATGTTCAGTTTGAAGTGTCTCTGCTTGTATTTCTTTTGGTGCTTTTATTGTTTCTTCTTGATTACAGCCAACCAAACTGATTCCTATACAAAATAGTAAAAATAAGCGTTTCATCATAGTCTGACCCCTTATCTTTTTTAACCATATTTGTTCGAATCTAAAGTTATTCTACTTCGATAATAAATTGTAACTTCCTTGTTAAACTAACCTGCTGCGTTAGCCATCCATGAAGCGCAAAATCAGCGCTTCACCACAGAGAATGAAAATGGTTTGAGGAGTCAATACTAGTAGTCCACCGAAATCAATAGACTTATTAATATCCGCTCTCCTCTTTTTTTTACGATTAAGCAGGGGTCTTCTTAAGTATTGTCATTTTTCTTTTCTTGAAGAAATTAATTTTCATGGTAGTTTAAGTGTAAACCTTCACAAACTTTTTTTATTTTAATATAAATATCCAATTGAGGTGAAGAAAATTTAATCGGATGTAGGGTAGGTGTCACCGTACTATTTTTCGATAAATCAACCTTTTCCTTTAACAAAGCCAATTATTAAAACACGAACAATACTTAATATATTGATTGGAGCGATAGGCGGCGGTGATGGCTCATCGCTTACCCCTCTGAAAGCGGAAATCATGCTGATTTTTGAAGAGTATATTATACATATTCTCACATTTCACTTTAATATTGTTCGCGTTTTATGTTCTAAATTTGAATCATGAAATTGATTCGATTAATAATAAAATAACCTTTGTCCCAAACTTTCTGTGGACAAAGGTTATTTTATTATTAAGGATAGACCTTAGGTAATTTTATTTATATAGAGGTTACTTTCTCTTCCTTTAATTTATGAAAATGTTCCCATAAATTGTCGCAGTCTTCACGATCTTCTACTTTAATCATATTTACTACACTTTCATCCGAACCATCTAAATACTCGCGAAGATGGATGTCTGAAAATCCGTGTGTAGCTGCATCATTTCTTGTGCTGCAATAATGAACTTCTTTCACGCCAGACCAAATGATTGCTCCCATACACATTGGGCATGGTTCACATGTTGCATAAATTACGCAATCCGATAAATCCATTGTACCTAATTTTTCACAAGCTACTCGGATAGCTACCATTTCAGCATGTGCAGATGGATCCGTATCTTTCATCATTGTATTACTTACTGCTGCGATAACTTCATCTCCACGAACGATAGTCGCTCCAAATGGACCGCCATGTCCTTTATCCATACCTTCAACTGTTGCGTCTACTGCTAATTTCATGTAATCCATTTTATAACCCTCCGAATACTCTCGAATTATTTTATTAATAGATGTAGAATTCTCTCACTTCGAACGTGTAAAAATAGAAAAATTATACACGAGCTTCCATTTTACTCTGTAACAGGACCAATATTTTCTTTCTTATTTACATATAGTTTATAAGCTAAGAGTACTGCCATTAGTAGGTATCCTATAACGAAAGGCATAGCAGTATCTTGCGCAATTCCGATTGTGCTTGTATGAATTGCACCTACAAAAGATAAGACAGCTCCAAGTACTGAAACTATTATAGCTCCAATAGGCGTGTTACGGATAGTAAATACAGCTATAGAACCCCAAAGTACACTAGTAATAGGAGCACCATTACCTAGAGCTACCAAGCCATCGTAGAAAAGTCCAGCATTGTGCAGGGCAAGTGAAGAAACTTGATCGGCACCCTCTCCTACCGACATACCAGTAGCTGAAAGTGCATTATTCACTGCAACAAGTGCCCAGTTAGCAACCCATGGGAAGAAACATACAAATATTGCTGGAGCTTCAAATTTCGGACTTTCTTTAACAACTTGATGTCCTGTTACAATCGCTATAAACACGAGCATCGGAACAATTGCGGCAATTGGAACAACAGCTAGTAAAAGACCCATTAGACTGAAAATCGATAATAAGAATATGGCAAGAGAGCTAGCAATGGAATAGCCTAAACCTGCACCAACTTCTTTCCAACCAGCATGTCCTACATAAACTGTTACTGGGAATGGATTACCAAAAATGCCACCTATTGCAGTAGAAAAACCGTTTGCAAGCATAACGTCTCTAGTATTGTATTCATCACCAACAACAGCAGCAGCTTCAACGTTTTCCAGATTAAAAATGAAGTTCGATAACCCTAAAGGTATAGCGGTTAATAAATATGGCAAAGCAGCTTCAACATGGTCGAAAAGCCCATTTAAATGCACCTTAGGAGGATTAAATCCGAATGATTTTAGAGCTTCAGTAACATCAGCAGGATTTTGATATCCAGCTATCCAAGCAATTGAAGTTCCAATTAGGATCAATAATGCACCTGTAGGTATTCTTCTCAATATTGGATGTCTACTTAACCAGTTCATGAAGATGACTATTAAGGCAACAAATGCCACTACAGGCATTTCAAAAGATTGTAGCATTGGGTTCATACCTAAGAATACAAATGCCAAACCTGCCAAGGATGCTAATAATACAGTTTTTGGGACAAGCTTTCTAATCGTATCTCCTATGAATGCACCTAAAAATAAAATGGCAGCCTCAATAAAGCCCCAAAGCACAGCGACTGATGTTGTAAAAACAGCATCCTGTGTTTGATGATATAGAGGAAGCATAATCACAAATACGATAAGAAAAATACCAGGTGAACTAGAACCTGATGGTAATGCAGTAACATCTGTTCTACCTGTTTTCTTGGCTAATTTATAGGCAAAATAAGCAAAAATAACACCAGATAACAATACCGCAAGTCCAAAGCCAGGAACAATTCGTTTAAAAACAAACTCAGTTGGCATGCCAACTACACCAATTAATAATGAAATCATAACCAAAAAGTCTGTCAAAACGTTAACGAACAAACCGAAAGAAGCAGCAATGTCTCCTTTTTTCCAAAAAACTACATTCCCCATAACTAACACTCCTTGCATTTTATTAATAAACAATTATTCTAGTAATTGATTCTCAGCCAATTTACATTTTAATGGTAGCGTTTTCATTTACTAAAATTAACAACTCCTTATACTATTAATTTATCAGAAATCGCTAGATAGTCATCGTATAACTAAACCAAAAAATGGTGAAATTATTAGGCGTTTTATACAAAGGTATATATAATTGGTTGAAAATTTTAATAATTAAATTATTTAAATTTGGTTTAAAAAAATAAGCTAATTGGGAAGATTCTATCTATCTAGAAGTCTTCCCAAAATATCTTATAGCACTGCCACTTTTTCTTTAATAATATGTGTACCTGCTTCTTCTTTTATTGCCTCTTTCAAGCTTTCTGGGTTTGTAATAATTACTCTTTTTCCATTTTTCTCTAGAAAGCTTAGGCTCGCTTCAATTTTTGGAAGCATACTTCCAGCTGGGAAATGATTTTCTTCCATAAATTGTTTTGTTTCTTCAATTGAAATCTTATCTAAAGCACGTTGATTAGGTTTACCGAAGTTAATACATACTCTTGAAACACCAGTTGTAATAATTAATGTCTCAGCATCTATTTGCTCTGCTAGTAAACTTGTAGCAAAGTCTTTGTCAATTACAGCATCAATACCTTCGTACGTATTATTAGCTAATTTTACAACAGGAATTCCCCCGCCTCCAACAGCAATAACAACAAAATCAGAATCTATTAACAATTTAATAGCATCTTTTTCAACAATATTAATTGGTTTTGGAGATGGAACAACTCTTCTATAACCACGACCTGAATCTTCGATGAATTTCCAATCAGGATGTTCTTCTTTCATTTTTTCAGATTGCTCTAATGTAAAGAATGATCCTACTGGTTTTGTTGGATTTTCAAAATTTGGATCATCTGAACTTACCTCTACTTGAGTTATTACAGTAGCAACTTTTTTGTTCAGTCCCCTTTTTGCAAATTCGTTAGTCATTGCTTGTTGAATTTGGTATCCAATACCACCTTGTGTATCTGCTACACAATTAACAAGTGGTATCGCAGGCATGCCCGCTACTTCATTTGCAATTTCAGATCGTCTTAATCCGAATCCCACTTGAGGTCCATTACCATGTGTAACGACTACTTTATATCCCGCTTCTACCATATCAGCAATATGTACTACTGTTTCTTGTACTGCTTCATATTGATCTTGTATCGAATCTAGTCCATTTTCTTTAACTAACGCATTGCCTCCAATGGCAACAATTGTTACTTCCCCCACTTGAATTCCCCCTATAATGCTTAATTACCTTATCTTTTTAGTAATTCAATCGATTGTTCTTTATGAAAATGATATAAAGGATTTGTTGGATCATTCTTAATTGCATTCTCAATTGCTTCTATAGCTTCCTCATGCTTGCCTAAAGATCTTAGACTGTTTGCTTTATGAAAGGAGAAGTCATATCTATTTGGTTGAAGTGTTAAAAGTTTATCCATTTCAATAACAGCTTCTTCATGTCTTCCAAGCTCTCTTAAATAATTTGATTTATGGTAACGGTAGAATGTTTCATTCGGATTGATATCACATGCTTTATCGTATTCAGCCAAAGCTTCCTCTGGTTTTTTCCACAATCTCAAACAATTTGCTGTGTAAAAATAAAAGTCTAAGTCATTTGGATTTATCGATATTGCTTTGTTGAACTCTTCAAGAGCTTCCTTATATTGCTTTATCTCTTGTAGGAAATAACCTTTATAATAGAAGTAATCCGTATTTTGACTATCTAATTCTAATCCTTTGTCCATTTCTAAAATGGCATCTTCATAGTTATCCATTTTCGCAAATAGCTTAGCATTTTTAATATACTCATTATTTTCGTTTATCTCTTTTTCAAGAATACTAACTACTTTTTGTTGATTTAACTCTTTCGCATGTTGAAGGGATGACTTTCCATCGCGATCCTCTAAATTTACATCCGCACCAGCATCTACAAGTGTTTGAACGATATCAGAATATAAGCGACCACCATTCCCTAAAATCACGGCTTCAAGTAATGCAGACCAACCTAAATTGTTCATGTGGTTTACTGGAACACCAGCATCGATACAAACTTGTACTGTTTTTAAATAACCTTTTTCGCTGGAAGGTAATAAAGCTGTTCCTCCAAAACGATTTACACTGTTTAATTTGGCGCCACCACTAATCATCAATCGCAGTATTTCATGAAAACCATTTGCTGCGGAGCAAATAAACGGAGATAGTTGTGTAATATCTCTCTTATTTACATCACTTCCAGCTTCAATTAAGATCTTCACAGCCGCCACTTGATTTTTTTGAGTAGCTGCCATTAAAGCAGTACGTCCAGCATCGTCTTTAAAATCAACGCTTGCACCCTCTTGTAACAACTTTTCAATAGTAGAAAGATCCCCTAATTCACTCGCTTTAATAAGTTCAATATGTAAGGATTGATTATCCACAATTTTTCTCTCCTTTGCTGATCCGCAATATTATTGAGGCCCTAAACTATGTTTAGGACCTATTTTTTTCTTAAATAATATTTTCACTTAATGCTAGAATGGCTTTCTCAAAAGCTTCCACCGGTGGGTTGGTAATACCTGCACCAATCATTCCAATTCCCGCATCTTTATGCGCAATTGCTGTATTAATAATAGGCATAATTCCAGTTTGAATCACTTTCCGAACATCGATTCCAGTTGGAATTCCCATGAAATTTAACATTGGAATAGTAACGTTTTGATTTTCAGTAGTTGTGATTTCTTTCATTTTTGTGGAGAAGTTAATTGCATCTTCAACTGTTCCACCTACAAGTGCAACGATTGCAGGAGCGGTTGCCATTGCAAATCCTCCAATTCCGTAAGTTTCCGTAATAGCACTGTCACCAATATCCAGTCCAGAATCTTCTGGTTTGTAGCCAGCAAACATTGGTCCGATTACTTTTTGAGCTGGTCCAGTAAACCATGTGTTACCAGAGATACCACTTATACGAATACCAAATTCTACTCCATTACGTGCCATTGTCGTCACCACTGTACTGTTCTCGATACCATGAGCAGCATCTAGTGCACATTTACATAGAGCCATCCAAGTCGGACCTGAGAAATAGTCACTGCTTGCTACAAACTCAAACACTTCTTTTTTCTGCTCAGTTGTAAAATCTGTTTGAATAATTAAAGGCGTCAAAGCCTGGATAAGTAATGTTGTACCCGCAATGTTACGGTTATGACACTCATCACCCATATGAAGTGCTTGTGCAAGCATTAATCGTAAGTCAATACCATTTGCACTTAGTTTCATTGCATCACGTAATATTGGACCTAATACATCGCGCATCCAAATTAAACGATTGATAACACTTTCATCATTCGCACCCATACGTAAAATCTTTGATAATTGCTCACTTAAATTTGTGTACGCAATATTTCCGTATGTTTTGTTTTCAACAATATGCATAAACATTGACGCAGAAGTTACACCAGCCATTGAACCAACACAGTTATGCTCATGACAAGGAGAGAAAGTAATTTCTCCGGATGCAGCTAATTTTTCTGCTTCTTCAATATCCTTAGCTAGTCCTTCAAATACTATTGCTCCAGTTACTGCACCTTTCATTGGTCCATTCATTTTGTCCCAAGTAATAGGTGGCCCAGCATGTAAAATAGTTGTTTTCGTCATACCAGGAACAACATTGATTGCTTGATCGAAGCCGATTAATACGGGTTGTGAGTTAACAATTTTCTCCACCGCAAGTTTATTTGCTTCTTCAATTTTTTCTGCAATTGTCGGTTCCTCTAATTTATCAAGTGCAGCAATAATTTCCGGATTTCCTCTACCTGGTGGCATCCACTCTAAATGTGTTACAGTAGCATTCTGTTTTATCATGTCATCTTTGAAGGATTCAATACCCACGTTAATGACATTTATTTTTTCATTAAATAGTTCGTTAATTTTACTCATGGTTATTCTCCTTTCACTACAAATTCTCTTGCTAATAATCCTGCATTTTGACTGCTGCTTGCGTGTGTAGCTCCGGCAGCTAATAATTTGTTAATTTGACCTTCAATATTTTGACTATCTAATTCTGTACCAAGAATATATCCGATTATTTCTAAATGTCTTCCTTCATCTTCTGCTAATTGTTTCGCTTCAATGATTGCTGGAAGCATTGCGCCTACTGGATCTTCATGCGCACCAAATCCTAAAACAAAGTCCATTACAATTACTCCAACAGATGGATCTTTCGCTTCTTGGATAAATCGTTCAATACGAGTAGAAGGATCAATCATTGGATGGGGTTTACCTTGTGTAAATTGATCATCACCAAAATCAATGAACGTATGATCTTGACTTACTTTTACATCTTTTAAACGGAATTCAGGCTCTCTTTGAATGTTGCTATATACATTATCGAATTTCTCCATAGCGATGTGCATTGCTTCGTCACATAGTGTTCCGCCACTGAATAATCCGCGAATATATTTTTGTTCTGGTTTTAATTTCGCACGTACTTCTTCTACTAGTGGAAGATTCAATGCACGTTTATTAATTTTGCTTTCGTCAGCACCAGCTAATAACACCGCTTTAAGTGCAGCTTCTTTAGACATTTTTGCAAAATGACCGCCAGCTTTTGTTACTTTTTCTTCATCTCCGCCAACGAACCATACGACAACAGGTTTAGCAGATTTTTTAATTTGAGCTAAAACTTTTTCTTCTACGATTGGTGCTGGTGGTTTAGAAACTAACACAATAACTTTTGTAGCTTCGTCTTCTTGTAACGCTTTAATGCCATCAAGCATCATAATTCCGCCAACTTCTTCGCTTAAATCGCGTCCACCTGTACCAATAAGTTGCGTAATTCCGCCTCCAAACTCATGAATACGAACACTTAGTTCTTGGCTACCAGTTCCTGATGCGCCAACGATACCGATATTTCCTTTTCTCACTGCATTGGCAAAACATAATGCTACGTTTCCAATAATTGCAGTTCCACAGTCAGGACCCATCATTAATAAGCCTTTTTCATGTGCTAATTGCTTTAATGCTATTTCATCTTCAATCGAAACATTATCGCTAAACATCATAACGTGAAGATTATTTTCAAGTGCTTTTCTCGCTTCTCTTGGAGCATACATTCCGTTTACCGCAATAATTGCTAAATTTGCATCAGGAATGTTTTCTGCTGCTGATTTGATCGTTGAATATTTAACTTCGCTTGAACCTTTTGAAGGCTTATTTTTTTTCGTTAATAATTCTTCAATACCTACGAAAGCGCTTTCGCACATTTCCTCGTTCTCAGCTTTTACAACGATCATTAAATCACTTGTTCTCGCTTCTTCCACTTCTTGTGTCATTAGACCAACGTTTCTAATTACTTCTTTATTCATTTCAGTTCCCATAGCTATAATTGCTTGCTCAACGCCTTCAATTTGGTTTGCTTTTGTTGATAAAGACATTAAAGACACGGAATCGATATATGTGTTTGCTTTAACTACAACTTGAACAGTCATAATGTACCTCCAATTTTAATATTAGTTTCTAATCCAGTAAGAATTCCTAAAGCGATATCTGTTCCAGACGAAGATCCTATATTTAATACTTTTTTTAACGAGAGAATCAAATGCTCTTCATTTTCTTCTAACAACCCGTTTACTAATGCAATGATAGACTCTCTAATTTTCCCTACTGAAGCCTTCTTTATTGCTATGTAACTAATTTCATTTGTTGCTGTCTTTGCTGCTCGTTCAATCTCTTCAAAAAACCATTGATAATTAACGAAAGGACTATTTTTTAAATGAAATGAGGTGAACAATCCTACTAAAAAATCATCTCCAGACGGAGTTAATCCAGGGCCAAGTCCTAATAACGAAACTGCATGTGGAACTGCATGATGCAGTTGCTTTTTAACCAGTTCGTCTGTTAGTAAACCTTTTCTTTCCTGAATCATTTTAGACATTTCTTGCTCAAATGGACTTTCATTTACTGATTTACTCTTAATCCCGCCACTTTTACCATGAATTTCGATATACTGCTTCATTATCTTTATATTCTTCTTTAAAACATCTGTATTGGCGGGATATGTCGGCAATATACTTTCCCAACTATTTGCTCTATCGATAGTTATGGACATTTTGTTTCCGATAGATATAATATTATTATCGGAATGCACTTCATCGTAGGCATTTATGTTCATGTCTTCGAAGCTAGCTAAATCAACGATAAGGGTATTTGGTCCATTATCTATTTCATTGCAGGCTATGGTGTATAGTTCTCCATCTTCAAGGCATTGTATATTTAATGTTCGCTTAAAAGTACTATGAACAAAACCACTAAGCTTTGAGTGGATAACTCTCTGAATAAAATCTACGTCTCCAGATCTTGCAGATACCACTACATTCACCTCTGTTTTCAAAACTTAATTGAATGAACAACATTAACTTACAAGTGGAGTGCACTTCCTCTAAACAGTACTTCCCACTTTCTGTTGTTGTTCATAATACACAAATGCTTGCTTATTCCTTTGACATATTTCACCTTTACATAAATACTATAGAATAGAGAACGTAGTATGGTCATCGTTTAATCAAACCAAAAAGTGCTAATTTAGTTTGTGCATATTGTACAACTTAATAGAAAGACATATTGTCTTAGGAGTGAGAAAAAATTGCTTACAGTTCAAGACCTATTAGAAATAAAAGCGATAGATGGTCTAAAGATCATTGCTGGTGAAAAAGGTATTAATAACGAAATATCTATTGTAAATATTATCGAAAATCCAGACGCATTTGATTGGCTTTCACCTAATGAATTACTACTGTCAACAGGATATATTTTTAAAGATAATGAGGAGTTACAAAATAAAATTATAAAAGAACTTTCGGAGATTAACTGTGCAGGGCTTGTCGTAAAAATGAAGAGATACTTTGAAAAACTTCCACAAAATATGATTGATGAAGCAAATAAATATGGTTTACCACTTTTAGAACTACCTATTGGATACACTCTCTCAAGAGTCATTTCGATCATTAATGAAAAAGCATCGGGAAGGTATGATTTACTAAATAGAAAAACGTTAGACATGCATAATTTATTCTTTAGAATTTCTTTGGAAGGTGGAGGAATTGAAAAAATTTCATCCATGTTGTCTGGAACAATTAATAACCCAATTATTATTGTCGATAAAAATTGGAGTTTGTTACACTATACAGAACATGCAGCTAACGATATTCCGCTCAAAGATTCACTTGATTTAACTACGGATAAACCTATATTTAACAAAGAATTTATTGATAGTATTCCACCCAACTTAAGTGATATGAAAAAATCAATCAAAAGAAGTTATTATTTAAAAGACAAAAACATTATTTGTAGAGTTCTTCCTATTGCTGTTTCACAAGATATTTACGGGTACATCGTTATTTGGCAAACAGTTCATGATCTAGTTGAATTTGACTATATTATTTTGCAACAAGCTTCTACAATCATTGCGCTGGAAAGGATAAAAGCGAAGGAAATCAAAGAAGTTAAAGTGAAAATAAGACAGGATTTCTATGACGACTTACTATCTGGCAAGATTACTTCTCCCGAAACATTACAAACTTTATGTGATTTGCATGGCCTAAACCCAAATTATTCGTATTATTGTTTAGTGATTAATATAGAAGCTAAGGAAGTGGAAAAATTTGAAGATATGATAATAGGTAAATATAAAATGGATAATATTGCGCAAAGTTGCGTAGAAATTGTTTATGAAATGGCCTACAAATCTATCGGTGAAATTACATCTTTTTATAGAAATAATAGAATCATCATTTTAGTTGGTCAAAACGAAGATAGACCACCTATTTCAGTTAGTGAAGCAAAGCAATATGCCAATGATTTGCATGAGAAACTCGTTAATAGATTACAGAACTCCTTTTTGATTGGCATAGGCCAGCAATATCGTTCCATAAACTCATTGTATAAAAGTTTTTCGGAAGCGAATGAAATGATCCGATTAATGCAGCAGATGCACGAAAAAAATGAAGTCTCTCATTTCGAAGATTACTCTGTTTATCATCTATTAGATTCGAATATTAACTCCTTAGAATTAGAGGACTTTTTTCAGAAAAGCCTCGGCAAAATATATGAACACGATAAATTACATGCAACAAGTTATTTATCCACATTAGAAAATTACTTTTACAACAATCAAAATGTTTCAGAGACATCTAAAGCAATGTTTTTACATAGAAATACACTAATTTATCGAATTGAGAAGATTAAAGAAATATTAAATACGGACTTAAAAAGCTCTGAAGAATTACTTAGAATACAAATTGCTTTAAAGATTTTTAGAATATTAAACAAGTATATGTAGAACTTTAAAAAGGCTTAAAAATATGGGTAGATTTTTCTATTCTAACCAATGAAGAAACATGTAGAAGTTAATTTCGTCCATATTTAAAAAAGCAGGTGTTGGGCTTTTATGAGGAACTTTCTACGATTCGGTTTTTTACAAGCAATTTCTTGCATTTTTCCAGTTATCATTTTTGCAGCACTTGCTGTATCTAAGTTTGTAAGCGTCCCGTTTTTACCTCGCTATGATTTTATTTTAATTGTTTGTCTAGCGGCTCAACTATTTATGCTTGTCTCCAAATTAGAAACATTAGATGAGTTCAAAGTTATTTGTTTATTCCACGTAATTGGGCTTGCACTCGAGTTATATAAGGTACATATGGGTTCATGGGCGTATCCAGAGGAAGCGTATAGCAAATTTTTCGGAGTTCCATTATATAGTGGTTTTATGTATGCAAGCGTTGCTAGTTACATTTGTCAAAGTTGGCGACATTTTGATTTACATATTTACAACTGGCCAAGATCCTTTTTCGCAGTTGGCATTTGTGTGCTGATCTATTTGAATTTCTTTACGCACCATTTTACATACGATATTCGTTGGGTGTTAAAAGGTTTGCTCCTTATAATTTTTCTACGGACGTTTGTCACTTTTGAAATCAATAAGATAATCTATAAAATGCCGATGATTCTCTCTTTTCTATTGATTGGTTTCTTTATTTGGATTGCAGAAAATATCACCACATTCTTCGGTGCGTGGCAGTATCCAAACCAAGAAGCTGCATGGTCACTCGTCCCTATTGGAAAGATAAGTTCGTGGTTTCTGCTAGTCATTATTAGCATTATCATCGTTGCTCAATTGAAAAGAGTGAAGAACATAAAATACACCGCCGACAGATAGGTTATCTGCAGGCGGTGTATTTATTTTATTGAGTGAGATTTTGCGTTTTGAGTTTTCTATGTACTCCCGATGAATCTATCGAGTATTCGACCGATGTTGGCTAGTATTCGACCGACTATTTCACATATTCGACCGATTATCACTTCGATTCAACCGATATTGACACTTATTCGACCGATTCACGTTTTCCTTGATGCAATCTCTTTCCAATCCCACCTATAAATCGTATTTTTGGAGTTTCCACATCCTATTAATTTCATTTTATACTCCCGATGAATCTATCGAGTATTCAACCGACTATTTCACATATTCGACCGATATTGACTAGTTTTCGCCCGATTATCACTTCGGTTCAACCGATAATGACACTTAATCGACCGATTCACGTTTTCCTTGATGCAATCTCTTTCCAATCCCACCTATAAGTCGTCTTTTTGGAGTTTCCACATCCTATTAATTTCATTATATACTCCCGGTGAATCTATCGAGTATTCGACCGATATTGACTAGTTTTCGACCGATTATCACTTCGGTTCGACCGATTCACGTTTTTCTTGATGCAATCTCTTTCCAATCCCACCTATAAATCGTATTTTTGGAGTTTCCACATCCTATTAATTTCATTTTATACTTCAGGTTAGTCTATCGAGTATTCGACCGATGTTGGCTAGTATTCGACCGATTATCACTTCAATTCAACCGATAATGACACTTATTCGACCGATTCACGTTTTTCTTGATGCAATCTCTTTCCAATCCCACCTATAAGTCGTATTTTTGGAGTTTCCACTTGTTATTAAATTCATTGATTTCAAAACTCTCAATGCAGATTGTGGAGAATTTAAATATAGATATCTTTTGCATTGCCGATTATTAATACTCTCTCCAATCAGCACAAACCACTCATAAATCGCTTTTTCATGGGCAAGTCGGTCTACATGACTACAACGTAAACAGTTCCAGCCATTTTTCTTTTTCACCATTCCATGCGTTTCACACTTTTCACAATACACACCAGTCAAAAGATCATTCGGATTGATGCCCCAGCGTTCGCACATTGGATAAGGAAAATAAGGTCGATGACTAGCAACGATTTTCTTCGCCAACTTGTGCATCTCATTCACTTCTAAGCACACTTTTTCACGAGGAATATTCCGCAAAAACACTGGGATTGTCTGATGGATAATAACTGGATATTTCACAGGTGGTTCTATTACCATCGCTCTAGCATTCGTCAATACTACAACACCATAAATAGGAATATTTATTCCACGCAGCTGCAACCATTCATCAAACAAATAATTATTCCGTTCAATCTGTATCTCTGGACTTTCATATATATCTACTTTTCCATTCTCATTTTCTCGCTCTAACTGGGAAGGATTTTGTTTAAATCGCAATTTCCCGCCAATATTCTTACTTTCCAATATCACCGCAAAGTATTGTGTCAAAAACACTGTATCAATTTGAAACTTACCATTTGATTCCAAACTTAGATCATGCAGTACTACATACTCAAATGGAAATGAATACTTCTGAAATACCTCATCCACACGTACTTCGCCATAAATCCCGGCCTTCGCCATATGCATTTTCGAATGAATTAACTCTTTCATCTCATGCAACTCCGGCAAACGTCGATCCAACAACCTCAAACCCACATAGTTATACTCATCCGAACGCGATTTTACTATCAATAAAACACCTCCAACCGCATCGTAACACGCTTACATAAAAAGTAAATTGTACTAAAACAACAACAATTTCATTTCCTCTATAAAAAAAGAACCAAAAATGAATTTTGGTCCAAATAAAGTATCTATAATAAAATTCTTTGAGAAATCATTTCTGCAGTTTCCTTACCATTTTTAATACAAGCACCTATGCCAACTCCGTAATAAGAACAACCTGCAAGAATTACACTTGGAAACCCTTCAGATAATTTCACATTTAAAGATCTAATAGCTTCCCCGTGTTCTAAATGGTAATTTGGCATTTGATCATTCCATTTCGTCACTTCTACCACTTGTGGTTTACCGCTAAGCTTCAAACTTTTTTCGATATCTTGCAAAGCAACTTCAACCAATTCTTCCTCACTCATATGCTTCATACCTTCAAATGCTGGGTTTGAACTTTTATAAAACATCCGAACGAGCAAATTGCTATTTTCAGATGTATGCGTCCATTTGCGACTTGTCCATGTACATGCATTACATTTCACATCGCTATTTTCGGAAACAATGAAACCAGTGCCTTCTGCTGGAAGCTGATGATCAGGGATATCAAATCCAAGATAAATACTAATAAGGGATGAGTTTTTCAGCTTATTAAAATCTGTATCTAATTCTTCGTTTTGCAGTATGGCTTGTGCAACATTATGTGGGGTTGTCAACACAACGTAGTCCGTCTCAATTGTGTCACCATTAGACAATAAAAGCTCGTATCGCTCACCACTTTTCATGACTTTCTGCGTTTGAATTCCTTTTATAATCGTCGCATCGCTAAGTTCTTCTTCCATCCGATCAATCAAAGTGGAAAGTCCACCTTTGAAAGAAATAAACTTTTTATTTGCAGCAGCTTCGAATTTAGCTTTATTCGCACCTAAACCTTTCATAATACTGCCATGCTCATTTTTATAATCAATTAAATATGGAAGCGTTGAAGCGATTGTCAGTTTGTCTAATTTTCCTGAGTATACTCCAGATAACACGGGAGCTATTTGCTTTTCTACTAGTTCTTTTCCTAAGAAATGCTCCAAAAATGATCCTACTGAGCTTTCTTTTGTAAAGTTTTCATTTGATAATTCAAAGTCTTTTAATGCTTCTTCTTTCCCTTCATCGGAAACTAATGTACTACTTTCCAACGATTCCTCACTTGTTGGTATACCAAATACTGTATCAGGTGGAATTGCATGCAGTTCATTGTTCGTATAAATATAGGAAATTCCTGTTGCATTATAAACAAGCTCATCGTGCATATGTAATTCTTCCACTAAAGGCATTACTCCTTCATTGCGCGCAACAATGGAATCTGCTCCAACTTCCATGATGAAATCCTTTTCCTTCACCGAATAAATTTTTCCGCCTAAATAATCATTCGCTTCCACTAAAACCAATTCTATGTCTAAGGCCTTTTCTAATTTAACTCTTTGCAAATAATGCATCGTAGAAAGGCCTGTAATGCCCCCTCCAACTACAACTATTTTTTTCAAAATAATCACTCCTCGTCTTTATTCCAGAATGGTTCGCTACTCCTAGTATAAGCGCTTATAAAAATAACTGGTATGACTTAGCTCACAATTCTTCCTATAAAGACACAATGATTTTCAGTTTCGTCAATTTTATAAATTTCAAAGGGAAATATATTTAAAGTTAAATCCATTATTAAAGGAATATAATTTCTTCTGTCGAAGTAATAACTACCGAAGAATCTATTTTAAGAGCGAGGAATGTTATGAGGAAAAAAAGAAATCTAATTTTGGGTTTAATATGTATGATTGTTATCATAGGAATACCAACTTTTGTTCATTATACAAAAAAAGATGTTTGGGAAATTAATGCTACCAATTTAATAAAAGCATTTCAACCTATTAGTGGTGATGCGGATATTGAGGATTTGCGACCATGGATACCCTTTGAATGGGATACCTTATACAGTTTTTCACCTTATACAACGAAGGAAACAATCTATCAAACCATTGGTTATAAATGGAGTGACATAAGTGAAACCGTAAACGAAGGAATGAACCAAATTGTATTTGTTGATGATAGTAAGGTGGTGTGCTATTTGTTTGGTTATCCAGAACACAGTCGAATAGGTTTTAATCTTGGAGAATACGAAGGTAGTTATATTAAGCTAACAACTGAACAGAAGTTACCTTTTAACATAACGGAAAATAATGGTGTAAGATATTTTGAATTAATCAAGTAACCAAAGGATGGAGTAAACAGTAATCCATCCTTCTCTATTACTATATTGGTCTAATCACAGCCCTAACCGGACTGCCATCCGCACCTTGAATATTAAGTGGCAGTGCGATCAATTCATAATCACCGGGTTCAATATCTTGTAATAACAAATTCTCCAAAATGTGTACGCCGTGTTGATAAAGTGCATGATGGGCAGTTAATTCTTTATTATCTAAAGCATCAACAGAGGGATGATCGACACCAATTAAAAAGATGCCTTTCTCTTGTAAGAAAGCACCGATATTTTCTTTTAATATGGGAATTGTTGTAGGGAACAGCTCCACACATACTTCAAATGAAGTTTTTAAAAGTAAACGTTCCACTCCTGCTAATTCTATATTTTGTAATTCTTCGCGCCCAATGGAATCGAATTCTGACATATCCACTACTTTGGCACGCCCGATATACATATTGATATCTAATTGATCAATCGTTGGTCCTTCATTATCAAAGTGAAATGGTGCATCGGCATGTGTCCCGGTATGCACACTTGTTGTGAAGCGGCCAATATTGACGGAACCAGTCTGTTCTTTGGAATAAGCAACTTCAAATTGGAAAGGTGTATCACCTGGCCAAGTACCGATTTTATTTGAAAATGGTTGTGAAATATCAATCCAGCGGTTATCCATAGCTTCCCCCTATAAACTTGTTCTCAAATCCCATAACTCCGGGAAAAAACGATGGTCTAGTACTTGCCTTAAGTAATTGACACCTGATGAACCGCCTGTTCCTTTTTTAAATCCAATGATCCGTTCGACTGTTTTCATATGACGAAAGCGCCATTGTTGTAACCAATCTTCTACGTCCACAAGTTTTTCAGCCAATTGATATAAATTCCAGTACTTATCGACGTTTTGATATACCTCTTTCCATGCCATAGCTACTGTTTCATCTCCCCCATAAGTGACGGAGTAATCTCTGTTCACCATATTTGGGTTCAAATCGAATCCCGCTTTAGCTAAAGAATGTATCGCAACATCGTAAATACTTGGTGCGTTATATGCTTTTTCAAGTTGCTCGTATAACTTAGTATCTTTTTCATAGATTTTAAGAATATGCTTCGTTTTATATCCTAGCGCAAATTCAATTTGTCGGTATTGAAAAGATTGAAATCCAGATGACTGTCCGAGCTTATCCCGAAATTCTAAATACTCAGCGGGCGTTAATGTCGAGAGCACATCCCACGCTTGTATTATTTGTGTTTGAATTTTCGTCACTCGCGCTAGCATCTTAAAGGCCGCCTGCAATTTGTCTTCTTGAATTGCTTGAATCGCACTTGTTAATTCATGCAATAGTAACTTCATCCAAAGTTCACTTACTTGATGAATAATGATAAATAGCATTTCATCGTGATGACCGGATAACCGTTTTTGACTGGATAATATGCTATCGAGATGTAAATATTCAGAGTAGGTCATATCATTCTGGAAGTCTGTATAAATTCCTTTTTCCTTATTTAACTTTTCTTCCAACTCTGAAATATCCTTTGACATTCTGTTCCTCCTTTAGGCAATCACATCCCGCTTATTTTCAAAGCGTTTATACGTTCCTTCTTTCATTATTTCCTTTAAAATTTGTACGGTATTCCATACATCTTCAAAGGTATTATATAACGCAACCGGTGCTAATCTAATTCCATTTGGTGAACGGAAATCTGGAATGACATGATGCTCTTTTAATGCTTTGCAAATACGCGCTGCCTCTTCGTGGACTAAAAAAACATGTCCCCCACGACGTTCTTCTTCCCGTGGATTTGCGATGGTAAATGAATAGTCACATAACTCTTCTTCTATTAAATACATCATATAATCGGTTAGCTTTAACGACTTATCACGAATTGCATCTATTCCAGCCTCCTCAAACATTTCTAGTGATCCAAAAAGCGGCGCAGCACTTAATATATTCGGTGTTCCTATTTGATATGCACCAGCATCCGGTGCAGGTGTCATTTGGGCTGCTAAATCAAACTGTTTCTCTTTGTCGGAACCAAACCAACCAGCAAGACCTGGATTTTGTCCCAAATGTTGATGATTCACATATATTCCTCCGGTTGATCCAGGTCCCCCGTTTAAATGTTTATAGTTACACCAAAAAGCAAAGTCGACTCCCCATTCATCTAACTCATGTTGAACGGACCCAATAGAGTGACACAAATCAAAACAAATCAAAATACCTTTTTCATGCGCAGCCTCGGTAAGCACTTTCATATTTAAGATTTGACCACTTCGATATAACACACCTGGCAGGACAATTAATGCAACATCATCCGTCATGGCTTGTATAATATCCGCTTCATCTAAAGTGTGTCCATCTCTACTTTCTACTAACTTCATATGATCAGTTGCCTCATAGCCATACAATGCTAGCTGACTCCTAATCGCATATAAGTCTGACGGAAAGTTTAATTCGTCTGCTAAAATCTTTGTCCTTTTGCCTTTCGGATGATAAAAGCTAGCAATTAACTGATGTAAATTTGTTGTCGTTGAACCAGTGATGATCACTTCTTCCTCCGAAGCGCCAACTAGTGGTGCACACATTTTGCTTAATGCTTCGGAAAAATAAAACCAAGGATGTTCACCTTGCGTCCACCCATCTATTCCGTATTTTTTCCAAGAATCGAGTGTCGTTAATAATGACTGTTCTGCTCGTTTGGACAACAATCCTAAAGAATTGCCGTCCATATATATAGTACCCGGCTGCATATAAAACTCACCACGATAGCTATTTAAAGCATCGTTTTCATCTAATTTCTTTGCATATTCCAAAGTTGTTTCCCTCATTAGCAAACACCCATCCTTTATTTAAATGTATCCATATTGAAGTATTTCTACTAAAAACAATAAACTCCTTTATTAATAGAAAATTTAATAAAGGAGTTTATTGTTTTTAGAGTTAAATTAGAAAAGGAGTATATCTTTTGTGAGAAATAGTCATGAAGATGACAAGTTATTAGTAGAACTGGTAAACGCTGCGGATGAATCATATGCTACCAACGTAACACCAAGTTTCTCTTCCAATTCATTAAGTTCTTGTAACTGCTCCTGATCAAGATCTGCAAATTTGTTTTCTTTCATCTAATATTCACCCTTTCTCAAAAGATAGTTTGACCATTAAGAATAGGATTATACGAAAAGCATTGTAAAATTTCATTCATATTCTTTAGTAAATTGTATATATTTTCTTCTTTATTAATATATAAAGGCATTTGGCTTATCCACTCTCTTCTTACATGAATAAATTATAAACAGAACAACCTTGATTTTCATTGCGCAATGGAGGTTTGTTCAAAAAAATATAAAGGAGAGATTTAATGTCACAACCGAATATTCCCAATATTACGCCAGATATTACACTCACGAGGGACGATGCTATTAACTTACTTTTAGCTTCCATTGCGATGGAAGAACTGGGACTAGCACATATCATTAATGCAGAAGGGGAAAAACTGCAATATGCGCTCGGCACGATACCTGGCTTGACCAATGCCGCTTCGTTAGAGGATATCTTACTAGTAAATAATAGTGTTCAAGATACTCTAGAATTAGCGATGAAAAAAGAACTTTTATTAGACAGTAAATTAAAACAAGTAACCCAAATTACCTCATCTACTGGAACTATGGGACCTACTGGGGCTACCGGAGCTACTGGTGGAACTGGACCTACCGGCTCTACCGGAGTCACTGGAGCTACTGGGGATCCTGGAATAACTGGACCTACTGGGGCTACTGGGGCTACTGGGGCTACCGGCGCTACCGGAGTCACTGGGGTTACTGGGGATCCTGGAACAACTGGCTCTACTGGAGCTACGGGGGGAACGGGACCTACCGGGGCTACCGGAGTCACTGGGGCTACGGGTGATCCTGGAACAACTGGCTCTACTGGAGCTACTGGAGCTACTGGGGATCCTGGAATAACTGGCTCTACTGGGGCTACTGGAGCTACGGGGGAAACTGGACCTACCGGCGCTACTGGGGATCCTGGAATAACTGGCTCTACTGGAGCTACAGGGGCTACTGGACCTACTGGCGCTACAGGAGTCACTGGGGCTACTGGGGCTACTGGCGCTACAGGAGTCACTGGGGCTACTGGGGCTACGGGGGATCCTGGAACAACTGGCTCTACTGGAGCTACTGGGGGAACTGGACCTACCGGCGCTACCGGAGTCACTGGGGCTACGGGGGATCCTGGAACAACTGGCTCTACTGGAGCTACTGGAGCTACTGGTGGAACTGGACCTACCGGCGCTACGGGAGTCACTGGGGCTACGGGGGATCCTGGAACAACTGGGGCTACTGGACCTACTGGCGCTACCGGCGCTACCGGAGTCACTGGGGCTACGGGGGATCCTGGAACAACTGGCTCTACTGGGGCTACCGGTGGAACCGGAGATATCGGACCTACTGGAGCTACCGGCTCTACCGGAGTCACTGGGGCTACTGGGGATCCTGGAACAACTGGCTCTACTGGAGCTACGGGGGGAACTGGACCTACCGGAGATATCGGACCTACTGGCGCTACTGGTGGAACTGGACCTACCGGCTCTACCGGAGTCACTGGGGCTACGGGGGATCCTGGAACAACTGGCTCTACTGGAGCTACGGGGGGAACTGGACCTACCGGCTCTACCGGAGTCACTGGAGCTACTGGTGATCCTGGAACAACTGGGGCTACTGGACCTACTGGCGCTACCGGAGTCACTGGGGCTACGGGTGATCCTGGAACAACTGGCTCTACTGGGGCTACCGGTGGAACCGGAGATATCGGACCTACTGGCGCTACGGGGGGAACTGGACCTACCGGTGCTACCGGAGTCACTGGGGCTACCGGTGGAACTGGAACAACTGGCCCTACTGGAGCTACCGGTGGAACCGGAGATATCGGACCTACTGGCGCTACTGGTGGAACTGGACCTACCGGTGCTACCGGAGTCACTGGGGCTACCGGTGGAACTGGACCTACCGGTGCTACCGGAGTTACTGGGGCTACCGGTGGAACTGGACCTACCGGTGCTACCGGAGTCACTGGGGCTACCGGAGCTGGCGCTATCATCCCATTTGCATCCGGTCTCCCATCTGTAATGACTACTATAGTAGGTGGGTTAGCTGGCACAACAAGCCTTGTAGGGTTTGGAAATTCAGTAACTGGTGTTAGCCTTTTGGGAACTAATATCGATCTTACAGGTGCTGGAGGTACTCTCCTAAACTTTGCATTTTCAATTCCTCGCGCTGGTACCATTTCATCAATTTCTGCCTACTTCAGCGCTACACTGGCACTGTCTCTTTTAGGATCCTCCGTAACAATTACAGCACAACTATATAGATCAACCACACCAAATAACATCTTTAGTCCAATTCCTGGTGCTCTTGTCACGTTAGCACCACCACTATCGGGTCTAGTTTCAATTGGTTCGATAAGCAATGGACTTACTACAGGACTATCAATTCCAGTTGCACCTCAAGATCGTTTACTAATGGTGTTCTCTACCACAGCAACTGGTCTATCTTTAATCAATACGGTTGCAGGTTATGCAAGCGCGGGCGTAGCAATTAGTTAAAATATGATAAGACCTATTCTCACTAAATTGAAGGAAGTTTATCCTTAGTTGGATAATCTTCCTTCTTCTAATTATCTATTAGTTACATATATCTTCATGTCTTTATTGCAATTAAGGAAAGGGGACCCAAAGCCCTCGTGAGCTTACTTTCCCCAAAAAGATAAAAATACATATTATCCTGCACTCATTTATTTGATCAATCAAAAAGTAAAATCAATACTGCATCTTTAAACTTCGGAAAAATTCACGAGAACTAGCACCTAATTATTTGCCTTGAATATATTGTTATAGTTAGGTGTTTATCACGTCATAGTTCTTTACCTTTTCTAGAATTTTAAAAAATTGTACTTTAAAGAAGAGACAATGATTTAACCTAGCTATGCACTAAAATAACAAGAAAGTGGTGAATTTTTATGTCTCTTCCTAACATCCCTAATATTACTCCTTTAATTTCTCTAAATCGTTGCGACACTATTAATCTTCTTCTTTCTTCAATAGCCCTAGAGGAGATTAGCTTGTCTCACATACTAAATGCAGAAGGTGAAAAGCTTCAATTATTTCTAAAATCCTCCCCAAAATGTTTAAATGACTATTTAGATATTAATGAAAGCATAAATAAAACACTTCGCACAGTAGTAAAATCTCAAATTTTACTCGAATTAAAACTAGAGGATGTTGTTGAATTAGATAGAAAAACACGTTGTAAAGATGAGTGTTGCAATAATTGCTGCAAAAATCGTTGTAAGCATCACAGTAAGAATCCTTGCAAGCATTGTCAGGATAGAAAATTGAATGACTGCTTAGATAAATTAACCTAAGAATGACTTGTGATCTTTATAGAGATAATCCCTAAAGCTATCTATATCGTCTTAAGGAAAGGAGATAACAACAATGAAAACGGATCATGCCATAGCCCAAATAGAAAGAGAACTGGCATATACTAACTTTTTTCGCTCTTTTTTATTTTTCCTTACTCAAACTATTGAGTCCCTTTTAACATATGAGTCCTTGCCTATAGAAACAAACAATCAATTGGAACAAGATTTAATGACTTCAATCTCTTCATTGCGGAATATGCATGTATCCATTTTCACCAAAAAAACATTGTATTCCAAGGTTTTAAACAATCAATCAATGTCACAACCATTTGATGATGATCAAGCTAGAGAAATTTGGCCTCTTCTTCAACAACTAAAAACAGAAATTGAACATTGCACTTTTTTAAACGAAGATTACAAATCACAATGCAGAAATACGTTAGACCAAATTCTTCATTATTATCTTTTAAACTCCGCCACTAGCCCTATCATGATAGAATCGAATCTTCATGCTCCTCCGCCTTGGTTATCAAAAAGTTTTTCCATAAGAAGATGTGAGTTACTCTCCTAATAAAATCATTTCAATTTAGGAAGTGAATAGTTGCATAAATCCCCTACTATTAGTTTATGTATGATTGTGAAAGACGAAGCTCGCTCTATCAGTAATTGTCTAGAAAGTGTGAAAGGTCTAGTTAGTGAGATGATCATCATAGACACAGGTTCAACTGATCAAACAATTGATATTTGTAAGAAACACGGAGCAAAAGTATATCCCTATATGTGGAAAAATGATTTTGCGGATGCACGGAATTACGGTTTATCGTATGCAACTGGAGATTGGATTTTATGGTTAGATGCCGACGAAGAATTAGATGCCACTAAAAAATTCCTATTACAGGAGATTCTAGCACATACGAATTCCTATCTACTCTCTCTACCGATACTTAATTACTATGGAAAAACAAAGCCCGTGAATAAAGATCATGTTTATTTATACTATCAGTTGCGAGTTTTTCGTAATTATAAAGATATTACCTTTCATAATCGTATACATGAGACTCCTCTTCTTCCAGCTGAACTAACTGATAAAGAAATTGAAAACATCTCCATACCTATTCATCATTATGGATATTTAGAGGATATAACAGAAACGAAACAAAAGGGACAACGCAACCTTCAGCTGCTACAACAAGAAGTGGCTGATCCTTCACATAGTCCTTGGATTGAATACCATTTGGCTAGTGAATATTATAGACAAGGAAAATATCTTCAGGCATTTCAGTATGTAAATGAATCCATTTTACTTTTCTTACATCAAAATCAGTTACCACCTTCCCTACTTTACAAATTAAAATATGCCATGTTAATAGAAACAAATAGTCTAGATGGTGCGTGGCCAAGTATTGAGAAGGCGATCCTTCTTTACCCCGATTATGTAGATTTACATTTTTACAAAGGCGATATTCTTTATAAAATGAAAAACTATAGAGAAGCATTACAAGCATTTGAAAAATGTCTTGAACTAGGCGATCATCATACGGAGTATCTCATTTTAAAGGGAACGGGAAGTTTTAAAGCCGGGCGATATAAAGGATTGTGTCTCGAACAATTAGGTAGGAGTGAAGAAGCTCAAGAAGCATTTGGATTCTGGGACAATACGAGGTTAGATTAGAGCTATAAATTAAAACTACTACTCCAATTAATATTATATGCAATTTAACGATGGCTCTGGTATCTTTCCAGAGTCTTTATTTAGGATTAAGTAAAATACAGTATTTTTTATTTTTATTCGTTCCACATCTCCTTAGACCTGGTCTGGTCTGGTCTGGTCTGGTCTGGTCTGGTCTGCATTGTTTTTCTCTATACCTAGCTACCTCTTTTTATAAACGAATCTCCCCCCTTTTTCTATTTGATGACAAGGATGTTCTCTCCTCTTCTTAAAATAAAAAGCATTGTATTTCTACTAAATTTATTATCTAAGGGCATTTAGCTTATTGTCTTTCTTCTAAATTTATAATCTATGAGGTATTTAGCTTATCCTCTTTTTCCTTACATGAATAGATTATAGACAGAACAACCCTTGTTTATCATATGCGATATACAGAATTGTTCAAAAAAATGATAAAGGAGAGATCAAATGTCACAACCGAATATCCCTAATATTTCGCCTGATATTACTATCACTAGGGATGATGCTATTAACCTACTTTTAGCTTCTATTGCCATGGAAGAATTAGGACTAGCACATATTATTAATGCGGAAGGAGAAAAACTTCAATATGCACTCGGTACGATACCTGGCTTAACCACAGCAGCTTCGTTAGAGGATATATTACAAGTGAATAACAGCGTGCAAGATACCCTAGAATTGGCGATGAAAAAGGAACTATTATTAGACAGCAAATTGAAACAAGTAACGCAAATCACCTCTGCTACTGGTACTACTGGTCCTACGGGGGCTACTGGACCTACCGGCGCTACCGGTGTTACTGGAGACACTGGACCTACGGGAGCTACCGGTGCAACTGGACCTTCTGGCGACACTGGAGCTACAGGTGCTACGGGTGGAACGGGACCTACTGGAGCTACCGGTGACACTGGCGCTACGGGTGCAACTGGATCTACTGGCGACACTGGAGTTACTGGTGCTACGGGTGGAACGGGACCTACTGGAACTACCGGTGACACTGGTGCGACGGGTGCGACTGGATCTACTGGCGACACTGGCGACACTGGTGACACTGGCGTTACAGGTGCAACTGGACCTTCTGGCGACACTGGTGCTACAGGTGCTACGGGTGGAACGGGACCTACTGGAACTACCGGTGATACTGGCGCTACGGGTGCGACTGGATCTACTGGCGACACTGGCGCTACCGGAGCTACGGGTGTAATTGGACCTGCTGGAGCTAACGGCGACACTGGAGCTACAGGTGCTACGGGTGGAACGGGACCTACTGGAACTACCGGTGACACTGGTGCTACGGGTGGAACGGGACCTACTGGAGCTACAGGTGACACTGGTGCTACGGGATCTACTGGCGACACTGGAGCTACGGGTGGAACGGGACCTACTGGAGCTACCGGTGACACTGGCGCTACGGGTGCAACTGGATCTACTGGCGACACTGGAGTTACTGGTGCTACGGGTGGAACGGGACCTACTGGAACTACCGGTGACACTGGTGCGACTGGATCTACTGGCGACACTGGCGCTACCGGAGCTACGGGGGTAATTGGACCTACTGGAACTACCGGTGACACTGGTGCTACGGGATCTACTGGCGACACTGGCGCTACTGGCGCTACCGGAGCTACCGGTGTAATGGGACCTACTGGAGCTACCGGTGACACTGGCGCTACGGGTGCAACTGGATCTACTGGCGACACTGGCGCTACGGGTGCAACTGGATCTACTGGCGACACTGGCGCTACGGGTGCAACTGGATCTACTGGCGACACTGGAGCTACTGGAGCTACGGGTGGAACGGGACCTACTGGAGCTACCGGTGACACTGGCGCTACGGGATCTACTGGCGACACTGGGCCTACTGGAGCTGCGGGTGGAACGGGACCTACTGGAGCTACAGGTGACACTGGTGCTACGGGATCTACTGGCGACACTGGCGCTACTGGCGCTACCGGAGCTACCGGTGTAATGGGACCTACTGGAGCTACCGGTGACACTGGCGCTACGGGTGCAACTGGATCTACTGGCGACACTGGAGCTACTGGAGCTACGGGTGGAACGGGACCTACTGGAGCTACCGGTGACACTGGCGCTACGGGTGCAACTGGATCTACTGGCGACACTGGAGTTACTGGAGCTACGGGTGGAACGGGACCTACTGGAACTACCGGTGATACTGGCGCTACGGGTGCGACTGGATCTACCGGCGACACTGGCGCTACCGGAGCTACGGGTGGAACGGGACCTACTGGAGCTACAGGTGACACTGGTGCTACGGGATCTACTGGCGACACTGGACCTACTGGAGCTGCGGGTGGAACGGGACCTACTGGAACTACCGGTGATACTGGCGCTACGGGTGCGACTGGAACTACCGGTGATACTGGCGCTACGGGTGCGACTGGATCTACCGGCGACACTGGCGCTACCGGAGCTACGGGTGGAACGGGACCTACTGGAGCTACAGGTGACACTGGTGCTACGGGATCTACTGGCGACACTGGACCTACTGGAGCTGCGGGTGGAACGGGACCTACTGGAACTACCGGTGATACTGGCGCTACGGGTGCGACTGGATCTACCGGCGACACTGGCGCTACCGGAGCTACGGGTGTAATTGGACCTACTGGAGGTACCGGTGACACTGGCGCTACGGGTGGAACTGGACCTACTGGTGGAACCGGGCCAACTGGACCTGCTGGAGCTACAGGTGGCACTGGAGCTACTGGAGGAACTGGGACTACTGGATCTGCCGGTGCTACTGGTGGAACCGGACCTACTGGACCTGCTGGAGTTACGGGTGTTACTGGAGCTACTGGACCTACTGGCGGAACTGGGACTACTGGGCCTACTGGCGCTACGGGTGGCACTGGGGCTACTGGACCTACCGGCGCTACGGGTGGCACTGGGGCTACCGGAGCTACTGGGGCTACTGGTGGTGGCTCGGCATTCATTGAAACTCTGAAGATAGGGGACATAAATGCATTAATTCCCTATAACGCTAGTGGTGGAAACAACCAAGCTATTGGAGCCCTAGCTTTTAATGGACAACAATCAACTATAAGTAGACTTGCAGCTTACGTTACTCAATTAGGCTCTAACACAGGAACTTTTCAAATGGCTGTTCTACTACCAGTAAGTCAAACACAAGCTACAGTTATTGCAGTGACTACTGTAGCAACCTCTTTAACATCAGGTCTATTCATCTTACCTCTAACAGCAACTGTTACGCTTTCTGGCAATATTGTTTATTATCTTGCTGCATACAACCAAATTAACGGCTCATCTTTAGGTGGTCGAAGTACTGGATCAGGAACAGTAGGAAATGCCTTCCCAATCAATTTTAGAGTTCAAAACCTTCCTGGATTTACAATCGGTCAGTCTATAAATACAAGTGATGTAAGTATACTTTTATCACCTTACCTCGCTGGGTTGGTCTAGTTAACTAGTTTAATATTCTCATTCTTTATTAGAATTTGGATATCATACAAAAGCATTTAGACAGGAATTGTTAAGAAAAATTTTCTTTCACTCCCTCTTTTCAGACTACCGATAAAGTCGGTAGTCTGATTTTATTTAAAACTTTTGATTAACATTTTAAATCCAAATCCTTAGTTTTAAAAAGTATAGAGTTCTTAGAGATTAATCTATAGATTTTAACTATCAAAACTTTTCAAAGTGAAATTTAAATACAACATATATTACATCCTTTCTAAAAAGTCACGGAAAAAAGCATTTTAAAGGTAAAAGAGGCATTTAACTTATCCCCTTTCTCTTTACTTGAATAAATTATAGACAGAACAACACTTGTTTATCATTTCTAATATACAGGATTGTTCAATAAAATGGGAAAGGAGAAATCAAATGTCACAACCGAATATCCCTAATATTTCGCCTGATATTACTATCACTAGGGATGATGCTATTAACTTGCTCTTAGCTTCCATTGCGATGGAAGAATTGGGACTAGCGCATATCATTAATGCAGAAGGGGAAAAACTTCAATATGCACTCGGTACGATACCCGGCTTAACCACAGCAGCTTCGTTAGAGGATATATTACAAGTGAATAACAGCGTGCAGGATACCCTCGAATTGGCGATGAAAAAGGAACTATTATTAGACAGCAAATTGAAACAAGTGACTCAAATCACCTCTGCTACTGGAACTACAGGTCCTACGGGAGCTACCGGGGGAACTGGAGCTACTGGAGCTACTGGAGCTACTGGAGCTACTGGAGCTACCGGGGGAACTGGGGTCACTGGACCTTCTGGCGCTACTGGAGCTACTGGAGCTACCGGGGGAACTGGGGTCACTGGACCTTCTGGCGCTACCGGGAACAATGGTGCTACGGGGGTAACTGGGCCTACTGGCAACACTGGAAATACTGGAGCTACCGGAGGAACTGGAAATACTGGGGTCACTGGACCTTCTGGCGCTACCGGCAACACTGGAGCTACTGGACTTATGGGTGCAACTGGAAATACTGGTGACACTGGGGCTACTGGAGCTACCGGTGGAACTGGGGTCACTGGACCTTCTGGAGCTACGGGTGGAACTGGACCTACTGGCAACACTGGAGCTACTGGACTTATGGGTGCAACTGGAAATACTGGCGACACTGGGGCTACTGGAGCTACCGGTGGAACTGGGGTCACTGGACCTTCTGGCGCTACCGGCAACACTGGTGCTACGGGTGGAACTGGGCCTACTGGCAACACTGGAAATACTGGAGCTACGGGTGGAACTGGACCTACTGGCAACACTGGAGCTACTGGACTTATGGGTGCAACTGGAAATACTGGCGACACTGGGGCTACTGGAGCTACCGGTGGAACTGGGGTCACTGGACCTTCTGGAGCTACGGGTGGAACTGGACCTACTGGTGACACTGGTACTACAGGAGCTACGGGTGCTACTGGAGCTACCGGGGCAACTGGAAATACTGGGGTCACTGGACCTTCTGGCGCTACCGGCGAAACTGGTGCTACGGGTGGAACTGGGCCTACTGGCAACACTGGAAATACTGGAGCTACCGGGGGAACTGGGCCTACTGGACCTTCTGGCGCTACCGGCAACACTGGAGCTACTGGTGGCACTGGAGCTACGGGTGCAACTGGGCCTACTGGTGACACTGGAAATACTGGAGCTACGGGGGATACTGGTGCTACCGGCGACACTGGGGCTACGGGTGCAACTGGGCCTACTGGTGATACTGGATCTACCGGATCTACCGGTGCTACGGGTGTAACTGGAGCTACTGGGGCTACTGGAAATATCGGCGCTACGGGTGTAACTGGGGCTACAGGTGCTACTGGTGACACTGGTGCTACGGGTGCTACTGGCGCTACTGGTGCTACTGGTGACACTGGTGCTACGGGTGCTACTGGCGCTACTGGTGACACTGGTGCTACGGGTGCTACGGGTGCTACGGGTGACACTGGTGCTACGGGTGCTACTGGGCCTACTGGCGACACTGGACTTACGGGTGCAACCGGAACTACTGGCAACACTGGAACTACAGGAGCTACCGGTGACACTGGGGCTACAGGGGCAACTGGAGCTACAGGGGCAACTGGGCAGGGCTTATCAGCGTATAGTTATATTTTCAATACAGGTGCTCAAGTAGTGCCATTAGAAACGGATATAACTTTTGATAGTAACGGAAATTTAACGAATATTACACATACACCTAATACAGCACAAGTCATTTTAGGTAGTGCTGGCGATTATGCAGTGTTCTTCACAGTAGCAGGAGTAGAACCAAACCAATTTACTCTTTATCAGAATGGTGCCCCTGTTGGTGGAAGTGTATATGGCTCTGGAGCTGGTACTCAACCTAATCCAGGTATGATAATAATCACAGCTAGCGCGGGGGATATTTTAACTTTAAGAAATCATTCTAGTGCAGCTGCCGTTACTTTACAAACATTAGCTGGTGGAACTCAAACTAATGCGAATGCTTCTATTCTTATTCTAAAATTAAATTAGAATAATTAAGAAGACCGAACATCTAATAAATCATATTGAATTCATATACGCAGAAAAATAGCCCATGGAGTTATTAATTCCATGGGCTATTCCTCTGGATACACATATTAAAATTAAATGAAAAAGAGAGTGTAGAGTGCCTGACAGCTACTCTAAAACTCTCTGTTCAAATTCAGTACACTCAGATTAACTTCTGAGCTCCTTGTTGAATGCTCATCCTATACCGTACAATTCATTCTTTATTATTTTTCTCATAGTTTTGAAAGAATTCTTCATTAGATTTCACTTTAGCATCATTTGGTCGATAAGTTTTAGCTTTATTATTATGTTCTATTGCTTTTTTTATATCTCCTATTTCCCAATAACATACACATAGCTGAAGATTTGGATACCATGTTGCAAAGGCCTCTTGTTTAAATCCTTGATGGTCCTCCTCTTCTATTTCAATTGCTAAGCGGTACCATGTTAATGCTTTTCTAAAATTCCTTTTATTTTTATATATGTCCCCTAGTCGACAAGAAACTTCTGGACGTGGAACATCATAAAAAATAGACATAACGAGCGATTGTTTTTCTAATTCTGTATTCCCAAGATTTCTATAACACTCCGCCATGTTGATACAAGCCCGAATTTCATCCTCAACCCAGCCCTTTTTAGTAGCTAAAAACTTTTGATAATAAAAGGATGATTTTTGATACTGGGCATGATCTTTTAATTCATTTGCATAATAAAATAAATCCCTTGGTGTGAATTCTTCTCCTTTTTCCAAACGATTTTCATAGATTTTAAGGTTTCGATCACTTTGAATAGAAAGATTACTTTTGTCGTTTTTCCGATGAGTTATAGCTATATCTGTAGTGATGATATTACCACCAACCTCTAAATATTCATGTACAGGACCTATCCATTGAAAGTTATTGACTCTTTTTACTAAACGGTTTCTTCTAAAACTAAAGGTTGGGTTGCCATACTCGTCAAAAGCAGTATGATAGATCATGGAAAACGCATCCACTGAAATATCTAGATTATTTTTTAACGTTTTAAATTTCTGCAGTTCCTCTTTAAGCAATATATCGTCTGCATCTAGCCATAAAATATAATCCATCGTTGCATGACTAAAAGCAAAATTTCTTGCAGCTGAAAAATTATTAATCCATGGAAAATCGATTACCTTGTCTGTAAATTTCTTTGCTATTTCCTTTGTGTTATCCGTCGAACCTGTATCCACAATAATTATTTCATCACAAATTGCCTTTACACTATTTAAACATTGATGTAATACTTCTTCTTCATTTTTCACAATCATACAAAGAGTTATTGTACTTATGATTCATCACCATCCATTTAGAAAATTATAATAATATATGTTAATTCCATGTATTTGTGAACTTTGGTGATCAGAACCTGGCTTACTTCAAATGTCTCCTTAATGTATATCTATAAAGTACCAACAAACACAATCCCTTTCTTAGTACCTCGAATAGACTAAAAATAGAACAACCAAAGAATTTCACATAATACTTGGTTGTTCAAAAAAATTTAGAAAGAGAGATGTTGTATGTCCCAACCAAATATTCCGAATATCACGCCAACGATTACCATTACTAGGGATGATGTAATTAACCTTCTGTTAGCTTCCATCGCTTTGGAAGAACTAGGGCTCGCTCACATCATCAATGCAGAAGCGGAAAAAATTCAATATGCACTTGGTACGATTCCTGGATTAAGCCCCGCAGCTTCGTTAGAAAATATTTTACAAGTGAATGAAAGTGTTCAAGATATGCTTGACTTGGTAATAAAAAAAGAATTGCTGTTAGAAAGCAAACTAAAACAAGTAATCAAAACGATTACTTAGAAGTAAATTGATGACTCCGTTCTCGTTCTGGAATCATCATAAATATTTCTTTCGAAATAACATAATAAATACCTTCGTTACAATATTCCCCTATTTCCTATTCTATAAAAAAATAAAAGGATTGAACCCTGTGAAACACAGAGTCCAATCCTTTTATATTGCTTAAAATATTACTTCCAATGACCTTGATCAACTAACTTTTTCTTCCCTTTAAATGCGAGTGTTACACAAATAATGTTTAGAACCATCATTACCATAAGTGCATATAAAGCTGGATTATAGCTTCCTACAAAGTCATAGATATAGCCATATGCCGGTAAAGCAACGACAGATGCGATAGCTAGTCCAAGTGAAGCAGTCGAATAAATTTGACTATATTCTTTGCTACCAAATAGACTTGTAGTCAGAGCCGGCCCTAAAGTACCGATAGAAGCAACAACAAAGCCTAACAAGACGATAGCTATTGTAATAATTACACTATTTGCCGAGAATAATAATATAGATGATATAGATATTAAACCTAATACCATTGCAAGTATGGTCGTATTTTTTGAACCAATTTTATCACTTAAGAATCCTAAAATTAATGCTCCTGCCAATGCACCGATCATATAAGCACCCATAACATTTCCAGCGAAAGCTACATCATATCCTTTACTGCTTAAAAAAGTAGGGATGTGTAAAGAAAAACTTCCAATCGATGTGACAAAGAAGAAAAACGTAATTAATGCATAAAAAGCGGAAGATTTTTTTGCAACAGCCATTGAAATCCCTGCATTTTCTGTTGTACTATGTGCATTATCTACTGTATTTTTGTCTTCTTTCGAACCATAAGGCTGAAGACCCTTTTCTTGTGGTGATTTTCTCATTATTAACAGAATAACTGGAACTGCAATGATTATAACGCCAACCCCTACAGCAATATAACTAAACCTCCAACCTTGACCAGCGATCACATTACCAATTACTGGTTGAAGAATAGCTCCAATCGCTCCAACAGAAGCCCCCATAATTCCAAGTGCCAATCCATTTTTCTTTTTGAACCATTGATTGATCATAACCGGTCCGGCAATAACTGTTATAAACACCCCACCGACAGCCAATGGTATAGAAAGAATATACCAGCCCCATACCGAATTCATTAAGCCAAATAATGCAAATGCACCTGCTTGTAAAACAATTGCAATTATAAGTATTAAACGAATATTGTATTTTGCCAACAATTTTCCGCCAAACGGAAGGAAGATCATTGTAACAACGGAAGAGATACTAAAATACAGCATTAAATTCCCTAAACCGATATTTAAATCTTTAGCAACTGGTGTTAAAAACAACCCTGCTGAACTACTTATAGCACTTTTCCCTAAACCAACCATAATACAAAGACCTATTAAAATAATCCATGCATAATGGATATTTCCTTTTTTCTTGTTCATTATGCCACCTCTTTCTAAGTTGTACTATAAAAATTGGAATGACTATATGTTTTATGCTTTAATAAAAAATCGCCATTATTAAAAGAACATAATTAACGCTAAATGGAAATTCTTGAAAAGTTCACTTGACAATTCTTCACTCCAACTCTATCAGTGCTTTTATAGTTTAAAGTCCGACTACACACTTGTCAATTAATTTTAATAATAAATGTTTTAACACTAAACAATTACTTCTAATTCTTAAATACTTGCCAAAACATTATGATTTATTAGTTTTACTATATTCTTCTCTTATTGCCTATTTATATACCTTTCAGTCAACCAAAGGATATAACACAATAAGTCGGCTATCGTTCATCACACTTGGTATATTGTAGATAAATCCATCTTTAATCATCAAAACAATTGTGTTTGCGTTCAGTTTATCGACTATCATCTTTCTTTTAGGATTGGGAACTCGGGCTCTTTGAGCTTTCATTAATATAAAAGGTGTTTTCGTATTTTGTGGGTTCATCGTTGTTCTGCTAGTACGCCATAAATGAACGAACTCTACTTTGCTCGTTTATAGAAATGCCCCAATTCAAAAAAATGCAAGATGGGAGATTGATTGCCCCTCTAAGTCACAATCGCCATGTTTTTCAATCCTTTCGCTCAAATAGCATCCGTCTCCAATATCGGCTCCTAAAATTCTTTATAGAAAAAGCTGTTTAACAAAGGATTCATCCTTGTTAAACAGCTTTTTAAGCAATTTTAATATTATTTTCGAATTTTTTCTATTTCAACTGCTACAAATTGTACACTTGTTCCAACAATCACTTGAATACTTTGTGGACCTACAACATTAACCCCCGGAACACCTGTGGCTTTAATTTTCTGTTGATTGACATTATCCATATTTACTACTTCTACACGTAAACGGGTTGCGCAATAATCAACAGAAACAACGTTAGCATCTCCGCCTAAACCTTCATAAATATTCGTTGCCAAAATAGAAAATTTATAACTAGTCGATTGTTGAACGGTTTCTTCATTTTCTTCTTCCGACTCATCTTCTCTTCCCGGTGTTTTCAAATCAAATTTTACGATTAAGTATCGGAACAAGAAATAGTAAATAGCTCCAAATACTAAACCTTGAAGTAATAACATTAGCGGTAGATTTGCAATTGGTATACTAAGACTTAAAAAGTAATCAATAAATCCTGCACTAAACCCAAAACCTGCTGTCCAATGGAATGATGCCGCTATGAATAGTGAAAGACCTGTTAAAACCGCATGTACAACATAAAGTACTGGAGCTAAGAACATAAATACAAATTCAATTGGTTCTGTAACACCAGTAAAGAAGGAAGCAAACCCTGCTGCTAACATTAAAGCTGCAATTTGTTTTTTTCTGTTTGTTTTAGCAGTATGATACATTGCAAGAGCCGCTGCTGGTAATCCGAACATCATTATAGGGAAGAAGCCAGCCTGATACATTCCTGTGACACCTTTGACACCTTTACTAGCCCAGAAGTTCCCGATATCGTTAATACCGATAGTATCAAACCAAAACACAGCATTTAAAGCATGGTGTAAACCAGTTGGAATAAGTAAACGATTAAAGAATCCATATAGTCCAGCACCAACTGCTCCTAAACTGCTAATAGATTCACCAAATGATACCAATCCACCATAAACGATTGGCCAAATAAAGAATAATACCGCTGAAACTACTAACATCGAAACTGCAGTTATGATTGGTACAAATCGCTTCCCACTAAAGAACGCTAAGAAATCTGGTAATTTCACCTGACTAAATCGATTGAACATTATTGCAGCTATAATTCCAGAAATAATCCCTATAAATACATTATCAATTCTCTCAAAAGCTGCGTTTACATTAGCAGGATCGACACTTTGTAATAGGGCTACTGAGTTTGTTGATAGCATTGTCGTCACAACTAAGAAGGCTATTAAACCACTTAATGCAGCAGACCCATCCTTTTCCTTCGCCATTCCTAATGCTACACCAACCGCAAAAAGGATCGGTATATGGTCAATAATCGAAGCCCCAGCAGTAAGTAAAAAAGCTGCAAATACATTTCCGGATCCCCATCCATCATGGTCAATCCAATATCCTATCCCCATTAAAATAGCTGCGGCTGGCAATACCGCAACAGGTAGCATTAGAGAGCGCCCTAGCTTTTGTAAATATTTCATCATAACAATCCCATTCCCCTTTTCATCGTTATGTGATAAATAATTTAAAAATATTAAATGATTGCGTTATACAAAGTTTTTATTACTCGTAAAATATTATTCTAATATATCATTGCGCACCACTATTCATAACCTCATGCACACTCACCTCCTTGTTTGCACTTTATTTAGAAGATGCTGTCATCAATAATGTTTCACCTATAATACATTCTTTTACTACTTCATATTGAACTTCTCTTTCATCACTATTCGTAATAACAATAGGCGTTATTACACTGCTAGCTTGTTCTCGAATATAGTCCCAATCTACTTCTATGAGCAACTGGCCGATTGAAACTCGTTCACCCTCTTTAACAAAAACTGTAAAGCCTTGTCCTTTTAAAGAAACCGTTTCTAGACCAATATGAATAAGAATCTCCGTCCCATCATTTGAACGAAGAGCAATTGCATGTTTGGTTCCTGATAGGAGAAGAACTGTGCCGTCTATTGGAGAATGGATGCTTCCTCCTTTTGGCATGATTGCCACTCCTTCACCCATCATTTTTTGACTAAAGACAGGATCTGGAACTTGATTTAGTGAAAGTATTTCCCCAGTGATTGGTGCATAAATATGTAATTTATGTTTCCTAAAAAGCTTTGTAAACACGCTGATTGACTCCTTTATATTCATTTTTAGGGAAACTCAAAAAAATTGTATACCTCATTTATATTGTGCAATCACAACATACAGAACAAAAAACATGAGGTTAACGAAAAGAAAAAAATTCTCTAACCTCAAGCTTATTTGGTTTATTTTAACTATCGATAAGGTTCTTTTTAGTTGGAAAACTAAATTTGAGACAAACAAAAACCCTCCACCGTTTGATTTCTCATACGGTAAAGGGTTATAAACGAGTAATAGTATAGCTGTCTATTTATTAATAATAACGAAGGTTATTTCCTTTTTCAGATATTTCATGCGCTAGTAGGATAATTGAAACAGCCAATTCTGCATAGGTCGTTTCTCGATCTGGGTAAAAGTTATTTTGATCGGTCTTTAATAATCCCATTGAATTTGCTAAAGCAACATAACCGGCGTATTCTGGTTTTACTTTATTTGCATCGGCAAAGTCAAGTTTATAAATATTACTATTTCTTGCTGCTTGGTCTAGTCCCAGAACGCGGATATACCAAACTGCTAATTCTTCTTTTTTAATTGGAGAATCAAGATCGAAGTTCTCGTTATCTGGTTTAATAATCCCTACATCAACCGCACGTTCAATTACTTGATATAGCGGGTGTTTAGGATCAATATTTTTAAACGTTTGGCTCTTGTTTTCTGTTTCATTATAATAACTATTACTATAAAAATAAGTAAGGGAATTCATCATTACTTTTAATGCTTCTCCTTTTGAAACAGACGCATCTCCATTAAAGTTTTTAGTATCTTTAATATCTAAAACTTTAGCATTTATGAGATAATTAAGTTCTTCTTCTGCCCAAGGATGGGTAATGGTAGAAGTACTCTTTCCATTATATAAGCTGCTCCATTCCCCCGAGTTTGCATCTAAAACACTAAAAGAGTCTTTATTAAATGTCGGTAAGTATACTAAATCATAGTGAAGATTTTCTTTTTTATTATCTGATTTCATATAATTAAGTTCTAAGCTTAAATTCTTTTTCAAAATAGCTTTAGCATCTTCTTTTGAAATAGCTTTGTCAATTGATGGCCATTTTTCCATCTCTTGATAGTTGACATTAAGGCTTCTTAATGAACCATCAGCACCTATACCTACATTAAGTTGATCGCCCATTACAACAATACCATTTACAATTCGAGGGAAAGAGAAATTATAAGTACCTAGTCTCTCTTCAAAATAAGGTTCATCTACTGGCATTGCATAGTTGTGTAGATGAGAAGGAGCCCATTCCTTTAAATATTTTATAGCTTGTGTGCGCGCATCTTTCTCAGAAATTGGATTGTCTTTTTTAGATTTCTCACCAATTTGTTCTAAAAGGTCGCTTGTCATATCGCTGTATTGTACAATTTCACCTGTTTTTTTATCTAATTCAAAACTTGTTCCAGATCCGCCGTTCGCATATTGATACATGTACTGAATACGAATGACTTCCTGTCCATCATAGTTTTTTGTTTCTTCGACAGAATCAATGTTTAATTTAACTTTATCACTTTTTACTTTAAGCATTTGTTCCGCAATTTTCTTTGCTTGTTCTAAAGTAATTCCTTTTTGTTTTGGTGGAAGTTGTTTTGCTGAAAGCATTTCGATCTTTGCGTTCTTTGGAAACTCAGCTGAATAGCCATCAGCTGTTAGCCATTTTCCGGTAGCAGCATTAACTCCACGCAATTTAGTAGATGGTTGATAAACTAGTTGAACACTGCGGTCACCGGTTCGATAATCATTATTAACTTGGTATTGCAAATCAACCGTTAGATTTTCTTTCATTTTTTCTAAAATTCCATCTTTATCTTTTAATTGTTTGGCATCATCAAAAGTAAAAGATTTCTTTTGCATAGCATTTTGATAAAAATTAACTACTTCACCATTCCCTTGAACAGTCACTTCAATTCTTTGATCCATGATGGATATTTGATTTTTTGTGCGGGCAAAAGAAAAGGAATAACGAATTGGTTCTGATAGTAGTTGGCTTGGGTAATAATTGAAAGGGTCTGTTTCTAGCTGATATTCCGCTCCCACTAAAAATTTCTTAACAAAATCATTTGCAATTTTTCTAGCATCTTCTTTTGAAACCTTTGCAGGGAATAAAGATTCTTTTTCAACTGGTGGCTGGTAGTAAAATTGATCAATGTCTAATTCCTCACCAACAAAGGTAACACCACCACTTACTTGTTTTCCATTTACTGTCTTATGGAAAGATAAATTATAACGTAACGCACCATCATCATCGGGATAGTAACGACCACCACTATTCATATAGAAATCATTATTCGATAAAAAATCAAACTTTTTTGGAAACAGCTCATGAAGCTTCTTAATTAAATCGTTTTTTGTGAAATTTTTTTCTGTTGCAGCGACTTGAATCTGTACTTTTTCTGGTTGCATATTCATTGTAGGTGAAGCATTGGCCATAGACGAAAACATTCCAAGAGATAGTGCGGATGAAGTTAAAACAATACCAATTTTTTTTAAATTAACCAAGATAACCCTCCTATTCCAGTTGTATTTTAATTGTACACTAAATTCTGTAAAATGAAAATGAAAACTTCTATCTTTTTTTACTTTCAATTGGTAATTGCAAACATCCCTGGGGATTAGCAAGAAAATCAAGACCCCAGACGGAGCGTAGCGTAGGACGTGGCTTATACTTGTAGATTTACAAGCGTCAGCCTGCAGCTTAAATTAACCTGTTTAAGGAAGAAATTGGCTTTTCTCTGTAGATGAGGACTTTCGTGAAACGTGAGCCATGGTAGTTTCCTATCTTTTTAAAAAAGGGATTTTCTATCTAATACTATTAGATAGAAAATCCCTCACGCGTTTGCATCTTAAGATTTCGACTATACTCCAATGAAGAATTACCCATCTCACTTCTGAGATTTTTCTAGGATGGAAGGTTTTCATTTCGTTTAATTAATATCTGAAAGCATTTCTATTTTCAGAAATTTCATGGGCAAGGAGAATTGTTGAAACTGCTAACTCTGCATATGTCACTTCTTGACTAGGTTTGAATTGGTTATTATCCATTTTAAATAAACCAATAGAGTTTGCTATAGCAACGTAACCCGTATACTCTTTTTGAACCTTATTCGCATCTGCAAAATCAAGTTTATAAATATTACTATATTTAGCCGATTGCTCTTGACCTAGTACTCTTATATACCATGCCGCTAATTCTTCTCTTGTGATAGGATTATCCACATCGAAGTTCTTACTATTTGGTTTAATGACACCCATATCTACAGCACGTTCTATTGCTTGGTATAACGGGTGTTTAGGGTCAATATTATCAAACGTTTGTTTCTTATTTTCGTTATTAGAATAATACATACCTTCGTAGAAATAAGTGAGGGAATTTAACAAAACTTTTAAAGCTTCCCCTTTTGAGACAGCAGCATCCCCGTTAAATTTTTTAGTATCTTTAACATCTAATATTTTGGCACTAATAAGGTAATTTAATTCTTCTTCAGCCCAAGGATGTGAAATCGCTGCTGGACTTTTTCCATTGTCCAAGCTATTCCATTCTCCCGTAGTAGCATCTAAAAAGCTAAACGAGTTTTCGTTAAAAACAGGGACATATATTAGATCATATTGATTTTTTTTGTCTTGCATTGGTTTCAGATAAGTAATTTTTAAGCTTAGGGATTCTTTTAATTTTGCTAACGCATCTTTTTCAGAAATGACTTTATCTATTGATGGCCATTTTTCAATTTCTTGATAATTGATATACAAGTTATTTAAAGAACCGTCTCCTGCAATACCTACGTTAATTTGTTCTCCAATCACCATAACGCCATTTACCACTCTTGGAAAGGAGAATTGATAGGATTGTTGCATTTCATCAAAATAAGCATCGTCTACTGGCAACGCATAGTTGTGTAGATAGGATGGTATCATCTCTTTTACATATTTTACTGCTTGAGCAAGCGCTTCTTTTTGCGTCAGTAATTTCTCTTTACTTGGCTTTTCTCCATTTTGTTGTAATATGTCTCTGGTGATGTCGTAATACTGAGTAATTTCGCCGGTGCTCTTATTAATTTCCAAACTTGTTCCATGTCCGCCATTCGCATAGTCATACATATAGTCCACACGGATTATATTCTGACCGTTATAATTTTGAACCTCGTCTATTGCATTAATGGTTAGTTTAATTTTATTCGACTTTGATTTTGATTGGATAAATTTTTCTGCAATTTTCTTTGCCTCTTCTAAAATAACTCCTTTATGTTTTGGAGGAATTGGTTTCGCAGAAATTTTTTCTAGTTTTGTTTTCTTTGGACTTTCTTCTAAGTAACCATTTGAAGTAAGCCACTTACCAGTAGAAGCTTGAATTCCTTGTGTTTTGGAAGATGGTTGGTAAACGAGCTTAACACGGCGTTCACCTGTTCTGTAGTCCATATCTAATTGATATTGTAATTCAACAGCAAGATTATCTTTCGCTTTCTTTAATAGCTTATCTTTATCTATTAATTGTTTAGTAGCTTCAAAGGTAGCAGATCTTTTATAAGGGCTCATGTAAAAGTTAGTCACTTCGCCATTTCCTAGAACAGTTATCTCAATTCTTTGATCAGAAATGGGTACTTTGTTTTTGGTGCGAGTAAAGGAAAAGTTATAACGAATGGGCTCTGTTAAAATTTGTTGTGGATAATAATCGAAAGAGTCTGTTTCTAGTTGATATTCTTGATCGGCAATAAATTTTTGCATAAATTGATCTGCAATTTTTCTTGCTTCTTCTTTGGATACTTTTGCAGGAAATAGTGCATCTTTTTCATTCGTTGGTTGAAAGTAAAACGATTCAATTTCTAAATTTTCTCCTACAAATCCAACACTACCGTACAAGGATTTTCCATTTAGTAACTTATTGAAGGATAAATTATACCGAACCTCTTTATCATCATAATAGTAGTAACCGGTTCCCATTTGAAAATCACTCGCTGTTAAATAGTCAAACTGTTTTGGAAATAATGCTTGAAATTTCTTGATTAAATCATTCTTGGTGTAAACTTTTTCGGTAGCAGCTACTTGGATTTGTATTTTTTGTGGTGTTTCATTTCCTGTTGGAGAAGCATATGCAATGGATGACAACATGCCTAATGTTAATACGGAAGATGATAATGTAAAACCAACTTTCTTTAAATTAACCAATATAATCCCCCTATTTCAGTGGTGTTTGAGTTGGGCTCTAAACTGTGTAAAATGAAATCGTTTTTTCATGATTCCCTTTCTAATGGCAATTGGAAGCAATTCTATAGAGTCTATGAATGATAGCGTAGAAACATTCCATTGAAATAAAAAAAGATTTTCTATCTAATACTTAAATTAGGTAGAAAACCTTATAAGTGAATCAATTTTATAATTCAAATTTAGAGTATAAAACACGAACAATATTAAAGTGAAATGTAGAATATGTATAAGCTACTTTTCATAAATCAGAATGATTTCCGCTATAGGAGGACGTTTTCCGCAGAGTGAGCGATAGTTCATCACCGCTGGAGTCGCCGCCTGTCTCTCCAATCAATAAATTAAGAATTGTTCGTATTTTAATTATTAAATACTATTTATGAAATTAACTCGGCATTTGCCAATCCATTAATATTTCCTTAAAGGGACTTTTCTTGAAACTTTAGTACTCCTTTTATCCCGCTTCTAACATTTCCATAAAAGTTGCAGATACTTTTTCATACTCTTCGTCCGTTTCTAGTTCAGCTAGCTCCCCTCCATCAACATTTCGGTAAAAGAATACACCTACCTCTTTCTCGTTCTTTTCTTGCCCATCATCTGCAAATGCAAAAGCCGCGTATTCTTTATCTTCTATAGTTAGCAAACCGATTACTTCAATTTTTTGTTTCTGATTGTCTCGATCCATCACCGAAAGAATATCCCCAACCTCAATGCTTCCCATTTTTTCTAACATGACAAAACCCTCCTTATATTTTCATTCAATTAACGCTTCCAAATTAGTCTACCCTTCGAATGTTCGATTCATCCCCCAAAAATATAGATTGAATTTAAGTAACGCTAGAGTCCTTTAAGTGCACATTGTCTTCTTTAGTTTCAGAGTGCATTGGACGAAATAATTGCTACACTTTTACCGTTACTATGAGCTGCATCTATTACCATTTTAACAAGCCTTAGTATTGCATGATAATATGCTTCTTGAGCTAAAAGATGAGAGTGTCCACAACCAAATAATTGTAATATGCCCTCTTTCCTAAAGCTTTCTGCTATGTATTTTGGAGGCTATTTTTATATTCTTTTGTTCCCGCTCTGCTACATCCTGCAATAAACATTGTATCTCTTGAAAATAAGCATGCATTTGATTACCTATTAATCTCACTTATAAATTTATAACGATCTGCACGATATATACTACGTACTAATTCAAACGGAATACCATCAATTAGAAAACTAGTTCTTTTAATAATTAAACCCGCAGTCAAATCGTCCATTGCCAAACACTCACTATCTTCTTTGGATAAAATAGCAGCTTCAATTTCTTGAATTGCATTTCCTATTTTCTGATGACGATGTGTCTCTATTAGTGTATACAAAGATCCCATTATTTTCTTTTCATCTAGTTCAGGAAAAATTTTAACTGGTATAAATGTTCTTTCAATAGCCATTGGTTTTTCATCCGCGTATCTAATACGAACAACATAGAAAACTTCTTCCCTCTTCTCTAATTGCAAATCCTTCGCAATATCAAATGAAGGAATCATTTTTTCAAATTGGATAAGTTTATTACTAGGCTTCATTCCTCTTGCTTTCATATCTTCTGTAAAGCTTGTTAAACCATGTAAAGACTGCTCCCTCTTTGGATTAGCTACGAATGTGCCTCTTCCTTTTTCTCTATAGAGCAAATTAGTATTTACTAGGTTTGTAATAGATTGTCTGACAGTCATCCGACTAACACCTAGCTGTTCAGATAACTCTCGCTCGGAAGAAATATTCTCTCCAACCTTATATTCTCCTAGAAGAATGCGTTGCTTTAGCAATTCCTGTATTTGAACATAGATGGGGACATGAGAATTTTTATCTATCAAACCATTCATCGCCCTTCTTGATAACGGAACTATTATTTTTCAAATACAATATTGCCACGACAAATTGTTTTTTGTACCTGCAAATTTCTATCCATTAAAACTAAGTCCGCATCCAGACCTTCTGCGATATATCCTTTATTCTTTAGATTTAATTGCTTAGCAGCATTTCCAGAGGACATCAAAACAATCTCTTGTAAAGAACAGCCCGTTACATCTCGAATATTACGAACAGCTTGATCCATCGTTAGGATACTACCGGCCAGAGAACCATTTGGAAGATGTGCTCCATGTTCTGTAACATGAACTATTTGTCCTCCCAAATCATAGTCTCCATATGGCAATCCTTTCGCTCGCATAGCGTCCGTAATTAAAATAATTCCTTCCGCATGTTTTAAACGATATGCCATTTTTACGGCATTCCGATGACTATGGAAGAAGTCAACAATAATCTCTGTTTTAATCTTTTCTTCTATTAACACAGTCCCAACTACTCCCGGTTCACGATGATGAAAAGGGCTCATTTGGTTAAATAAATGTGTGGCTTGCTTAGCACCTAACTTTACAGCCTTTTCAACTTCTTCAGTAGTCGCATCTGAATGACCGATGGAAACAACAACGCCTTGATCACTAATTGCTTCTACAAATTTAAAGCCACTCGTTACTTCTGGTGCAACAGTTATTTGTTTTATACGTTTCCCACTTAGTTTTTGCCAACGATTAAATTGTTCTATAGAAGGTTCTATAACATGTTCAATTGGTTGTGCGCCAACTCGTTTTTGGGAAATATAAGGACCTTCTATATGTACCCCCAATAGTTCTGCTTCATCAACATTACTTTCAAAACGGCCAACATTCACTAAAGCATCCTCTATAGCATTCACCTGTTGTGTCATCGTTGTTGCTAAAAAACTCGTCGTTCCCTCTTTTAGCAAAGAACGTGCCATCCCTCTAAGTGTTTCCTCCGTTGCATCCATTGTGTCAAAGCCAGCGGACCCATGAATATGCATATCAATAAAACCAGGAAACAAAATCCACTCTTTAGAAGTACCATCGATTTGTTGATCCGCATCGAGCAATAAATTATTTCCTATCTTTTTGATTTTACCGTCCTCGAGAAATACATCACTTATGAAATCTTGATCATGATTCACTAATCTAACATTTGATATAAGTATCGTTTTTACCACTATTCATATCTCCTTAAAACCAGACTCGGAACTGTGTATTCTTTCTGGTTTCAACTATTTTATTTGGACTAGTTGTCTATACCAATTATAAAACGTTTTCATAATAATCAAAAGATATTATTCTTTATTTTCTAAATATTACACTTTTTATTTAATCAATTTCATAATTCAATAACTTAGCCTCAAAATCAGAACAAAGTTGATTTCTGCTTTAGGCGAACGTTTTCCGCTCCTATCAATAAAATGATTATTGTTCGTGTCAGATCTGTTGATTAGCCAAAAATGACCGGTAAATCACTACTTAACTTTGTATATGCAGCATTTATATAAACTAGCATTGCTTATATTAAAGCGGGAAAGGAACGCATTGTTTATATAGTTCGTATTAGTTATAGCTATTATTTTCGCTACAGGGCGGACGCTTTCCGCCGGGTGAGCGATGAGCCATCGCCGACGCTACGCGTTCGCCTGCGATTGCTCATCTGTCTCACTCATCCGGCTGGAGTCGCGCCCTTTCGCTACAATCCCATAGGGCCTTGCTGTCTAATCAGTATATATGCTCTTATTAACGGAGAAATACTTCCGCTTGAACGAATTTTAGTGGATGCTATCTATTTCTTTTTAGTTCCAAGATTAATTTTAAAATGCTTTTTAGAATTCAAGAATTGCATAACCAAGTGCACTTATTAAAATTTTATAGAACTACGGGACCAATTTTTATTCATCCGAGACTAATTGGAAGGCACTGAAAAAATAGCGTGGTATGAAGCTATAAATTAAGCTACCCTCAATAAATGAGATTCAAATAGAAATTTTTACAAAACACCACAATTACAAAAAGGGAAAAGCTAGAACAGCTTTTCCCTTTTTTTCTGTATTCATTTGCAATACAAACTCTTTTAGTCTTCTTCAGCTATTCTAAATGCTGCAGATACTTTTTCGAATTCCTCGTCACTCTCGATCATGGATAATTCCTCGTCGTCTTCCACTCGGAAAAAGAAAATGTCAATATCCTCTTCCGATTCTCCTTCGATATCGTCTACAAAGCTAACAGCAGCATATTCGTTGTCCTCAACAGTTAACAGACCTAGTACTTCCATTTCCTGCTCTTGATCGTTTTCGTCTAGTACAGTAAAAATTTCGCCAACTTCTACTTTTCCTGTATTTTCTTCCATTCCAAATTCCTCCTTTGATAAATTCTTTTAGCTCTCTAATTCAACTTACATTCAATTATCTAACATATGAGACCTTTTAGCAAAAGTTAAACGAGACCAGAGCCATGTGGAACTTTGAAAATGCATCCACGATAGGAAAACAACTATTCATTAAGCCTATTTTTAATATCCAGCGAAACTTTTTTAAAAGCTTTTTTAGACCCCCTTTCCATATCATGTTGGAATTTTCGTTCTTCATAACTAAGAAATAAAGAATTTAAATCATATCCTTTTGGATATAAATCGATTGCTTTTCCTTCAAGTTCCAATCTCTTTGCATTTACCTTAATTATTTCATTTTTGTAGAACACTAAAATGTTATTAAGACTATCCTTTTTCGCATAAACAATTCCAAAGTCATCTTGTTCAGTTAATTTCACTCTGTCTCCCACTTCGAATTCATAAGTTGTAACTTCTTGAATAGTAGGTTGTACTGGCTTTCTTATTTTACTTTCTTTCACGAGTTCTAAATCATAGTTTTTATTTTCTATATAGTGCTGTGCTTTTTGCAGTACCTTTTCACGTAAATTCATTTTCCTAGAGATCCATAGAGCATTGCTGTCTCCTGACTTACCAATTAAAAGTTTATACATTGGCTCCAATTCTTCACTGTTGAATTGCATCGCGGCATTCATAAAATCACCGTGAATTTCCGAGTAACGTTTAATTTCACCATAGTGAGTTGTCGCAACTGTAATACATCCCATCTGATAAAATTCTTCAAGTATAGCAATTGCTAGAGCAGCACCCTCGTTCGGTTCAGTACCACTTCCGATTTCATCAAAAAGGAGAAGTGTGTTATTCGTCGAGGCACTCATAATTTCGGAGATGTTTTTCATATGGGACGAGAAGGTACTAAGTGAATTTTCAATACTTTGATTGTCACCTATGTCCACAAATATACAATCGAAAATTGCTATTTCCGTCCCTTCATCTGCCGCAATATGAAAACCCGACATGACAGCTAGTGTTAGTATGCCTATCGTTTTCAGTACTACTGTCTTCCCACCAGCATTAGGTCCCGTGATAATCAAGCTACGATAGTCTTTTCCAATTTCAAAGTCTAGCGGAACAATAGTCCCTTGCAAAAGAGGATGCTTGCAATTCTTCAACTTGATATAGCCATGGTTATTTAACTTTGGCTCCATTGCACCCATCCTTTTACTATACTTCGCTTTTGCAAAAATCATGTCATATTGACCTATTAATTCGATATTAATGTTAATTTGTCTAACTTCTTCATAAATAGCTCCGGAAATAGTCGCTAAAATTTGATACTCTTCCATTGATTCGTCCGATTTAAGCATTGCTAATTCTGCATTTAACTTGGAAATAGCAGCTGGCTCAATAAATACAGTTGACCCTTTAGAAGAAGATTCTATAATCGTTCCTTCCACCTGATTTTTATAAGAAGCTTTAATAGGAATCGTAAAACGATCATCTTTTTTACTTATAAAGAATTCTTGAATATATTCTTTATTGGCACTGCTTTTTAGAAATTTATTTAAACGCTCTTCTATCTTTTCTTCTGTTTTAGCAATATGATTTCGAATTCGCTTTAAATCTTTACTAGCATCCGAATCCACTCTATTTCCACTAATTGAGTGATTAATACTTTCTTCTATATCCTTAAATTCCATCATCGAATGGGAATAGGAATGTAATACTGGAGCAAAAAACTCTTTATCTATCATAAACTTCTTTATTGTTCTGCAACCTCTTAAGAAGTCCGATATTGCTACTAATTCAGAGGGACCTAGTATCATCCCTTTTTCTAGCTTTTCCATCTGATGACTTATATTTGAAATTCCTTTCAGTGGAAGATGACTCTCTGCATCCAGTAACTTCCTCGCTTCAGTCGTTTCGTTTAATCTAATTTTAACCACTTTACTATTTGAGCTTGGTTGAAGCTTATCCAGTAACTCCTTCCCTAAACTACTTACACAATAGAATTTCACCATTTCCTTTAATTCGTTATATTGTAATTTTTCATAAGTCATTGTTTTCATGTGTATTCCTCCTTAACTAATCAAATTCGCCTTGGCGGATTTGCGTCCAGATTTTGAATTGAGCTTACTCAATTCAAAATCTGTGACATCCGCCGGAGGCTCTAATTTCATTCAGTAGGGGTTTGAACCCCTACTGAATGAAATTAGAAAATACCCGCAAGAGTCTCTCCTACCTTTCCATTTTCACGGTGAAACCGAAAAATGGATAGAAAGCTCCTGCGGGCATTAGCCTTGCGTATTACAAGGCATTTTCATCGTCAACAAAAATGAACAAAAGAAAAAAAGCATGACAGGACAAATCCCGCCATGCTCTTCGTCTTAACATACAATTATGTTAAACGAGTATATGGAAAAGGAAGCAGTCTCTAGGTAGGTATTCACACTGTTAAGTAAACACTGTGAAAAAAGGCATATTTAATAAACTGAAATAAAACCAGTTACAAAAAGCCTTATTAAACTAAATTAGTATTAGTTCATACCTACTTTTGACATACTACACCACACCTTTTATAAGAATATTTACAATATACCATCATTTAGATATAGAGTCAATTCCATAAAACAAACTGACCAGTTCTTCAACAAAAGGTATTGTAGTATTGGGCTCAAACTTATATAATAACTATAGTGGTAGCAAGAGTTATTGCTTTCATTAACATCTGTCTTGAAATTCGGTCTTGTAGCTCAGTTGGGAGAGCGCCACCTCGACAAGGTGGGGGTCGCAAGTTCGAGACTTGTCGAGACCATCATTACCATAAGTCTGTAAACGTTGAAATATCAATGTTTACAGGCTTATTCTTTGATTAGATTTCCTAAGCATATACCTCAAATTTTAAAGTTTGTCCGCAATTTGTCCGCAAGATTTTCACTGTATTAGTTTGTTTGACTTTGAATAGTCTGGTGAAAAGTATCAGCGATGTCATTATCCGTGTTCGGTAATAAATGCGCATAGAATTCTAATGTTATTTTTGGATTTGCATGACCCAATCGTTTAGAAATTTTAACGATATCTATACCTACCGAAATAAGAATGGATGCATGGGTGTGTCGAATATCATGGAAACGAATATTTGGTACCTTGGCGGTCTTTACAATACGTTTCATTACTCGAACAACATTGCGTGGATCTTGTAGGCTTCCTGTATTTGTGCAAATGACTAGGTCTTGGTCGGCAAATACAGTTCCCACTAGCTCCTTCCATTCTTCTATTCGTTTTTTTTGCAAAACTAATTCATTGAGAACGAATTCTGGAATAGGGATTTGTCGCTTGGAATTTTTCGTTTTCAATGATGTGAAAACATAACCCTTTTTAGGGACATGTGCTAACGATCTTTTCACATGAATTACTTTTTGTTCTAAGTCTATATCAATCCAATGTAGCCCTAAAATCTCTCCTCTTCGCATCCCCGTATAGATGGCAAGTAAAAAAGTTAAATAATGCCGCTCTCCTTTGCAGTTTCGAAGAAACTCCTGTATATCTTTAAGTGACCAAATAGACATTTCCTCGTACTTGACTGATGGTGGATCTGCATCGCCCACTGGATTGAACATTATTTTTTTCCATTTAACAGCTTGGCTAAATGCCTGATTTAATAGTTGATGCATTTTCCGAATGTAACTCGTACTATATTTTTCTTGTAATTTTTGGTTATAGAATAAATCAATATCCGCCGTAGTAACTTTAGCTATTTCTTTGTTTGCAAACACATTCTCTTGTAGGAGGTGTTTCTCTATAATGTACCTACAGTTCGTCGCGGATGTTTGTTTAATCCTATTACTGTAATGGTTATCGAACCAATTTAGAATATAATCTGAGAAGATTTCTTTGCTCAGTTCTATATAACAGTTTTCATCTAGTAGTAGTTCAATCTTCCGAGCTGCTGTCTCTGCATCCCTCTTTTTAATGAATCCTCCTTTACTTATTTGTTTACGTTTTCCAGTTAACGGGTCATATCCTATATTAATTGTATATGAGTATGTTTTACCTCTTTTCCTGATGTGCGCCAATTATAAATTACCTCCAATATTTTTTGCGCGACAAAAAGGTAAACAAGTGGTCTAGTAACCAGTCTGACCATTCATTTAACCTTTTATAATTGTGCGTTGAGATTTTATCGATTACTTAACCAAAAAATAAACTCATCTCTCAACACCCTTTTACACCTACCTATTTTAATTAGTGGAAAGTCATCTTTTTCCATTAGTTCATAGGCAGTTGGTTTAGAGACTCTAAGAATTTCACTGATGTCATTGGCAGTTAAGATAATAGGATAAGTGCCGATATCAATTTGCTTCATATAATAAGCCACATCACTTTATTCATTTTTAACATTTAGAACCACTTATTTTTTTGCTGTCATTTTTCTCCGTGAACTTCACCTTGCAAATTTGATTTTTCATTTTTAGCTCTTCCTCCCATTCTTTTAATATTGCTAATCCATTATCACGTTTACTTGTTGATTGACCTTGAACATCTTTATCCAAAAGAAACCCTCCTAAGGCTTTTACCTTAAGAGGGTTTCTATATCTTATAATATTTTTCATTTAACCAATATTTTGGCTAACATTATTAAAGCAAGTTTCTAATTGTGTTTTACAAAGCAAAAGAGTCAGAAAGGTAATTTTAAAAGATAATGTTAATTTCCTTTTCTTCCATTAACTTAGTTAATTCTTCGTCCTTCATTTCAAATAATACATTTCTCCATAAAAGATCTTTATTCAGATAAACAATATTTTGATCTTTATTATCTTCTATTGAAATTAATATACATAGTTTTTGATTGGTTCTTAGAAATGCATCCCGAATAAAAATCTCACTTTTCATACCTACAGATTCCTCTAACTTTTTAAGTTCTGGATAATTAATGTTCGCTTTATTGACTAGATGCATTTCAATTGTAAAAAAATTCTCGCGTATATCCACTCGAGCAAATAAATGTCTTGAATTCCCAGCATCAAAAAAGTTGTTTTTTATTTTAACGCCAAAAATTCTTCTTTTTAATCTTGATGTCTGATTCATTTCAAAAAGAATTTCTCCAATTAATCCATTCAAATTCATTTTTTTAATTTTAGAAGTTTTATATTCTGTAAATGAATTAATCATTTCATATTCCGCAGACGTATTTTCTAAATAGCGTGATGGAAGGTCTAATACAATCGCTAAATCATAAATCATCTCTTGTGAAGTAGTCCTTTGTGATATTACTTGACTCTCCCTATTATATTCCAAATTTTTTCTAATAAAATCACTTATTTGACTACTGCTAAAGTCAATAAAGAGTTCTATTTCATCATCAATTAAATCAAATAGACCTTTCATAACTCTGCAACGTAGACCGATTGAAATGATAGATAAAAACCCATCCAATAAGTATTGATTATTATTTACAATATATTTTAATTCTTTCAAATTATCATATTTACTTAAACCTCTTTTTTTGAGGTATTCCGGAAAACTAATTTCCTCTTTGATTAGTTGTTGGAATCGTTTTATATTGTCCACTTCAATCTTACTGATTTTCATCTAATCATCACCTGAGTGAAATATACCTTTCTCAAAGTGATACGAATCCTTTAGCCAATATTTTGGCTAAAGGATTCCATTTTGTAATTTTCGCAAATACTTTAATAAACGACCATTTCATTTATAGTATTTTTAATTAGATATTCAACCAAATTAATTTCCCATTTTGTATTTTCCATTAATATTCTAATTGGCACCCTAGAATGTCCAACTGTTTTCTGATCATGAATCGGTAAATCCGTAATATTCTCAAGCTAAAAACTAGTGGCCACTGATAATTTAAAGACATATAGTTAATTTTCAATTGAACACCTCCAAAAAACTTGCAGGGTTCTTAAATTCTCTGCAAGTATAGAATTAATAAAAATGGGACAAAGTTAGGATGAATACTTGGTCTAATTCAATTACGAACTAGATTCCGTTTCATTTTTCCAAAATGCAAAAAAGCACTTTTGAATAAATGGACAAACCAATCCCCTTGAAGGGTAATTGTCTGAACACTTACTAAAAGTGCTTTTAAGTAAACCTCTGCCGCGTGGTGGAGGCCAATAAATAAATTCTATATAATTATATTTTACTTCATACTATCTTCATTATCAAGTGAAATTTCAAATATTTATCGCAAACTAATACTTCATTGGAGGGAGACGTAAATGGATCACAAAGTAACTAAACATAGTTTTTCTTATAACAAAGAAGATCAATCTAGAGAAATCATGGAGGAATTTAGAAGAAGATCATCTTCAACTAAACAAAAAGATATCGAGAAATTTGTAGATTTCTTTTATAAGGAATGTCAAAAAGACAGCTTTCTTTTCAGCTCAAATAATCATCTTCAACTAAATAAGTTAAACCTATCTCATGCAATGAAAATACAGGAACAAGTGGAGACATTATTTAGTCTGAACGAGTTAGATGTAAAAGAAGCCAATTCCTATTTGTATTTCTTTGATAAGTTTTGTAAGCTTCTCACACAAAAAGAAGTAGCAAAGATATATTATATTCTACCTATAAAACAAAACATCTCAAAAAAAAATAAAAATCCTACTCTTCCTCTCATTACTGATTTTGAAATTTTTTTGAACTTAAAAAGATATTCCCATTCGACCATTAGATGTTCGTTGGTTAATATTAAAACTTTCTTGAAATTTGTAAATTACATTCCTGAAATTCGGTCTACAAATGAATCTTGGTCAACTAGCTTTAAAAGATTTGAAGAACACTTGATTAAAAAATCACTTTTAGAAAATATTCAACTTAGCAGTGCTTATGAATATTTAAAAGCAGTAAGATTATTTTCCAGGTTTTTATATGAAAATAAAGAAATAAACTTTTTTTATAATATACCAACTAAAATGATACAAAATGCTAAACGGTGTAATGAATATACAAATGAGTCAGATATTCTCTTAGTAATAAAATGTATATTTGAATACTCTAAGAATGTTTTAAGGGATATTTCAATCTTCCTCATTATTTTAGAAACTGGGTGCAGACCGATAGAAATAGTTAATTTAAAAATTGATGATGTATATTTACACGAAAAGCTAATAGTATTAAAGAGCAAAAAGTCTCATCAAAGAACTTTGTTAATATCAAGCATGACTTGTTCGCTTATTAAAGAGTACTTAAAAATCCGCAAAAATTATCTGATTAATCAAACCGATTCTTTATTTATAAATAAATTCGGAAACCAAATAACGAGTTCAAATATATCTAACTTGTTTCGAAAATATAATAAACCTTTTCAAGAAAAAAGTTTTACTCCTAAAACACTAAGACATACTTTCATAACAAACGCACTAAATAACGGAAATAGTATGGAACAAGTAAGGGAAATTGTTGGCCATAAACATCTAATTTCTACCCATTATTATTTTTACAGGAATATTGAAAAATTAAAAATAATATTTTTAGACAAAAAACTATTTTAATTGGAGGATTTTTAATGTCATTAAATAGAAAAACCAATATGTCTATTGAAGAAATATGTACTCAACTAGGTATTTCCGAGACAGCTTTTTTAAAATTCCTTGAAACATCTAACGATGAATTCTCGAGTGTTAAAAAGTCTATTGAAAATAATGAAACCGTTCTTTTTGTGATAGATAAATATCTAGAACACCTTAAAACATTAGTAAAAATTAATAAAAGATCTAAAGAAACAGCCAAAACTTATAATAACTTTCTAATAAGAGTTAAATCATACATTTCAAGTACTTATCCTTCATTAAAAATTAACGAATTTAACGAAGTTATATTAAATGAAATAATCACTAAAGATAGTATAGAAAATAAAGAGTACTCTGTTAGAACCATTAATAAATATAATGCCATTATAAAAAGTCTATTAAAGTTTACTTATGATATGGATTTTTCAAATAAAGATTTTCGTCATAAGTTCACAATAGAAAAAACTTCCTTACTACCTAGGTATATTAAAGAAGAAGATATCCCTAAAGTTTTGGAGACCACTAAGAAATTATCTAAACCAATTAGATGTAGAGCAATAATTATGTTTTTACTACTGACTGGTTGCCGTGTAAGTGAAATATCAATTGTTAAAGTAAAAGATTTTGATATTGAAAATAATTTAATTTATATATTAGGTAAAGGAAATAAGAAACGAATTGTCCCTATGTTCCCTCAACTTAAAGATGAAATACTATATTATTTACAAAAAAGTGGGATGAAAGAATGGGACCCTCAATGTGAAGGATATCTTTTTGCGAGAGATGAGAATCTTATAAGAAACAGAAATTTTCCTATTAGGACTATTCAAAATACCGTTGATCGTATACGAGACCATTTACCTGAGCTCACTTATATCACATCTCATTCTTTTAGACATACATTTGCCGTATATTGTCTTAAAATTGGCGTTAAAGAACACCTTCTTACTGAGATTTTAGGTCACACTGATCCAAAAACCACTATGACATATACAAAATTACGTGGGGAAGATTTAAGAGATGCTATTATGAATAAGTTTCCTTTCCCGTTTGAAAAACTCTTAAATGTTATAAACGGGGGATTAAAATGAATACAGCTTTAGAAGAACTTGAAATTTACAAAAAAAATGTACGCTTAGCCAAATCTACTCTCTATACTTATACCTTATATTTAAAAAAATTTCTCAAATACTTATCAGAAGAAATGGAAAATGACCTTCACTTAATTTATTTGGACAAAGTCTCTAAATTAATTGACATTAATGGTAGAATAATCAGATATTTTCCGATTAATAGTAAAATAATCGACAATTATTTATCACTTATTAAACATAAAGGATTTAATGTTTTGAAAGATAATTATAAAGCCTTAATGAGTTTTTTCAAATTTCTAGAACACAATTACAATTTTTCAAACCCTATGTATACTTTGGAATTTCAACTGAAAGATTATTTAGAAGAAAAAAAGTATTTTACAGTCCTAACTCGAGGGAATATCTTAAAGTTGCTAAACACAATTCATGTCCATTCAGACAATTTAGAGAGAGATGTTAATCTATTTTTAACTTTAATTTCAACTGGTTGTAGAATTGGTGAAATACTTAAATTAAAATGTGAAGAAATAGATGGTACCAACGATACACTCTTTCTTAATAAGACCAAAACCAAAGTAGAAAGATTGTTGTTTTTAAGAATTGAAATGGGAAAGGCATTAAAAAAGTACACAATAAATTGTAACAGAAAATCAAGTGATTTTGTATTTTTGTCAGATGATAATAAACCCTTTACTAATAAAGAAATAAATACTTTATTAAAAAAATACTTGGAAATAGCCAGACTACCAATTATAACTGTACATGGACTAAGACGTACCTTTGCAACCATAATGGCAGATCAAGGTACCCCAATAGACGTCATTAGACAGTTACTAGGCCATGAAAGCTTAAGCACTACAAAGCAATATATAAATCCACATTATGTACGCAACAAAGACTTTAATGCCCCTAATAACAAATTGATTCTAGATTACCTAAATCATAAAATCTGATTGCATATTGGATGTAATATAGATGAGAGGACACATCTCAGTTAAATCAATAAAATTGAAATTACGAGAGGACGTGTCCGACCATAAGTAAAAAAAATTACAATAATGAATTTAAACAAACAGTAGTCGAGCTTTATCGTTCGGGTACCTCGGTCAATCAACTAGCCAGCGAATATGGTGTTTCAGAAGTAACCATTTATAAATGGATTAAACTACATTCTCCAATTGAGGGAACTGGAGAGTTAACCGCATACGGCGTTCCAACTAATTCAATTCAATTTAATCATTAACACTTTTGTTATTGGAATACCTTCCGTGTCTCAATTCTTCCGTTTCAATAAGTCGGTGCCTCCCTTGGGAGGTGAACCTCTTTTAGTCTTACGGGAACCTTATTAACCGATAAAGATTTGCCTTAAATGATTAAGTGATTCTTCATTAGTCTAGTGGCTATCCCTCCATGTGGATTAGACATTTCATTGGTACTGTGCCACCACTTTCACTGATACAAAGATAAGTTATACAGTAGCTATTCTCGCTAGTGTTTTCCTTATCAACGTTTCTTCGGAAGTAAGCCCTCCACGTTATCAGCTTACAATGTTGAATTATATCTATTATAGAAAGAACTTAGGTGCTTCCTCTAAGCCTGTTAGCCGTTCATATGCCTGTAACATATCATGGATTTTCATATTACTTATTCTTACTCATCCACTGCTAACCTCACATTTGGTGATATACACATTTCTATGTATCGTGCTTGTAGACCTGTACATTCGGAAGTTCGTCAGCAACCCCTTTCTTGTAGGGCATAATGCATTCTCACCATATTCATTCAACTCAAGCATCATGATTTACACCACCCCCGCGGGTAGGCTTTCGTCAGCCGAACTGCTACGGTAAATTCTCACGCCTTTTCGCCGAGCTTATAACACGATCATTCTTACTAAATCTAATGCTATTCGACTAAGATAGAGCCCTTCAAAACGTTACTTTATCATTTGACTCTTCGATATAACCCTTCAGTTCCAAAGGAACTGTCTAGCCTTTACCAGAGAGATGTGACCACCCTCCATTTAAACTAGAAACATTTCGCACAAGTAAAGCACCCGGTAGTTGAAGAACAAAGTTCGTTAAAACATACCAAAAAAGTTAGTTCTTAATATTGAAATTACTAATATCATGCCAAATACTAATCGACTCATAGTAAAAATATATGCTTTTTTATTATCCGCATATTTCCATTCCATCAATGCTCGAACTGCCTCGGACAATATAGTTAAACCGAATAATAAATACCATGACTCTAAGAACCAAATTCGTTCTGTATAATCTCGAGTGACATTAATAAAAGATCCCAATATTATAAAAGCGATGAAAATCATTCTAATCGTCCAATCGATTTCTTGGTGTTTGTCATTCACGTGGTTATGTGAAAAACGCTTCTTCTTTTCAACTTTCAACCACCTTCTCATAACTGAACCAAAAATAATAAACAATAATGAAAAAATTACTATCACGAAGATCAACTTAAGCCAGACTATCGGTTCAATACCAAACACAATAACATTACCTCCCATTCAATGCAGAATACTTATATTATTATTCTACGGTTAATAATCACAATTGTTTCACCCTGTGACATTAGTTCAACAAGAAAAAAAGAGATGCATTTGCAACCCATGATCTATAACTAAAGTACCCGTTAGCCATCCATGAAGCGCAAAATCCGTGCTTCACCACAGAGAATGAAAATAGTTAGGAAGTGTCATACTGATACTGACCTTAATCCAGTCAACCGTCATCCATAGACTTATTTACGCTCTCCTCTTTTTTTAAACGATTAAGCAGGGGTCTTTTTGTATTGTCATTTTTCTTTTCCTGAAGAAACTAATTTTCATGGTAGTTTAAGTACAATACTTCACAATCTTTTTTACGCCTTGTTCAAAATGATTCCAAACCTTTGTTGTAACTAACTTACAAAGAACTTGCATAAAAACGTTTATAAATAATGTTCATAGGAAAAGCCACAAAATGTTGATTTCACAATATTTTGTGGTCTTTTAATGTACTCCCAAACTTTCATTTCGGAACGTTATTTAATTGCAAAATTTATATTGTATTCACTCATAGTCTATCTCCTCTAATTTTGTTCAGATTCGTTCATTACTTGTATTTTTTTTATATAAAATATAGTTGTATATAAAATCTAAAATTGAAGCCATATAAGCCGTGCCAGCTAAAATTAAGGTAGGGGAATCGTAGCCGTAATAAATAAAGTCTTGTGTGTATAAAAAGATTAACCATACGCTCGTAAAGAAAAAGAGAGAAATATCGTACCCAATGCTTAAATGACGTTTAATATTTTTTAAAAATCGAAATTAAAAACAATAATTCTAAAAAAGACAAATAGAAATAAAAAAATAATATAAGCAGTGGTAACGTAATAAACTGGAGCTGGAATTGGAGGCGTTTCAAAGTAATGCAATGGAATTTGTGGCATAGAATAACTCCTTATATAGTGTTTATAAATAGTTTATCGATTTCTAAAACACATCTCAATAAAAGGTTAATGTTGAGTGTTGGAATGGCTCAATTGTTTATATTAAAGTTCCCAAAGCGGTGTTTGGGAATGTTTGTAGTGTTAAAGCCAAGTTAGCTTAAAAGAATTATTACAATTTCCCTTCTCTTATCCATGTCCAGATTCGAAAACTACAAAAAATGGATACTAAGAAAAGAATAATCATTATAAATACCCATATACCCAGTCGGCTTATTTCTTGTAAACCTTCTGCATTTAAAGCTACAAAAATTGAAAAAATAATTACCATTAGGTAACAAAAAACATTAGGAATAATCCATACAATTCTTAATTTGGTATTCTTCAAAAGTTTCACCCCAATTAAAGACACTTTTTCCATTCATTTTAACATAAATATCCAATTATTCGATTTTATAAGTTGTATTATTTCGCTAATTAAAGTTAAAAAGCTACCAAACCCTCGTTTGGTAACATTTCTTTACTTAGCGTTGTAAATCTGACGATAATCCTTGTTGCACTAAACGTTAGTAATAGGTAAGCATTTGATGTTATCTCCAGCTTTTCCCCTACTCCGCACGGAACGTGCCAGTTTCCAAGCATTCCGCGTTCCATCTAGCGATGGTATTATTAATTATAAGTTTCAAGTTACTCATGTTGATTTGGGTTATTTGATTATTTCTAGCTCACATTTTTCTCGATATTTATTGATTTTTTCTAACATCGATTCAGTGATACCCAAAATTCTTATGAGAGTATTCGCCTTAATTTTGTCTGTCATATGGATTAATTCATGTACCTCTTTTTGGAGGATACGTAAATTATTGAATTTGTCGTTTCCACCAAGATGCTTAGGTATATAATGGTGGCAGTGTACGTTTTGTGCTTGTAGGAACATGCCAGTTATTTCACATTTCCCTTTCTTCATACTGTATCGACTAATCCGATTATCCATATATTCGACACTTCGTGTCGGTATGTTTGATTCCATTAACAATACTATTTCCTGTTTTATATCTTTACTCAACCGTGTAGATATTTGTACTCGACCTTCTTCGGTAAATGGGGTTATACTTTGAGTAAAAGCCATCACATTTTTAGTTTTGATGATCCCGAGAGGGAAGAGGTATAACCCGGCGATTTTATACGTTTTAGAGCCTAAGCCATAGAACTTTTTATAGACAGGAGGCGGGTTGTTAGGATGTTCATATTTACCGATAGGTTTAAGACGATTGTACATAGATGCACCTAGTTCGTAGGCAAGTCGTGAGAACGCTAAGTTGACGTGAGTAGCTCTGTTAAAATAATTGTGTAACCCTAAGACAAAACTATTAAAGCGCATAGCATTTTGAGTAGTTGGCGATGTTCGGAGTATTTCTAATCGTTTCTTTGCATCCGCTTTAATTTTCTGCATCTTTTCAGCTTTGACAAACGTATGTGCAACTCGCTTTTTTCCTTTGCGATTGGCACGTATTGTGAAGCCAAGAAAAGCAGACTCATGCTTACGCAGATTAATAATCTTCGATTTTTCTGGTGAAATATCAAGTTTTAAACGTTCTTTTAGATAAAGCTTAACCGCATGATACCACTTTTCAGCAGTTTTCCAATCTCGACAAATGATTTTAAGGCAAGTAGACCACTGGAACCTCCCCAGTAGCCCCTCTCAGAACCGGACGTGAACCTCTCAATTCATCCGGCTCCCATTATTCAGCCGTAGGCTTAATACCTAGTTCCCAATGTTTAAAGAGCTTAGGATTCTGAATAGCAATCCTACCCATAAAACGTTCCGCATTTTTCTTATGACGAGCAAGTCTTTTATATTTCTTTCTTGCCCACATGATTAAGGCTTTATTAATATGCCTTAAACTAGCATACATTTCGGATTTGTAGAACTTCCCATAGTAATTAATCCATCCTTGAATAGCTGAGTTAAACATCATCGATAAGTCAAAGAGTTCCTTATTTGCCTTCAATTGCAGTTTCCAACCTCTTACTTTTTGTCGGATTGATTTCTTGGATTTATTACTGATAGCGGGAGTGAAATTCACAAAGTGTTTTCCCCACCTGTTTTTCGACAGTCTCGGTCTGAACGTATACCCTAGAAAATCAAACGATATATTTTCATGCTCTTCTTTTCTATCTGCATCCTTGCAATAAATAATTTTGGTTTTAGTTGGATGAAGTTCGAGCTTACATATATTCATTCTCTCGTTTAGAGATTCAAGTAACTTCTTCGCTTCTTCCTCTGTCTGACAGTGGATGACTGCGTCATCTGCATATCTAGCAAATGGATTGTTAGGATGATTGATTGCCATCCATTTATCAAACGTATAGTGAAGAAATAAATTTGCTAATACCGGACTTATGACCCCACCTTGCGGTGTGCCAGAGATACGTTCTATTATTCCTTCTTTCGTTTGAAACGGGGCTCTTAACCATCTTTTGATGTATACCTTTATCCACTCGACTTTTGTATGCTTTTCTACCGCTCTCATTAATAAATCATGGTCTATATTATCGAATAAACCTTTAATATCGAATTCAAGTACCCAATTGTACTTCCAACATCTTTTCCGAGTGATCTCTAACGCTTGAATGGCACTTTTCTTCGGTCTGTATCCATAGGAATCTTCATGAAAGAATGGCTCTACCGAAGGTTCAAAATATAATTTCACTGTCATTTGTGCAATTCTATCCGACACAGTTGGAATTCCAAGTGTCCTTGTACCCCCAGCTTTCTTGGGTATTTCTACAGCTTTAACAGCTGGAGGAAAATAACTGCCAGATGACATTCGGTTCCATATTTTATACAGGTTATCTTTGAGATTTTCTTCAAACTCTGCTATGGATTGCTCATCAATTCCTGCTGACCCTTTGTTTGCTTTAACTCTTAGAAAAGCTTCATATACTACGTTTTTGGATATAACATACGGCTTTGTTTTATGCATAAGTTCCTCCCAGTTTGTTGGTTGACTTGTTTATAAAACTGAATAATATAACCCCTTTGCTCCATCTCCGTTAGGAGATTTCATTGCTACTACGAGTTATTCCGCCCCTATACATGGCATTGGTACTCTGATTCTTGTGGGGCTTCCACTTGAAATTTCTCCCTTAGCATCCATGTCGTAGGTTCCCACGTTCCACACAAAAGCCTGTATTAAGTTCACGCCGCCTTTATACCGGTCACCGAACGGACAGTAAACAGGTTTCCTCCGAACTTATCCTGAGTTAACGACTCCCCCTCAGTTTTGATGACATCTCTACGCTTTCGATACTTCATCAGCGGTTCAATGATTTTCGTCTCCTTAATACATACCTGACAGAGTCATGCTCTGCCTTTTCCCCTAACGCTCAATACCATAGCTTTTGACTATAGCACCTTAGGGCGGTTTGCAATCTCTACCTGTATAGCGATTGCGAGAGGCCTTCTCTCATCTTAAGTGCAGCATAGCTTACAAAGTTTACTTTTTAAGCAAACTTCGTTTGCTTTCGTGGCACACAGTCATCAGCATACCTAACTATGTAGCCTTCTTTTAAGTGAGTGCGATTCTTTGCAAGAAGTTGACCTCTAGTTTTAAGTGATTTATGAAGGGGAAATAGTTCCCATTGATCCGCTACCCATTGGTCCAATTCATTTAGTACAATATTAGACAACAACGGTGAAAGTAGGCCACCTTGTGGAGAGCCTTTTGTCGGAATACCTTCTCCATCCACTTCTGCTTTTAGCATTTTAGATATACAGGCTAGGACCTGTCTATCCCGAATACCTAAATTCCATAACTGCTTAATAAGCAATGTATGATTGATATTATCAAAGAATCCTTTTATATCGATATCTACAACGTAATGTAGTTTCGACCGATTAATTAGAAATTGAATTCTCGCCATCGCATGATGAGTAGACCGTAAAGGTCTAAATCCGTAGCTATGTTTATAAAAATGAGCCTCCGCAATCGGCTCTAACACTTGTTTAAAGCACTGTTGTATGATTCTATCGAGGATGCATGGGATACCTAAAGGTCGCATCTTGCCATTATCTTTCTCGATTAGTTTACGTCTAACCTTCTTCGGGCGATAATTTTTAAGCTTACTTTGTATTTCTTGTACTAATTCGTACTCCGAACGTTTCTCTATGTCTACAATAGTTTTACCATCTGTTCCAGGGGTCTTTGACCCTTTATTTGACTTAATTATTCGATACGCTAATAAAATATTGTTCCTCGACGTGATGATGTCGTATAGCAGATGGAATGATTCTTTATTTTTGGCTCGTTGATGTAAGTCTGCAAAGGTGTCTGTCATCCCGTAATAATCCCAATATCGAAGAGCTTGCACTGTGGCATCATTCCTTTTGAAGTGATGTTCCCACGTTCTTACCCGACCGGTGCAATGCACAGTTGAAAAATAATTATTACTTATCGCTAGACTTGGGGCTGTTCCTCCACCTCCATTACAGAGCTTTCACTGGTCGTACCCCTACCCTCATAAGGACAAATGCATTTCGCCATACCGCTTATAGCAACCGTTTCGGGTGACAGCCCTTGAGTCAACGTTCCTTACTTTCCAAGTCCCTTACAACCTAGCTATATTTTTTTCTAAACTTAGGTGCTTCCTGTAAGCCTGTGAGCTGGATACCGCCATTGTTCGGTATAACGTGTTTCATAGAAGCAATTTTTACTCTACGTCACTCACTCCATCGTTGGATGGTACACAAGTTTCCTTATGTTCTAACTTTAGACCTGTACCTCCGGAAGTTCGTCTGTTCTTTTCCACAAGAAAATTCTCACCATATTTAGTTTTTCAGCCATCCGGCATATCCATTGGCATACCTTTTCCTTGAGGAGTGGCTTCAGCCTTTGTTCTGCCGACTTTACCTGAGCTTCAGACCCCATAATCTGTCCATTATGACGCATGCAGGAATCTTAATGGGATAGTTTCAAAATACATGGTTTTATCATTTCTATCCTCGGTTATAAAGTTAGGATTTCCGAAGAAATCCCTTGTTTTTTCACACATTAGTGCTTATAACAAAACTTGTCGCGCTGCACCGTTAGTTTAAGTGTAAACCTTCACAATCTTATTTATATATTAACATAAATATCCAATTAAGAGGCACTTAGTATAAAAAACATTATATGTAAGGCAAGTGTCGTCATAATTTTAGGTATCTCTTTTGTTATGCAATTTATTCGATTTTGAGCATTTTTTTATTTTCATGGGAGTTAAAGAAGTTCAAAAAAAGAGGATTAATCCCTTCCAGAATGAACGCATGTGATTCTTCAAAACCCCTGCATTCAGGTTCAACACCATCTAAAACAACTTTTCTTCCTTTATTCCTTCATCTTTGAACGATTTTCAGGTGTTTTTGCGTTAATCCTTCTTCCCTTAACTTATAGAGAAAATAAAAACAGCCAAAACCCTTGTTGTATTAAGATTTTGGCTGTTTTAAGGAACGCTGGTTATTTGCGTTAATTATGACATTATGAGAAGCTTGGGACATGAACGGTTAGAAACAACGGAAATCTATTTAGAGAAAGTATTCGCAATAGAAAACCATGCTATTCATAGTTGGAAACCGGAGTTGTTTGGAGAGTATATATAATAGAAGAGATTTAAAGGCACACGTTGAAAATGAGCAAGATGAAAAGTTCCTCTTTAACTCTTATATTACCCAAAAATAAAAGAATCCATTTTGAAAGAAGATTGATCAAAGTGGATTCTTTTGTTGTGATTTAGTCTACCGTTTCATAACAAACGTTGATTATTTTTAGTGGTCCTTCTTAAAGTGATAGGTAAGCTTTTGAAGTTATCGCTAGCTTTTCCCCCACTTCACACCGTACGGGCGAGTTTCCCAGCATACGGCGTTCCAACTAATCTAATTCATTCAATTTTTATGTATATGCAAGATGGAATATTGAATCAGATTGTTTCATTCAGACATTGCTCACGCAATTTATTAAGCTTTTGAAGTTGCTTTGTATCTAATTTTAGTGCATTTAGTAGCACTTCTATTTTCTCATGATTTTTCATATAAATGAGGCGGTGAACAGACTCGTGCAATATCATTAAATTCCCGTATGAATCATATCTTGTGAGATGATGCGGCGTTTGTCTCTGAAAATTGGAGACGAATTGGTTTCTCGTGAAGATGTAGCGTATATACCCGACATTGAAGAAATCAAGGGAGGGTATTCTAACGCACTGAAACGAGTTGGCGCTAAGTGGGGAATTGGTCGTTATCTATATGGTTTAAATTCATTTTGGGTCCCTCTTAATCAAAATGGTGAACATTACGTAGGTGGGAAGTTTAAAATTAATAACCAAGAAAAGTATTTAACTGGTTATTTCAATACTCCTAAGTTACCTAATTGGGCATTGCCAGCAAAAACCGGTTCTCAAAACTCTAACCGTTCTACTAACAACCAACCAAGTCAACGCCAATCACCTAACAAGCAAGGTAACACTACTCAGCTTGTTCCTGGTAATGCGGTAGAGAGAAGAAAAAATGCACTAACTCATGTAACCGGTGTACTTCAATACTTAGAGTTTCCAATAAATTTGGTTCCTCACTTATTAGATGCAGCAAGTGGTTGCAAAGATTCATTAGAACAAGCAAATGCAGAAGATCTAGGAAAACTATACTCAGTTCTGAAGCCTGTTAAGGAATATGGGAAGCATGTACTTCAATGGGATTAAACAAAGAACAAATCCTATATTATGCACAAATTACCTTAGCAAGACCATTACTAAATACCTATGAGTTAACATTCAATTTGACCTAAAACAGCCGTATAATGTTAAAACTTTATATATTTTACATTTCAAGTCGTCAATAATCGACGCTCAGCTCCTGGCCCCAGACGCTTATAAAAAATACAGCATTACCCTTTTGCGTACAGAATGGTTTTGTGAGAAATTGAAGACCGGGAACAGCGGTTAAATAAGGAACCGCTGTTCCCAGCTTTCCGACCAAGCGAAGAGCGGTAGCGGTTTCACTAAAAAGCGAGTCAAAACCCGCGTCTATTTTCTTGACGGGAGACCAATAGTTCTTGATATTGCAAATGGCATAGGGTAAAAATTCTTTTCTTCTATTGTCTGATTAAGAAACTACATTCTTTGTTATTAAACGAATTTGGGCTCATGTATTTTTCTTGTATCGTAGTTGAAGAATCATTTTACATTTTCTTTGTTCCTCCTACTCGGATATTCATTGTCTTCTAATTGCTTTGATTGTTAATAATTCTTCATTTTTATTTTTTGATAAAAGTTCTTCTATATAATTAGATATACTTACCACAGTAGAATACTTGAAAATATCACGTACTTTTATTAATACTTTATATTTTTCTTTTAGGAGCCATGAAATCTTAATTGCTATTAATGAGTGTCCACCTATTTCAAAAAAATCATCATAAATGCTTATTTCATTAATCTCTAATGCTTTCTCCCAGATATCTGCAATTTCTTTTTCTATGATAGACTTAGGCTTGATCATTTTTTTAATATTATTATTTGTACCAGGCTTTGGAAGTCGATCTTTATCAATTTTCTTATTTAAAGTTAAAGGAAACTCTTTCATTTGAATAAACTTATCAGGAATCATATATTCAGGAAGACTATGTCTTAAAACACTTTTTATTTCTTTTAATTCTTTCATTTCCGCAGTAATTATATATGCGACTAGAATTTCAATATTATTATTGTCTTTGTAAGACATTACCTTTGAGTCTAGAATTCCTTCACAAGCTAGAAGGGCTTTTTCTATCTCAGCTGGTTCAATTCTATGCCCCCTAACCTTTAGTTGGTCATCATTTCTTCTAACATAAACTAGATTTCCATCCTCTAAGTAGTAACCAATATCCCCAGTTTTATATAATTTACTCTCATTCTGTATATAAGGATTATAGATAAACTTCTCCTTTGTTAATTCGGGATTATTTAAATATCCTTTAGCTACTCCTAGACCACCAATATATATTTCGCCCAAAACCCCACTTGGAACTGGTCTACCTATTTTATTTAAGACATACACCTGAGTATTATCGATTGGTTTACCAACAGGCACAATTCCTTCTAATACTCTGTTATCTGCTATATAGGTAGTACATCCCACTGTAGCTTCAGTTGGGCCATACTCATTAATGAAAATATTATCTTTTGAAGCTAATTGCCACGCTTGAAGCATTTCATAATTTAGAGCCTCGCCCCCTAATATCCATTTGGTGCAATATAAGGAAATTTCCTTCAAATTTGAATCGTACTCTAGCATTTTTAAATGAGATGGTGTTAGTTTTGTAAAGTTAACCTTTTTAGAAGTAATGTCTTTACTTAAATTATTTATAGCCTTAGATGAACTAACGAAAACTATTTTACCTTGCGCTATCGGTACTAAAAGACTTGTTAATGTTAAATCAAATCCTATAGAGGTGTGAAGAAGTGCTCCTTCTCCACTATCTTCGTTATAATTCTTAGCCGCAAAGTTTATATAGTTACCAATATTTTTGTGGCTAACAACTACTCCTTTTGGGTTTCCTGTAGATCCAGAAGTATAAATAATATAGGCAGGGCTTTCTAAGTCAATTAGTAGATCAGGTATTGGTTTTGTGCTTTTTTGTACGAGTAGATCTTCAGTTAAATGCATATTTATATTACTGAATTCTAAATTTCCTTTTAAATCTCTATCCCCTACAATAATGTGCTCTATTTTAGAATCTTTTATAATATATTGAATTCGTTCTCGATTTAAATCACTATCTATAGGAATAAAAGATGCTCCTAATTTCCAAAGAGCTAATATACAACTTAACAAATTAGCTTCTCGATCCATATATATCCCTATAATATCGCCAGATTTTATCCCCCTACTACTTAAATTTGCTGTGATTGAGTTGACGCTTATATATATATCTCCGTAAGTATACTTTATAGTATTATCAATAATTGCATAGGAATCAGAGTATGTTGATACACTTTTTTTAAATATAGTATAAAAGTCTTTTATCTTAGTATTTTCATCTTTCCCTCTGCTAACTTCATTTAAAATAAATTGTACCTCTTGTTCACTAAGACAACTGAACTCTTCTACCTCCCTTCCAATATTATTTGTTAAACTAATTAATGCTGTTTGGAAGTGTTTTAATACTTTTTTAGCTTCTGAATCGCTTAAATATATGGTGTTATATTTAAGTTTGACATTCCAGTTACTACCTTCTAATTCTGGTGTAATGATAAGAGATATTGGATAGCGAGAAAATTCTTTTATTTGGTTATTTGTTATATCTAACCCATCCCACTTCTCTTTTGAAAAATCAGGAAATTCTTCAAAAAACATAATGCTATTGAAAAGGGCCTCTTTTTGACTAAACTCACTTAATTGTTTTAATAAAACCGGTGGAAAGCTTTGGTGTTTTTGTACATCTTTTGTGAATTTATGGATATCTCTTAAGTATTCCTCTATTTTTTGATTTTTATTAAAATATGATCTAATTGGAACGGTATTTATAAAAAGTCCAATTCTACTTTCTAAGTCCTCTAAATCTTCAGACCGATCTGAAAATGTAGATCCAAAAATCACATCTTCATCACCACTATAAGTATGTAAAAGTAATGCCCATGCTCCAAGTAAAATTGAATTAATAGACACAGGAATTTCTTTGCTGATTTTTTTTAATTTATTTATTAAATTTTCGTTTATTATTAAACTTTTTTCTTTATATCCTTCATATCTTTGTACACTAATATTTTCTGATTTACTATTGTTAACCGTTTTATTTTTATTAACCGCAGTGTTATAAAAAAATTTTATTGAAGTTGGAGAGTATTTTCCTTTTAAATACTTTTTCCAAAACAGCTCATCTTCAAGTTTGCTTTTATTATCTAACCACTTACCATAAGAGTTAAAAGGCTTTGTTATTTTTGTCTCTAAGCTTTTCCCTTTTCTTAATTCGTTATAATTTCTCGTTATTTCATTAAATAAAATTTCTAGACTCCAGCTATCTAAAATAATATGGTGATATGTAAATACAAGTTTATATTTATTTTTATTTAATTGTATGAGATTCCACCTCGCTAGAGGCTCTTTACTTAAGTTAAATCTTTGCGATAGATCCTCATCTAAAATTTTTTCTACCACCCTTTTTTTAGTCCTTGGATCTCCTTCAACATTATGCTCCTTCCATTTTATCTCCATTTTCTTATGTATTATTCTTAAGGGCTCTGAGAGACCTTCCCATTCAATAGTACTCCTTAATAGATCATATCTATCGTGTACATGGGAAATGCTTTCTTTAAGAATATGAATATCTAATAGTCCTTCTAAATCAAAAGACTTTTGCGCAATGTAATAATTTTTTTCAGGTTCATTGACTGAATGAAACAACATGCCCTCTTGTGCGGGTGTAAGTTTTGGAATCGATTCAATATTATTCATATGCTTTTTCCCCCTTCATTGGTATCTGGAATAAAGTTTATTAATGGTTTTTATTAACGTTTGTTTTTCGAAACACTTTTTTCTTACAAGACTAATAATTCATTTAATAGGAATTTAAGCTCATCTATTCATATATACATCATTATCAGAACAGCTATCTGAAGAATATTTAACTGTAACCTGTAAGTGTTTATGACTTAGAGTAAAAGAATTTGCTCAGTATTGTGATCCTAGACTAACTATTTCCATATATTCGCCTAAACTGGGTTCTCAGCATATACAGCCAAAAACAACTGCTACTCTTTGCCATATAATTCTTCCTTCTTAATTCTCTTATTTCTCCGTGGTCTTCAAGACTTCCGCTTTCTCGGACAAGGTGCGTTGTACCAGTACTCTGAGCGAAACTTGCTCTTTCTTTGCCTCTCGGTTCAGTGCGGCATAGGTAGCGTTGTCTAATTGTAGCTGGATGGTCTTTTCTGTTCGGGTGAAATACAAGCAAGCTTCCGTAGCTTCAAGTTCTCCGGAAACGATGTATGCCTTCCGCGCTTCCAGTGTGCCGACTGCGGGCAACCAATCGATGAGATATCTGCCATTTCGTACCGAAATGGTCAATTTTCCGTTCCGGAAATTTGCATTGAAATTCTCTACCCCACATATCTGTAAAGCAGGTCCAGCACCTGATAGAAAACCTTGCGACCAGTAGGAACCAGCAGATCTGTAAATCCAAGCTGCCCTTTTTGCTTGGGCTGGTGAATGCCATATTGCGGCTCAATATCAAACGTTCGGATCGCTTGGATGTAGGAAAGGAATTCGTCATTTTCCATCTGGAACCCTAATTCATTCTCGCTGCTCCGCTTTAATAGGACCTGCTGCTCTCCCTCTATAAGGAATGCCTGGTGTAGCGCTACATCGGCATGGCACATATAGATGGTTACGCTTGGCCCGTGTTGTTTTTTGTCGATTCACATAATTAGCGATTTCTTTTTCCTGTTCGGGTGTCACTGCATATCGCATCCGGCTAGAATAGATACTGCTTGGCACTTTTGCCACATCAAGTTCCAACGCGTCTATCACTTCCTTTATTAAAAACCTCCTGTACATTAATGTCATGCGAGTTCACATGCAAATTAAGTATACAAGAGGCTATTCTATATTCCATTTATAGTGGCTCTCTACTCCGCACTTGCTGGCTTAAAACCTCGCATATGCGGCTCAATTCATCCGCAATAATTATTCTTTACTTTTAAAGAAAATTATCCTTAATTTTTTAATAAAATCTTACTGGAGAAATAAGATGTAAAAGAGAAGAATTATCTCCGGGTTCAATAACAATTGGCTTCATCGATCCACCAAAACTAATTTTTACTTCTTTGGATTTTATAACTTTGAGAGCGTCCATCATATATAGACCATCAAAAGCTATATTAAATTTCACTTCTCCCTCAAGCATCCTTATTTCTTGAGATTCTTCAATTCTTCTTATCTCTGTAAAATTTGAAGATATTTTTTTTATTTCAAGATTAACAGTATTATGCCTCATTTCTTTAGCAAACAAACAAGCTCTATCAATAACCCTCAAAAAATCTTCTGTCTTTACATGCATTATTGTATTGAAATTTGTTGGAACTAAACTTTCAACATTCGGATATTTGCCTTCTATAAGTCTAGTATAAAGAGAGAATTTTTTATTTTCGGCTTCAAATAAAAGATAATTATCATCGAATTCTATATCAATTATTTTTTTCATTAGAAGTAGAGCCGATTAACTTAATTAATTCACTTAAACTTGTACTTGGTATATTAAAAAACTTATTTCCTGTTGGCTTTATGTCGATTCGACTCATAGATAGTCTATGTGTATTTGTTGCTACACATGTAAGATTCTGATCATTAAAAGACATATTCACTCCTGTTAAAACAGGCCGAGATTCACTTTTTGATGTAGCAATAATAGTTGGCTTTATAATTCATTTAAATCTTCACTTTTCATTTGAATTCGATCATTAAATTGATTTGACTTTGGTATATCAGGATAGTCATGAATATTAAAACCGTTCAAATGAGTTAAGATATTTTCAGATTTTAATGTCACTCCATTTTCCTTTGTTACAGTTAAATGAAAACCCTTAGGTAATTTCTTTGTAATTTCACTTAAGTACTTAGCTGATAAAACTACGCTTCCTTCTTTAATAATGTCAAAAAATTTTACCCCATTTTTCTGACGGTAGCTATCTTATAACAATAATTTTTGAATTACTATCAATCAATTCTATTTTGTTGTCAAAAGCATTTATTTTTATACCAGATAGTATAGGAATTATGTTTTTATTAGATATAATTCTCATTACATCTGATATTGCTTTATTAAAATATTCGTGTTGTATAATGAATGATTTCCATAAAAAACCTCTTTCTTTAAAAATACAAGAATTTAATATTATTTAACCCCGATCCCCACAATAGCAACTCGAGGCATTTCCAAATGAAATTTGTTATTATTTAATGTAATTGTAATTTTCTCTTTCCCGAAATCGGAATAAAGATTTAAATCTTCGTAGTTATACTTGAAAATCTCTTCTGCTTTTTCAAACAATTTTTCATTGCTCATATTATTAGGATATAAATCTATTAGTTTTTCTAACCCATACATATTGAGTAAGTAATCGGTAAATTTGTTCTTCACTTCTTTTTCTGTTTCTCCGATTAAAATAAAGGGATCATAGAGATATTCAATTTTGTATTCTTTAAAATCACTCTCGTAAAAATATTGCTCTAATTCTTCTTTATTAAAGTGCGGAAAATCATGTCCTGTTAAAGAAAAGGGATGAACTACGTCTGAAAACCATCTTGCTACTGGACCTCCTTCTTCAAAATCATGGATAATTAATTTCCCTCCTTTCTTTAAGACTCTTTTTGCTTCACACACCGTTTCTAATCTTTGATTCTTTGGTATATGATGGGTTCCATAAGCCAATAAAACACCTTCTACTGAATCGTCTTTAAATAACAATTTTTGTGCAGGCTGTCGAATAGCTAAAATGTTATTATTTAAAGCATTATCGATCATACCCTTGCTAATATCACTAGTTATTATAGAAGGACGATAAGAAGTAGGAAATAAAGTTTGAACTACTTTAAAAATTAATCCATTACCTCCCAACAAATCTAAAATCGTTTTTTCACAAAGTTTTTCCATACTATCTTCACTAAACAATTTCATTATTCCTTCTATGCCTTTGCTTCTTACAAGTACTTCTTCTTGTGCCTTAATATAAGAACTACCTCTAGTATCTTCAAATTCTGTTTCAAAATCTGTAACTTCCAAATTATTTTCTACAATAAATTTAATTAGCTCTTCTACTTTATCGAAATTAATAGCCTCACTAATATTTGGATATTCTTTTTTAATGAAATTAATATGTTCATTAAAATCGCTTTGATATTTTATAGCAGTTGTCATTATATCGCTCCTCATTTTTAAAAGTTAAACATGGTATGTCAACACTAAATCAAACAACTTTATTAAGGGCCAAGTTTTTATAAGCGACCGGACTTAGATAACCCAGTTTACTGTGCGACCGGATATTATTGTACCAATTGACATAATCGAAAAGTTCAAGAGACAGCTGTTCAAGGGTAGGGTAGTGCGATCCGTTGATGAGTTCTGTTTTTAAAATCTTAAAAGTCGCTTCTGCCACCGCATTATCATAAGGATTTCCTTTTTGACTTAGAGATCGCTTAATCTTAAATGTACTTAATAATTCATCGATACCAACATTTTTAAATTCAGATCCACGATCTGTATGGAACATTTTTACGTTTTGCAGAGGATATCTAACAGACTTAAAGGCACGCTGAACTAGAGCTGCGTCCTTTTGTTCTCCGACACTATACCCGACGATTTCTCTGTTATATAAATCGATTAAAAAACAAATATAATTCCAGTTTCCTCCTACTCTCACATACGTTAAGTCACTTACTAACACAGACATCTCTTTATCCACGTTAAATGCTCGATTTAATACATTTCGAACTGATTCTTCATTTGGAGGGGTAGACATTGGTTTATAGGATGGTTTTGTATATTTCGATTGAATTCCTAGTTCGTCCATCAATCGACCAATACGTCGTCTAGAGACTGTTAAATCAGCTTTTTTTAAGGCATCTTTTATTTTTCTGGTTCCATATACTTTACGATTCTCTTCGAAAATCACTACTATTTCATCTTTTAATTTTTGCTCTTCAGCTAGCTTTTCTTGTTCTTTTTGAATGGCCATTCCCGTGTCATGATAAAAAGTGCTACGAGCTATTTTTAGGACTTTACACATTGCTAATACAGAATATTTGTGACGATTTTCTTGAATCACATCTATTTTCGTCCCATGATCAGCGCGGCTTGCTTTAAAATGTCGACTTCCATTTCGAGTTGCTTATTTCTCTTACGCAAGTCAATCAGTTCTTGCTCAACCGAAGGTCGGTTGTCTTTCTCTTTAAAGGAGCCTGACTGTTTGAATTGCGTAATCCATCTGTCTAAAGCAGACGCGGTTAATTCATATTCTCGGGCAATATCTTGACGGCTTTTTCCATTTTCATATAGGGCAACCACTTGTTTTTTAAATTCTGTTGAAAACGTTCTTCTTTTACTGGACATAGTAGATTCTCCTTCTTGTTATCTATTATTCTACTTGCCCTTAATTTTACTGTCCAACTAAGTGTAGACTATTCAAACATCCACATTGTTAGATATAAGATTTTTAGTCTTATCACTAAAATTTTGAATTATAACACGAGTTTTTTCTCCTGGACTTGTTCTTCCAATAGTTCTACCATCAATTTTTTTAACTGGAACTATTTCAGAACCAGTTCCAGTTAAAAAAACTTCATCAGCATTGTAAGCATCATGTAGAGTAAATATACTTTCTTTAACTTTATAGCCATTTTTCTCAGCCAAAGTAATAACCAAATTTCTAGTTATACCATTTAAAGCACCCAAATAAACTGGCGGGGTAATAATTTCATCATTTTTGATTATAAAAATATTTTGTTTAGAACCTTCGCAGACATATCCGTTAACATCTAGAACCAATGCTTCGTCTCCACCGGCCTGTATAGCTTCTAGTTTTGCCATCTGATTGTTTAGATAATTGAGTGTTTTTGCCTGTGTATTTAAAGAATCTTGTTTTGGTTTCCGAGTAGAAACAGTAACTAAATTTATACCCTCATTTCTTGATATTTCGCTAAATAGATTAATTTCTTCTATGATAATAATTAAGGTGGGCTCGTGTTTATTCAACGGATGACCACCCATTATACCTTTCCCTCTAGTTATAACGATTCTAATATAGGCATCTTCTTTACAATTATTCTTTCTTATAGTTGAATTAATCATTTCTTCTAATATTTCTATTGTGAAAGGAATTTTCAGAAATATTGACTGAGCTGATTCATATAATCTAATAATATGTTCTCTTAATAAAAATGGAACTCCTGAATATATTCTTATTCCTTCAAAGACACCATCTCCATATAAAAAACCATGATCAAAAACCGATATACTGGCATTTTGTTTTTCAATAAAGTTATTATTTATTAGCACAAAGTTATACATTTTTATCTCCTCGTGAATCAAATAATTAATATATTACGTATGGAAAATTAACGGTAAATGTTTGTAGCCAGCTAAAAAGTTAGATCTTAATCTTTCTCTTTTTCCAGCATGACTGATTTGATAATTACGATTTAGCATTTCTTCAAGAAGAATTGTCAATTCCATTTTAGCAACTTGAGCACCAAAGCAAAAATGATGACCTGCTCCAAAAGTTATATGTCTATTTTCAGTACGTGACACATTAAATTGATAGGAATTTTCAAACACTTCTTCATCGCGATTAGCAGAGGTTACCCATAGCGCTAAAGTTTCTCCTTCTTTAATATTATTGCCATGAAGAATCAAGTCTCTAGTAGCTACTCTAGTTACATGAATATTCGGGGTTGTCCATCTTAAGATTTCTTCAATAGCAGAAGGCAATAATTCTCTATTTTCTTCTATTTTTTTCATTTCTTCAGGATAATCAATTAAAGCAGCTATTCCACCAGCGGCAGCATATTTGGTAGTTTCAGTGCCTCCTAATATAAAGCTGAATAAGTTCAAAGCTATAGTTTGATCATCAAGCGTTACTCCATCTATTTCTCCTTGGATTAATCTAGAGATTAAATCGTCACTTAAGTTTTTTCTTTTCTTTCTTACCAAATCAATTAAATAAAAGAAGAGATCTCCATTTACTTTAGTTAAAGTTTCTTCTAATGAGTATCCTTTCCAAAATTCCGAATCCTCAGCAGCTAAGCAAGACCTGCACAAATCTGCTATCATGTTCCAATCTTCTTTGGGAATACCTAGTAATCCGCATGTTACACTTACTGGTATTTTTGCAGCTATTTTATCTACAAAGTCAAAGCTTTTGTTTAAAGGGACTTCATCAAATAACCCTTTTACAAAATATTTAATTTCAGGTATTAGATTTTTAATTGAATTAGGATTCATGCCTTTACTATGGAGTCTTCTAATTTTTTGATGGTTAGGAGGATCTGTGACTACCATCATTTTCCCTCCGGCAGGATCTTCATTTCCAAATAGCCGAAGCATATTACCTTTTTCAGAGGTGAAATATTCAAAGTTTTTCCATATATCTACAATATCATTATACCTTGTAATAGACCAGAACCCTTTTGTCTCCCCCACCGAATTCCAATAAACAGGTTCATTTTCTCTTAAGTATTTTAGTGCATCGTCTGCTTCCTCTAATTCAAACAAGTCTAAGTTCATCAAATCTATTTTTTTATCAGTTCCTGTAATCTCATTGGAACACATTATAAAATCTCCTCTTTCTAATTATATTGTTTAAGATTTTATTCTAGGTATTTTGTTAATTCTTTTTGTATTTATTACTTTCTATGATAAACCTTTAAAGTTTTCGATTATTGGATTTGTGAAAAAAGCTTTCATTGAGATCTCTGAGTTCAATAATAGCCAGCATCTCCGATTCAAAAATTTTGGTTCTTCTTTTTTCGTCTATAAACCACAATGAAGGATAATCTATTTTTCTATTATTTTTTAACTGGATTTTTCCTATTAAAAAAAACTCACTTGGGATAATACTTTGTTTTTGAATAAAAATAACTTTATTAATACCTTGAATTCCAGTTAAGAAATCTTCCATTACATTAAGGTTAGCCACATACCTTTCACTTTAATTTTTCTATTTCTCGCGAAAAATATTGAGAGTTATTTTTAGAACTTGTATCTAATATCGCCGAAATCATAAATTTATTAATTTCACAAAATAATTGTCCATCTGAATTTTCTCCATTAATATAGCCTTTAGATAAACCTATTCCTCCAATGAAGTTTACCTTCAACACCTGGAGGAACACGCATCATCTAAATACATAGCCTTCGATTAGCTTTAAGATAACCAATATATATATTTCTTGTGAATTTTCTACTTCGTAAAAAGTAGAAGTTAATGTCCATTTAGTATGCCCGTATTTATTCGCTTTATTGGTTATTTTTAACATATTATATTATTTTTATTAAACTCTTATCTTTTAAGCAGTTCTAAAATCGTGCTTTCATCAACTTTAGTTAGACTATAATTTATTCTTCTGCTAAGAACACATATGGAAAATTTATATTCTTCATCAATTTCAAGAATTTCAATTCTTGGATAATCTGTTTTCAAATACTTATAAGTATTAGTTTGTAACAACTCATCTGTTAATCCTGTTCCTATAGCTTTTGAGTAACATTCTTTTATTACCCATATTTCATAAAAAAGAGGTAATTTTTCTTCAACTAGTACTTTATCAAATACTGTTTTTTCTTCTTCTGAAAAGTTTGAAATTAATAATTCGAAACTTATTGGGTTCATTTTTTCGACATCTACACCCACTATTTCATTTCCAACTGCACAGAATATCCAATTTTCACTATGAGATAAATTAAAATTTAAACTAGAGTTTTTTAAAAATGGTTTTCCATTTTTGTTATAGAAAAATTCAAGCTTTAGTATGTCTTTTCCGTAGAAATGATGCAATATAAAACAAATACCTAAATAACCTAAAATAGAGTTTTTGTAATCTCTATAACTTTTTTTTCTATTTATTTCTTCTAATTTTTCTTTTGGAATTAAATCTAATAATCCTTCAAAATCAGTTTTATTTTGAGTAGTTTTTATAGCAATTAAATGCATTTATTTATCTCTCACTTATATAAATCAAAATTTATAATATTTGGCTTGTTCAATAAGAAATGATTGAAGACTTTGTTTTGACTCTTTTTGAAGATAAAAATGATCACCCGAAAAAATTTTTTTTTCAAATGAACCTAAAGTTTCATTTCCCCATCTCTCTAGATCTGAATTCTTTACATCATAATCTTCATTTCCACCTAACACTGTAATAGGAACTAGCAATTTTTCAGCAGAATAGTATTGATAAGTTTCACATATTTGAAAATCTGCTCTTATGTAAGGAAGCATTAAAGATAAGAGTTCTTTATTATCAAAAACTTCTTGATGCGTTCCGTTTCTTCTTTTTAGTTCTTCAACAAATTCCTCGTAAGGCAGGTTATGAATAGGCGTAGAGAGTTGCTCTTGTGCAGGATGCCCACAACTCGAAAGAAATAAGTGAAGTGGTTTTATATTATAAATTTTTTCTAAAAAACGTGATAGTTCAAACGCAATTAACGTTCCCATACTATGACCAAAAAATATAAATTTTTTATCTAAGTATGGCTTTATATCCTCAGCAAGCATGGGAATTAAATCTTCCATACTTGTATGAGGATCTTCCATTATTCTAGTTTCTCTTCCTGGTAATTGAATAGAGGCAACTTCAAAAACATGCCCCAGCTCTTCTGACCATTTTGAAAATACACTAGCCCCTCCTCCAGCAAAAGGAAAACAAAAAAGTCTAATATCCGCGCTAACATTTTCATTTAATACTATATATTTATTTTTTGAAATAGTTCTCTTCATAGTGGTAGTGCAGTTTAATAACTGCTACTACACCCCCTTTTCATTAAATTTAGTATTATTTTAGTTTTTGTTTTAAACTTTCTAGATTATTTTCAAAAAGTTCCGCAAGATTTTTAATTGTTTTATAATCATGCAGATTTTTACTATAGACCCATTCAATGGTTAATATTTTCTGATTCACTTGACAGCTGATATCTATAAAGTGGCTTCTAAGTTCGTTAGGATTAACAATATTATTTGAATAAAGATTGCTTTTTTTAATAATTCTTTTTGAGATCATAGACTGCTCTTGGTTTCCAAAATAATTAAAACTAATTTGTGGATTCTTCAATGTATTAAGTTGATTTTTTCGTCCCTCTTTTTTCATTAAATATTTAAGTATTCCAAATCCAATTCCTTTATTTGGAACAATTTCTAATTCACTTTTAACTTTTACTAAAAGATCCACTATTAGTACATTTATTATGCTATCGAAGCTAAGCGGATACATTGACGTAAACCAGCCAACCGTTCTAGACAAATCTATATTTGTTAAAACTTCTTCCCTGCCATGACTTTCTAAGTTCAATAAAACATTATCAAAGCGTGTATAATCTCCTATAGTTTTTACTAAAGCTGTAATAAGAATTTCTTGAAGAGAGAATTTTTTAGTTTCTGTAATTAAATCAAATAACTCATTTAAATCTATTTTTTTATTTATTTTTTGAATTGATTCAAATGTGTTTTCTCCCACTTGGAAGTCAATAGGAAAATCTTGATTAGAATTTTGCTTCTTCCAAAATTCCACTTCTTGATTATAAAATTCTTTAGAATGCGAATGTAAAAACTGGGACCATTCCTTATATGAGGTAGTTTTTTCTGGTAAATATAAATCCTTTCTATTAATTTGCAATTTCAATAAATTTTCTATGTCCTCTAAAATAATTCTCCAAGACACAGCATCTACAATTAAATGATGGATTGCTATGAATAAGTAGTTATTTGTTTGTTGAGTGGTTTCAAAATATCCAATTTGAATTAGTGGTCCTTTACCAATATTCATTGCTGCTTGCATAGAATCAGCCTTTTTAGTGATATATGCTTTATAGTTCGACTCCAAAATCTCGTCTAATTTTTCATAATGAAAATTAAAGTTAGGCTTTAAAGAAATATTGCTTTGTTCTTTTTCAAATACCGTTCTCAGAGAGTCATGATGATTTACTAAAAATTGAAATGCATTTTCCACCATTTCATTTGTCACATTTTTTTCCACCTCTAATATGTGAGCCATATTAAAGTGATTTTTGTATACAGAATTTTCAAAAAACCACTTTTGTATCGGTGTAAGCATAACGTTACCTGTAACTTGCTTCTGTGCAATTTCGTAAGGATTTTCAGTCATTACTATTTTAGATAATTCTAAAATAGTTTGGTTAGCAAATAAATCTCGAACCGTAAAGAATATTTTTTCTTCTTTTGATTTTGAGACCACTCGAAGCGATAATATTGAATCTCCACCTAATTCAAAAAAATTATCCTCTAAATTTATATTTTGGTTTCCAAGCAATTCTGACCAAATTTTCACTAACTTTTTTTGTATTTCATTCTTTGGTTTTTCTTTCTTGCTCTGTTCTTGTTTTTTTACTTTTTCTTCTTCGAATAATTTCTCTAGAGCAAAAGTATCACTCTTGCCGTTTTTAGTTAATGGTATTGCGTTTAATTCAATGTAAGTTTTAGGTAACATATATTCTGGTAAAATACTTTTTAAATGTTCTTTATAACTATTTCTTTTATTTTCTATACTTATATTTTTTTTAGTAACTATATAAGCCACAAGAATTGATCTTATAGATATCACTTTTGCGTGTTGTATGGTAGGAATTCGATTTAAAACAGACTCAATTTCTCCAAGTTCAACGCGATACCCCCGCATGCTCACTTGATTGTCGCTTCTGCCGACAAATTGAATTCGGCCATCAGGCAAGTACTTTACTAAATCCCCCGTTTTATACAGTCGACTTTCTTTATCCGAAGTAAATGGATTTGAAACAAAGTGTTTATGCGTCTGTTCATTATTTTCCATATATCCCAAAGCTACTCCAGCACCGCCGATGTACAATTCACCAGTAACACCTACAGGTGTTATATTTAAACTTTTATCCAAGACATAAGTTTGGGTATTGGAAATAGGTTTTCCGATATCAGGGAAAATCGATGCTCTATCTTTTGATTTCACTACTCCAGCAGTTGCTAAAACAGTAGTTTCAGTCGGGCCATAGTGGTTTACTAAAGTAAACGGCAGTTGTATTTCTTTAGATAACCGTAATTGATCTCCCCCGGTTAATACAAAATTCAATGAATGTCTCTTTGGCCACTTGAGTTCTACTAGAGGCTCTATTAAAGGGGTAGGTATAAATGAAACATTTATTTCTTTTTCTAATAACCATGTTTTTAAGTCTTCAGGAACTATCTTCTTTTCCTCTTCCACGATATACAAAGTAGCTCCAGTACATAGAGTAGGGTAAATTTCCCAAATGGACGCATCAAATGCAGGGTTAGAAAGATGGGTTACTTTACGGCCTTCATGTAAATCGTATTGAGCTTTTTGCCAATTAACTAAATTGACGACATTTTCATGAGGAACCATCACACCTTTAGGCTTTCCAGTAGAACCCGAAGTATAAATAATATAAGCCAAGTCTTTAGCCATAGACGTAGTTGCAAAGTTCTCAGAAGACTCTTGACATATCAAAGATTGCTCTTTATCAATTAAATAAACAACCAGGTTTAGATGACTTAAGTTATTTTGATATTTCTCTAATGTAATAACTGATTGCAAGTTTGAATTTTCAATCATGTAAGATATACGATTATCAGGATAACTTGGATCCAGTGGCACGTAAGCACAACCAAGTTTTAGTATTGCCAATTGAGAAACTATAGATTCTATTCCTCTTTCCAAATATATTCCGATTGCTTTAGGTGTTGTTGATTTTTCTTTTTGCAAATAATAAAATAATCGATTAGCACGGTTGTTTAACTCAGAATAAGTCAATGACTGATTCCCAAAAACTACGGCCGGTGCATCCGGAGATTGTTCGACTTGCTTTTCGAATAATTGATGGAGAGTATCGCTTGATGGATACTTATCCTCTGTTTGATTCCACTCTTGGACAATTCGATCATTTTCTTCTTTACTTAAGATTTCTAAGTCGCCGATCAAAGCCTCCGGCTTTTCCACAACATCCTGAAGGATTAGATGAAAACTCGTAAGCATTCTATCGATAGTTTCTTCATTGAATAAATCGGTATTGTATTCGAAACTAACAGTCAATCTTTTATTGCTTTCGCTTATACCAACAATAAGTTCTTCTTTAGTAATTTTACTTTGCACTTGGAGGTATTGTACCTCCAAGTCTCCAATTTTCGTTTCTGCTCCTGAAGTGTTGTGATAAGAAAACATAGTTTGAAACAACGGAGAATGGCTCAGTGAGCGAGCTGGTTGTATTTCTTCAACAACTCTTTCAAATGGTACGTCTTGATGTGTATACGCTTCTAAAGCTGTTTCTCGAACTTGCTTTAATAGTTCCATAAATGAGAAATCTTTATTTATTTCCGTGCGAATCACTAAAGTATTTACAAAGAAACCAATAAGATTTTCTATCTCTTGTTTATTTCGATTAGATATAGGAGTACCTACTAAAAGGTCATTTTGTCCGGAATAACGATGTAACAATACTTTAAACGCTGCTAATAGCGTCATAAATGATGTGGTCCCAGCTTTTTGATTTAATGCCTTAAGTGCTTGAACCAACTCAGTTGATATCACAATACTTTGCTTATTGCCATTGAAGGTTTGTTTTGCCGGTCTCTGACGATCCATTGGCAATTGTAATACGGGCAATTCACCTCTTAACTGCTCTTTCCAATAGGCTAATTGGTTGGCTAACACTTTTTCTTTTAACCAATCTTTTTGCCAGGTGGCATAATCCCCATACTGAATTGGCAGTTCAGGTAAATCAAGAGATTTACCTGCTGTATGCTTTTCATAAAACGCGTTTAGCTCTCTTACAAATATATCCATAGACCATCCGTCGGTAATTGCATGATGCATGTTTACTAATAAGACATGGTCTTGAGAAGTTTTACGAATAAGACAAGCTCTAATTAAAGGTCCTTTTTCTAAATCAAAGGAATGATGGATCTCCGTTTCCAAAAGTTCTAGATAGTTTTGAGCCAGCGCCACTTCTTCTAATATAGATAAATCATGAACAGTCAAATCAAAGCTGGTTTCAGAACTAATTACTTGAAGCACGTCAGTATTGTGTTCAACAAATGTAGTTCTTAGTGATTCATGACGGTTTATTACTTGCTCAATCGAATTAGATAATGCCACTGGATCTAGATTTCCAGACAAATTCAGTATCAACGGAGTATTATATAATGATTTTTCATCTATTAAGTTATCTAAAAACCAAAGTCTTTTTTGCGCAAAAGAAGCAGGCAGCATGGTTTTTTTTATACTAGATTTTTTAATAGTTCCTAGTTTTTTTGAAGAATCAGAGTTTGATATTTCTTTTGCTAGCTCTACAATTGTTGTAAATTCAAATAATTTTTTTAAAGGAACTTCTATTTTGTATTTTGAATAAATTTCCATTTTAACTTTCGCTAACAAAAGCGAATGCCCTCCAATTTGGAAAAAATCATCATTTATTCCGAAGTTTTCCTTTCCGAGAATTTGACTCCATATTTTATAAAGATTTTTTTCAACTGAAGTCTTTGGCTTGGTATATTGTTTTGTTATTTCCTTATTTTCAAGCATTTGCAGGAGACATTTCCTATCGATTTTTCCATTAGCAGTTAAAGGCCATGAGTCTACTAAAGTAATAGATGTAGGAATCATATAATCCGGTAAGTAAGTTTTCAAATAGCTCAATATGGTTTGTTCATCAACAGCTAATGGTTTATGAGAAAGAACACAAAACGCTACCAATTGTTTACTAAAGTTTTCTTCTTTTACTAGAACTAAGGATTCTTTTATATTTTGATAGTCAGAAAGAATTGTCTCTATTTCTCCCAATTCTATACGGTATCCTCTAATTTTTACTTGATTATCTTTTCTTCCAATAAATTCGATGTTTCCATCTGGTAAATATTTTGCGATATCACCAGTTTTATACAAACGAAAATTTCTATTTAATAATTTAAAAGTATGGTTAATAAACGTTTCTTTAGTAGTATCTTTTCTATTTAGATAACCTTGTGCCAAACCATGGCCACTAATATATATTTCACCAGGCACACCTATGGGAACAGGATTCATAGAAGGGTCTAAAATAAATATTTGTGTATTATAGATAGGTTTTCCTATATGAGGCGGCTTATTAGCTTCTATAAGAGAATAAGTAGAAATTACAGAAGCTTCTGTAGGACCATAGGCATTAATTATTTTAAAAGGTATATCATTCATATCCGACTCGTAGACCCTATCACTGCCTGTGAAAATATACCTTAAATCCTTTTCTCCACTCCACCTTAAAGATGTGAGTTCCTTAACTATCGTGGGAGGAAATATAGCAAAGTTAATTTTGTTTTTCACAAGCCATTCTTTAATTTCTATTGGATTTAACCGTATATCTTCGTTACAAAAATATATGGTACTCCCTGCTGTTAAATGAGTCCATATTTCCCAAACTGATCCATCAAAGGCGGATCTAAAATATTGAGAGCTTCTTTCTCCTTTTCTAATATTAAATGTCTCTATTGTCCATTGAACTAAGTTTTTTAAACCGAGATGTGGAACCTTAACTCCTTTAGGTTCGCCAGTAGATCCCGAAGTGAAAATTATATAAGCTAATGAATTTAAGTTATAATCTATTTGTATGTCCAAAGTACTTTCTTCAGCAATTACATCATCTATAGAATCCATAAAGATATTCTTTACATGTTCTCGGAATAAGAAATTCAAATTTTTCTTTTGTGAAATCACAACTTTTACAGAAGCATCTAGTGCAATTTTATTAATCCTTTCGGGAGGAAATATTGAATCTGTCGGTATATAAGCCCCCCCAGCTTTTAAAATAGCTAAAAAACTAATAATCATATCTATATCTCTATCTAGATATACAAGCACAGGATCATTTTCTTTAATTCCCAATTTTACTAAGTACCTAGCTAATTGGTTAGATTTATCATTAAGTTCTTTATATGTTATAGAATTAGTATCAGTAACAATAGCAAGTAGCTCAGGAGTATTTTGTGCATTTTTCTCAATATATTTATGAATACTGCTTTCTGAAGTTAATTCTACTTTTGTGCTATTCCAGTCAACTAAAATTTCATTTACTTCCAAGTTTGTTAGCATATTTAAACTCGAAATTTCTTTTTCTGGATTTTTTATAATTTCATTTAAAATCATTAAAAAATGATTTTTCATTCTATTAATCGTTTCAAGTGCAAATAAATCTGTATTATATTCAAATACTGCATTTATTCCATCAGTAGTTTCTGCAATCGCAAGAGTTAATTCAAACTTTGAAATTTTACTGTTTAAAGGAAGCCTTTTTACTTTTAAGCCTTCAATATTTAATAGACTAGCTGAATGACTTTGATATGTAAAAGCAACTTGAAAAAAAGGAGATGCTCCTCTTTGCTCCGGGGAGATTTCTTCTACTAATTTTTCAAAAGGAATATCTTGATTCTCGAATGCTTCTAAAGTTGTTTTTCTTATCATTTTCAACAAATCCAGAAATTTCAAATCTCCTCTAATACCTGTTCTAAGAACCAAAGTATTAATAAATAGTCCGATAAGATGCTCTGTTTCCTTTTGGTTCCGATTTGAAATTGGAGTTCCAACAATAATATCTTCAATATTGGTATATCTATAGAGCAAGATCTTATAGATAGAAAGTAAAAACATATATGGGGTAACGCCTTCATTCATACTTATCTTTTTAATTCCATCAACCATTTCTTTTGATAAGGAGAATGGTAATGTAGCCCCATTATAAGTTGGAATAGAAGAACGTTTATAGTCAGTAGGGAGCTGAATTACTGGTAATTCTCCTTTTAGTTTTTCTTTCCAATAAGTTAGCTGCTTATTTAACTGGCCATTTTCTAACCAATCTTTTTGCCATAAAGAAAAGTCTCCATACTGTATAGGAAGATTCGTTTCATTAATCTCTTCGTTACTTCGATAAGAATTATAATAAGATGCAATTTCCTTCATCAAAATTGTCATTGATTTTCCATCTGTTATTGCATGATGTAAGTTTAATAAGAGCAAATACTTAGCACATTCCTTTTTAATGATAATTCCTCTAATTAAAGGAGCCTTCTTTAAATCAAATGATTTTTTTAATTCTTCTTCCATCAAGTCTTGTACTTTTATATCTTTAATATCTTCAGGAAGATCGCAGAAGTCATATTCTGGAATATAAATATTTAAACTACTCTCTATTTTTTGCTCTACTCTATCGCCAATTTGACTAAAGGAAGTTCTTAAAGATTCATGGCGAGAAACTACATCATTAATGCTTTGGTTTAATAAATCTCTATTTAAGTCTCCTTCTAATTCCCAGAGTACAGGCACATTATAAACTGATTTATTATCAAGTAACTGATCAATTAACCAAAGTCTTTGTTGAGAGAAAGAGAGAGGATATTTATCTCTCTCATTTCTCTTGATTAGTTCGCTTAAGTCATTCTCTTCTTTTCTTAATAAATGTAATTCTAATAACTTCTTTTGCTCCTGAGATAATTCTTCGATTTCTTTCAAGCAGTTTCCCTCCTTAAAGTAAGCAACTTCTTAATTCTCTTTACATTTTTTTTATTATTTTCAATATCTCCTTCAGAATCAAATTTGATAAAAGTCTAGGGGTTTGATTCTCAAAAATAGCCTCTAATGGAATATCCGTACTATAAATGTTATTTATTCTAGACATAACTTGTAAAGCAAACAAAGAGTGCCCACCTATTAAAAAGAAATTGTCATCAATTCCTACTCTTTTAATACCAATTACATCACTCCATATTTCCGTTATATTCTCTTCTAAGGGTGAACTAGGAGCATTATAATTTTCCCCCTCAAAATTGTTGTCTAGTAAAAACTTAGGGAAAGCACTTTTATCAATTTTCCCACTTGAATTTAAAGGTATTTTTTCAATAACTTGAAAAACTTCTGGAATCATATAGCTTGGTAATTTTTTGGTTAAAAATGATCGAAGGTCATCAGTTATTTTTCTTTCACTAGATATAAATTTAATATACATACCAATCTTCATAGAAATAGAATCTTTTCCAATAACAACCCCGATGGCTTGTTCTATCTCAGGATGATCTATTAAAACATTTTCAATTTCTGCAAGCTCAATACGATAACCTCTGATTTTCACTTGAGAATCGTTCCTACCCAAAAATTCAATATTTCCATCAGATATATACCGAACTAAATCTCCGGTTTTGTATAGAGATTCACCTTTTTTATAAGGGTTTTTAATAAACTTCTCTTTAGTTAGTTCAATACGATTTAAGTAGCCGCGAGAGAGACCTACTCCCCCAATATGTAGTTCTCCTATTACTCCTACGGGCTGTATTTTGTGGTTTTTATTTAGAATATATAATTCAGTATTACTAATTGGTTTTCCAATTGGGATACTATTATATTCATTGTAGTTGTCAGTTAAATCATAAAAAGAAACGCCTATAGTAGCTTCTGTTGGGCCGTACGAATTAGTTAATTTTACATGAGGGAGTAGCTTTTTAAATAAATCGACTTGATTTTTATTAATTGCTTCTCCGCCTACAAATACCTGATTGATTGAGTCCAAAAATCTAAGTTCTCTTTCCTTTAAAAATTGTAGAAATGGAGTTAGCATGGATGGTACAAAGTGTAGTTTTGTAATCTTTTCTTCTTTTATGGTTTTTATAATTTCTTTTGGATTTTTTTCTCCATGCGGAGCCAAAAAGACTAGTTTTGCTCCATGTAAAAGTGGCCAAAAAAGTTCCCAAACAGAAACATCAAAACTAAAAGAAGTTTTTTGTAAGATTGCATCATCTTTATCTATAGGATATTTTTTTTGTTGCCATGTTAATTTGTTTACCACAGATTTGTGTTCTATCATTACACCTTTTGGGGTTCCTGTAGAACCTGATGTATAAATAACATAGGCTAAGTTGTTAGAATCTACTACAATTTCTAAATTACTGTCCTGATTCTTATGAAGGTCCAGATTTAAAGTGCTAACATTCAGAATTTTCCCCTTTTCATTTAGAGTTACACTTTTTGTTTCGTTGTGGATAAGTATAAGATTTAAATCTGCTTCGTTAATGATGAAATTTATTCGGTCTTCTGGAAATGATGGATTTATTGGAACATATGCTGCTCCAGCTTTCAAAATTGCCATTAAACTAACCATCGTTTCAATGGATCGATGCATTATAACACCAATTAGACTATCGACTTTTACTCCATTTTCTTTTAGGTGTGCAGCTAATCGATTAGCACGGTTGTTTAGCTCAGAATAAGTCAAGGACTGATTCCCAAAAATTACGGCCGGCGCATCCGGAGATTGTTCGACTTGCTTTTCGAATAATTGATGGAGAGTATCGCTTGATGGATATTCATCCTCTGTTCGATTCCACTCTTGGACAATTCGATCATTTTCTTCTTTACTTAAGATTTCTATGTCGCCGATCAAAGCCTCCGGCTTTTCCACAACATCCTGAAGGATTAGATGAAAACTCGTAAGCATTCTATCGATAGTTTCTTCATTGAATAAATCGGTATTGTAACTAAGCGAGATTATTGTATTGTTTAAACTTTCATCCACTACTAATGTAAGATCGTGTTTCGCAATTTTACTTTGCACTTGGAGTTGTTGTACCTCCAAGTCTCCAATTTTCATTTCTGCTCCTGAAGTGTTGTGATAAGAAAACATAGTTTGAAACAACGGAGAATGGCTCAGTGAGCGAGCTGGTTGTATTTCTTCAACAACTCTTTCAAATGGTACGTCTTGATGTGTATACGCTTCTAAAGCTGTTTCTCGAACTTGCTTTAATAGTTCCATAAATGAGAAATCTTCATTTATTTCCGTGCGAATCACTAAAGTATTTACAAAGAAACCAATAAGATTTTCTATCTCTTGTTTATTTCGATTAGATATAGGAGTACCTACTAAAAGGTCATTTTGTCCGGAATAACGATGTAACAATACTTTAAACGCTGCTAATAGCGTCATAAATGATGTGGTCCCAGCTTTTTGATTTAATGCCTTAAGTGCTTGAACCAACTCAGTTGATATCACAATACTTTGCTTATTGCCATTGAAGGTTTGTTTTGCCGGTCTCTGACGATCCATTGGCAATTGTAATACGGGCAATTCACCTCTTAACTGCTCTTTCCAATAGGCTAATTGGTTGGCTAACACTTTTTCTTTTAACCAATCTTTTTGCCAGGTGGCATAATCCCCATACTGAATTGGCAGTTCAGGTAAATCAAGAGATTTACCTGCTGTATGCTTTTCATAAAACGCGTTTAGCTCTCTTACAAATATATCCATAGACCATCCGTCGGTAATTGCATGATGCATGTTTACTAATAAGACATGGTCTTGAGAAGTTTTACGAATAAGACAAGCTCTAATTAAAGGTCCTTTTTCTAAATCAAAGGAATGATGGATCTCCGTTTCCAAAAGTTCTAGATAGTTTTGAGCCAGTGCTCCTTCTTCTAATATAGATACATCATGAACAGGTAAATCAAAGCTGGTTTCAGAACTAATTACTTGAAGCACGTCAGTATTGTGTTCAACAAATGTAGTTCTTAGTGATTCATGACGATTTATTACTTGCTCAACCGAATTAGATAATGCCACTGGATCTAGATTTCCAGACAAATTCAGTATCAACGGAGAATTGTTAACAGATTTTTTAGACAACATTTTATCTAAGAACCAAAACCTTACTTGACCATAAGAAGCAGTAAAACTTTCTCTATTTTCTTTATATGAAATAAGAGATGTATTAATTTTGATTTCACTGATGCTTTTAGCTAACTTATCAGTTATAGCTAATAGCGTAGGAGTTTCAAAGAAATCTCGAATAGGCACATTTACATTAAACTCATCCTCTATTTTGCCAAGCAGCTTAGCAAGCAACAGAGAATGTCCGCCTACTTCAAAGAAGTTATCGTCAGGTGCTATAGTGCTAATGCCCAGAACTTCTTTCCAAATATTCGAAACTTTTTTAAATAGGATGTCTTGCTCCTCGTTTTGGATAAAATGTTTTATTTTTTTTGCCATTCCATTCATAGTAGGAGTTTCGAACACTTCCCTTAAAGGCACACTTACATCAAACTCATCCTCTATTTTGCCAAGCAGCTTAGCAAGCAAGAGAGAATGTCCGCCTACTTCAAAGAAGTTATCGTCAGGTGCTATAGTGCTAATACCCAGAACTTCTTTCCAAATATTTGAGATTTTTTTAAATAGGATGTCTTGCTCCTCGTTTTGGATAAAATGCTTTATTTTTTTTGCCATTCCATTAATAGTAGGAGTTTCGAACACTTCCCTTAAAGGCACACTTACATCAAACTCATCCTCTATTCTGCCAAGCAGCTTAGCAAGCAACAGAGAATGTCCGCCTACTTCAAAGAAGTTATCGTCAGGTGCAATGGTGCTAATACCAAGAATTTCTTTCCATATCTTCTTTATTTTTGTTTCCATCAAATTAAAGTTTTCTAAAGGTTGTTTCTCTTGTGTTTGTAGCTTTAATAAAGCTTTTTTGTCTACTTTCCCATTGGGAGTATATGGGAATTCATTAAGAACTACGATAGAAGAAGGTATCATGAAACTTGGGAGCTTTTTAGCTAAAAGCTTATAAATATCTTCTTTTATATTTAAATCTTTACTTTCTACCAGTAAAAAAGCAATTAATCTATTTTCAATTACTTGATTTTGATTTTTTTCGTTAATTACAAGAACATCTTTTACCAACGGATGCTCCTTTAATGGAATTTCAATTTCTCCAAGTTCAACGCGATATCCCCGCACGCTCACTTGATTGTCGCTTCTACCGACAAAATGAATTCGGCCATCAGGCAAGTACTTTACTAAATCCCCTGTTTTATACAGTCGACTTTCTTTATCCGAAGTAAATGGATTTGAAACAAAGTGTTTATGCGTCAGTTCATCATTTTCCATATATCCCAAAGTTACTCCAGCACCGCCGATGTACAATTCACCAGTAACACCTACAGGTGTTATATTTAAACTTTCATCCAAGACATAGGTTTGGGTATTGGAAATAGGTTTGCCGATATCAGAGAAAATCGATGCTCTATCTTTTGATTTCACTACTCCAGCAGTTGCTAAAACAGTAGTTTCAGTCGGGCCATAGTGGTTTACTAAAGTAAACGGCAGTTGTATTTCTTTAGATATCCGTAATTGATCTCCCCCGGTTAATACAAAATTCAATGAATGTCTCTTTGGCCACTTGAGTTCTACTAGAGGCTCTATTAAAGGGGTAGGTATAAATGAAACATTTATTTCTTTTTCTAATAACCATGTTTTTAAGTCTTCAGGAACTATCTTCTTTTCCTCTTCCACGATATACAAAGTAGCTCCAGCACATAGAGTAGGGTAAATTTCCCAAACGGACGCATCAAATGCAGGGTTAGAAAGATGGGTTACTTTACGGCCTTCATGTAAATCGTATTGAGCTTTTTGCCAATTAACTAAATTGACGACATTTTCATGAGGAACCATCACACCTTTAGGCTTTCCAGTAGAACCCGAAGTATAAATAATATAAGCCAAGTCTTTAGCCATAGACGTAGTTGCAAAGTTCTCAGAAGACTCTTGACATATCAAAGATTGCTCTTTATCAATTAAATAAACAACCAGGTTTGGAAGACTTAAGTTATTTTGATATTTCTCTAATGTAATAACTGATTGCAAGTTTGAATTTTCAATCATATAAGATATACGATTATCAGGATAGCTTGGATCCAGTGGCACGTAAGCACAACCAAGTTTTAGTATTGCCAATTGAGAAACTATAGATTCTATTCCTCTTTCCAAATATATTCCGATTGCTTTAGGGGTTGTTGATTTTCCTTTTTTCAAATAATAAGCTAATCGATTAGCACGGTTGTTTAGCTCAGAATAAGTCAAGGACTGATTCCCAAAAACTACGGCCGGTGCATCCGGAGATTGCTCGACTTGCTTTTCGAATAATCGAACTAAATTGGATTCCGAATTATAATATTCAATAGTATCGTTCCATTTTTTTGTAATATTTTCAAACTCATCTTCATCAAACATTATAAACTCTGATATTTTTTTATTTGGTGTATTTATTATTTCTTCTAAAAGATTTCTAAAGTGCTTTAGCATGTTTTGGATAGTTTCTGAATTAAATAAATCTGTATTATATTCAAAAGATAAAGATAATTCTTTACCGACTTCTGATATCTTCAAGTTTAAAGGATATTTAGATATAGCTAGTTTTCTAAAAAGTTCCTTGGTTTTAATTCCTTTTATTTTCCAATCTTTTTTAGGCGTATTTTGAACAGTAAGCATTACTTGAGCAATAGGAGAATAGCCTAAATGTCTATCTGGATTTAATTTTTCAACTAGCAAATCAAAAGGAATATCTTGATTAGAAAATGCATTCAGCGTATCGGTCCGAACTTCTTTTAAAAAGTCTAAAAAATTCATCTCTTCCACTAAGTTAGATCTCAAAATGATTGTATTAATAAAGAATCCTATTAAACCTTCTACTTCTTCTCGGTTTCTACCGGCAATGGGAGAGCCAACTATTATATCTTTTTGCCCAGTATACTTTCCTAAAAGCAAATTATAAGCCGCCAAAAAAGTCATATACGAAGTCATGCCCTGTTCTTTACAAAAACTATTGAATTTTTTAGTAAGTTCAGTATTAAAGATAATTGTTTCTCGTGCTCCGTTATTAGTTTTTAAGTTAGGGTAGGGCTTATCAAATGGAAGCTTTAAGACTGGTAGTTCCCCTTCTAGTTTTTCTTGCCAATATTTCATTTGTTTTTTCATTTCAATTTTTTTTAGTTGATTTTTCTCCCAAATAGAAAAATCAGCATATTGAATAGATAAATCTGGTAATAAATCCTCTTCATTGTAGTATCGAGATAATTCATTCATAAAAATTTCTAGAGACCAAGCATCCGAAATAATATGATGCATATTGATTAGTAATATATGCTTAATTTCAGAGAATTTTATTAAACTGATTTTTATCAAAGGTCCTTTATCTAGTGAAAACGGTTTTTTAGATTCATTATTCATAATCTCCATAATTTTCTTGTCAATTAAGTTAAGAGGAGTAAGAGAGGATAAATCCTCGAAATTAATAACTTCTAAATCAATTTCTAAATCTTCTTTTATTAATTGAAAAATCTCATCTTCTTCTCTTATGAAAACTGTTCGTAAACTATCATGTCGTTTTATAATTCTATTTACACTCGTTTTTAATAAAGTTCTATTTAATTTCCCATGCATTTCAAAAAAAACAGGCATATTAAAAACTGCTTGATCTGAATTTAAATTTTCTGAAAACCAAATTCGTTTCTGGGCAAAAGATAAAGGTATTTTTTTATTGCTAAGTTCATTTTTAGGAATTGGTTGATAATTTTCTTTTGTACCTTCGTCTGATCTTAACTTTTCTACTAATATTGATATCCCTAAAATAGTAGGTTTTTCGAATAAACTGTGAATCGAGATATTAATATTGAACATTTTGTTTATATTAGACATCATTTGAGTGATTAATAAAGAGTGACCGCCAAGATTAAAAAAATTCTCATTGATATTAATATCGTCGTTTTTCAAAAGTTTAGACCAAATATTTTTAATAATTTCTTGCGTTTGAGTTAATGTTGTAAAACTTCGATCTTCAGTTATTTCACTTTTATTAGCACTTAATTTCTTCTTATCTATTTTCCCGTTTATTGTAATTGGCCATTCTTCTACTTTGAAAAACTTATTAGGAACCATATAATATGGGAGAGTTTTTGAAAGCTCCTCCCTTAAACCTAATAAATTAAAATTCTCCTGAATTTCTAAGTAGGCTACAAGTTCATCCTGACCATTTTCTGATCGTTGTAATAGACATATTGAACTGATTACTGAAGTGACGGAGTTAATTTGAGAAGTTACTTCCTCTAGCTCAACTCTATAACCCGAAATTTTTATTTGGTTGTCATTTCTTCCAGTAAATCTAATAGATCCATCAGGTAAAAAGTAACCCATATCTCCCGTTTTATATAAAGTACTATCTTCTTCGTTTTGAAAAGAAGAAATTATAAATTTTTCAGATGTAAGTTCGAAATTTTTTAAATAACCCTTTGCTACGCCTTTTCCACCTATATAAATTTCTCCAGTAACTCCTTTAGGTACAGGCTTTAAGTTTTCATTTAGAATATAGATTCTATTATTAGGCAAAGGCTTACCAATATTAGGTATGGGTAAACTATTATTAATATGACAATAAGTTACATCAACTGTGCACTCCGTAGGTCCATACATATTGTAAAATTGAATATTTTTAGAAACTCTTATTTCATTCCACAGCTTTTCATCTATTGGTTCTCCCCCAACAAGAACAGTTTGTGGGTATTTTGAATTTCCCTCCAACAATCCTTCATTTATTAGCAGTCTTAGTTGGGTAGGAGTGCAGTCAAATACATCAATTTTATAATTGTTGATATATTTTAGTAATTTCAGTGGTTCATATTTGATATGTTCGGGAATTAAATAAATATTATTTCCATAACATATTGATACTAATTGTTGGACTGAAGCATCAAACGCTAAAGAAGCATTTAAAGCGAAGTTTTTAACTGCCTTATCCTCATAATTTTTAGTAAAAATTTTAAAGTTTAAACCTTCTGCTAAATCAACTACTGAGCTATGCTTGATCATTACTCCTTTCGCATTTCCTGTTGAGCCAGAAGTGAAAATGATATAGGCTATACTCTCTGGATTAATAAGCATTTCTAGATTTTGATCCGAACTTCTGTCAATCTCTTTATTCTCATCTATATAAATTTCTTGACAGTTTGTTTTAAATAAATTTATAGTTTCTTTAGGTCGCATAAGTACTTTAATTTCTGCTTCATCCAAAATAAATTTTACTCGTTCCTCTGGAGTTGCTAAGTCTATAGGAACATAGACACAACCAGCTTTTAAAATCCCTAATATTCCAGCAATTGAATTAATAGAATGGTCTACCATCATACCTACAGAAGATCCCGGAAGTACCTTGTTTTTTCGTAGGTAATGAGAAATTTTATTAGCCTTTTTATTTACTTCTTCGTAAGAATATTGTCCATTCTCATCTGTAATAGCAATTGATTCGGGAGTAAACTTAGCTTGTTCTTCAAATTTATTATGTAACAATTTAGTGCTTTCAAAAATAATATCGCTATCATTATTGGCAAAAACTATTTCTTTATATTCTTCTTCAGTTATAAGAAGATTTTCAATTATTGCAGAAGAATTTTTAGTAATTGTCTTAAGAATATGTTTAAAATCATGAATCATGTTTGTTATTATTTCTTCATTAATAATATAAGCGTTATAACGAAGTTGGCATTTTAATCCTTCATTTGCTTCAGTCAAAATTAAACTTAAATCAAATTTCGAATTACTTACTTCTACATCTGTAATATTAGAAGTCAAACCTTTTAGAGATATTTTTCTATTTGAAGCTTTATGATATACAAAAGATACTTGTACCAAAGGCATATAATCTTGTGATCGATCTACTTTAGTTTCTTCTACAATCTTTTCAAAAGGTATATCTTGATGTTCATAACAATTTAACAGATTTTTTCTGTTTGCCTTTAAAAGATCTGAAAAACTATTTGAATCATTTAGTTTTACCCGTACAGGTAACGTGTTTGTGAAAAATCCAATTACATCTTCTATTTCCTCATTATTCCTATTTGCAATAGGAGTTCCGATAATCAAATCTTGTTGATTTGTATATTTTCTTAATAGAATACTGAAGACAGAAAAAAGAGTCATAAAATTAGTAGATTTATTTTTTCTGCTAATCACATTTATATTTTCAATAAATTCATTTGATAACGTAAAGTTTACTACTTGACCACTCTTTTCTGGAGTAAATGAATTCAAACTCCTAAAAGGAAATTGTAGTTTTGTTGGTACCTCTTGTAAAAAAAATTTCCAATACACTAATTGATCTTTGTACTCTCCAGCTTCTACCCACTGTTTTTGTTTTGCAGCACATTCATGAAACTGATATAAAAGTTCTTCATACTTTGGGATTTCATTATTACTTAAAGAATTGTAAAAGTTTTGTAGCTCCTTAAAAAATAATTTTATTGACCAAGAATCCCATATTATATGATGAACAGTTATTATTAAAGTATGTTTGTCTGGAGATAATTTCAACAATTTTAATTTTATTAACGGATCTCTATTAATATGAAAAGGAGTGTTAGCTACGTTTTCAATAACGCTTTCTACCAGTTTTGTATTACTTCTGTTACTTAGATCTTCTACTTTTAACTCAATTTTTTCAAAGGGTAAGACATGTGTATATGCATGACCATCATCCGTCTCATATATTCTTGAACGCAGAACTTCATGTTTTTTAAAAATAAGACTTAAGCTTTTATTTAAATTCTTTATGTTCAGATTTCCTTCCATTTTTAATAAATGAGTATTGTTATATGAAGTACTTTCCGGATAAATTTTTTCTAAAAACCATAGCCTTTGTTGAGAGTAGGATAAAGGATTATGTGAGTATACATCTAAAATATGTTCGTTTTGAATATTTTCATTTATTTTCAAGAAAAACATCCTTTCATCGGTTATTGGTTAAAGTTAATACTTCATCACTAAATTCTTCTAAAATTGAGCATTCAAATAAAGTTGCAATTGGAATTTTTATTTCCAACTCTTTTTTTATCCGTGAAATAATTTGAGTTGCTAACAATGAATGACCACCTAATTCGAAAAAATCTGCTTCTTTATCAATATGTTGAAGATCTAAAACTTTCATCCATATTCTTGAAATAGTATTCAAAATTTCTTCAGGTGATGTGACATCTTTTTGTTTTTCATTCTCAATCCTAAATTCTAGGTATTTTTCAGCGAGTAAATTTTTATCTATTTTGCCATTTGAATTAAGTGGCCACTCATTTAACCAAATAAATTTAGTGGGAACCATAAACGACGGCAACTTTTTCTGTAAGTATTCTTTCAACCTGGGATTTTCTTGCCCTAATATACATGCGATAATGTTATGTTTTTCAATGCTATTAGAATTAATTAAAACCACTGAATTTAAAATTCCTTCAAACTTATTTATAGTATTTTCAATTTCACTTATTTCAATACGAAATCCTCTAAGCTTTACTTGATTATCATTTCTTCCGACAAATTCATAGGTTCCATTTTGTATTTCTCGAACTAAGTCTCCGGTTTTATATATGTAGGGAAAATCTTTATCGTTGAAAGGATTTATAATAAATTTTTCTTTTGTAAGCTGCTCTTGATTAACATATCCTTTTGCAAGACCAACACCGGCAATATACAATTCTCCTATTTCTCCCTCTAAAACACTTTCTAATTTTTCGTTTAATAAGTAAAATTTCATATTCTGTATCGGCTGACCAATCGGTATAACCTCACTACTTTCTCGATCACATTTCCACCAACTAACACAAATAGAAGTTTCTGTTGGGCCATAACGATTAAATAAAGGAATATCGAATTTTTTATTAAACTTATCTATTAAGTTAGCTGGTAGTTTTTCTCCCCCACATAGTACTCTTCTTAAACTTTTGCACTCTTTCACATTTTCTTCATCTAAAAATAGGTTTAACATTGCAGGTATAAAATGAATAGTAGTTATTTTCTTTTTGATTATTAAATCTATTAAATAAGGAATGTCTTTTTGCCCGTGAGGATCGGCTAATACTAACTCAGAGCCAGTAAGCAAAGTTAAAAATATTTCCCATATTGAAGCATCAAATGAGAAAGGAGCTTTATGCAATGTCTTATCATCACTAAGTCTATGCTCTTTTTGTTTGGCATTTAATACATTAACAATGCCTTTGTGTGTCAACATTACTCCTTTAGGGATACCGGTTGAACCTGAGGTATACATGATGCACACTGTCTCCTCGTTAAAAGAGTTGATACTATTTAAATTTTTAGTAGGATATTTATTGAAAGGAATGAAATTATCATCTAAAGAGATATTTATTGTGTTATTAGAAGCCCACTCTTCAAGGTTCATACCAATAACTACTTTAGACTCCGTATCAGAAATCAAGTATTTTTTTCTATCGGTAGGTAATTCTGGATCAATAGGAACATAAGTAGCACCAGCTTTCAGTATTCCTAATATTACAATGATTAACTCAATACTTCGTTCAGAACAGATGGCTACTCTTTCATTACTTTTAATTCCTATATTTTGAAGGTGATATGCAACTTGATTAGCACGACTATTTAATTCAGCGTAACTTAAGTACCTACCATTATGGCTTATTGCAATTTTGGTATTATTGTTTTTTACAACTTCTTCGAAAATATTTTCTAATCTAGAATAAAGAGACTTATTATCTTCAAGCAACAAATTATATCAACTACTTTCTCTTTTAAAATTCATCTTCTATATTTTTTTATTTCCAAATTTCTGGAACTATATCTATAATAAGTATTTTTGGAATCATATGTTTATGTAAGATTCTTTTTAATTTTTTTTTGAAAGTTTTTTCTCCTTCAAAAGAGTTGTTAATTGATATATAGGCATGTAAAGGAAATGTTGATTTATCATCTTTCTTAAAAACCACTTTAGTATCTACTACTCCTGGTTGGTTGTTTATAGTGTCCTTAACTGTTTGTAGATTGATTTTAAAACCCTTAAATTTAGCAATGTCTCTTTCATGAGCAATATGTTGCAGTTCCTTATTATGATTTACCTTATATATTTCTTGAGTTTTATAAAAAAATCCATCACCATTTTTATAATAATTTCCATTAAATACTTTAATATGACTTTCGTCAAATATGCCTATAAACAAATTGCCTGGAACATCCGGTGGTACAGGCTGCATGTCTTTATTTAAAATAAATATTTTTTTAGGATATAAAGAACTTTCAAAAATTTCCACCAAATTATCTTTATACTTACTACTTTTTAAAATTAAAGAAATTTGACCAGGCGTCGGAGTTAATCCATAAGAATACTCCTTATCTATATTTTGAAAAGTAGTTATAGAGGATATATCCAAATCAGGATTATTAATAACTTGTTTAATTATATTTAAAAAATATTCAGAAATATTTATAATTTTTTCGCGTTTAAAAATATTAACATTATATTCTATCGTCACTTTCATTTCAGAGCCTTCAGTTACTAGGAAGGAAAAATCATATTTTGCTTCTCCTTTCGGCATAGTTATACTTTCTGTTTTTACACTTTCTAAGTTTAAAACTGTTTCATTTGTTAAATGCTTATAGTTAAACATTATTTGAAATAATGGATTATAACCTAAAACCCTATGCGGATTTACTTCTTTTACTAATTTTTCAAACGGTACTTCATTGTTAGAAAAAGCTTCAATACAATTTCCTCTCACTTGCTTTAAAAATTGCCTAAAAGATTGAGAAGGATCTAATTTTGATCTAATTGCTAGAGTATTTACAAAAAAGCCAATAAGATTTTCTAATTCTCCATAATCCCTCCCAGATGTTGGAGTACCAATAATTATGTCAGTCTCATTTGTGTATTTATATAAAAGAACTTTAAAAATACTAAGTAACGACATATAAATAGTGGCACTTTCCTCTCGTGACAATTTCTCAATTCCTTTTTTAAAATGGCAAGGTAACTCAAAACTATATGTATTGCTTTTTGAAGAGAGATTTATTTTTCTTGGGAAATCTAATGGAATTTCTAAATTAGTTAAACTGCCGCCCAACTTTTCTTTCCAGTAATTTATTTGTTCTTTAAATTCCGTCTCATTTACAATTCCAATTTCCCATGAAGAATAGTCTATGTACTGAATAGGCAAATTAGGTAATTCTAATTTATCATTTCTAATCAAAGAATTGTAAATTATTCTCAATTCTTTAGTGAATATATTATAAGACCATTGATCAAAAATGATATGATGTATATTAGCGTAAAATATGTGTTCATTCTTACTAAGAATTATAAGTTTAAAAAAGTATAATGAGCCTTCAGTTAAATCGAATTGAAAATCCGCTTCTTTTCTAAACGTTTCTTCAATCTTTAATTTTTGTTCTAAATTAGACATTTTAAGAAGATCGATGACTTCCATGATTTTTCCTTCAGTAGAAGCAATCTTTTGAAAAGGTTCACCATCCTCTGATTCATGAAAACTAGTTCTAAATACTTCATGGCGTCCAACAATTTTATTTAGTGCTATTTGCAAGTAATCCAAATTTAAATTTCCAATCATACGGAATGCAAATGGTATATTATATGCAGCATTATAAGTATCAAGTTTATTCAAAAACCACAATTGACGCTGCCTAGAAGATACAGGATAAAGTCCTAACATTATTGAATATCAATTCCTTTCTTAAAGAATTTTGTTGAAAAAAGTAATTATTTCAAATTATACATATCAATGTAACATAATATTGCTTTTTTAGAAATACTTAGAATTTTTTTTTATTAAGTAGTATAATAATCCAGGAACTATATAGTACTAAATTAGAAAGTTTATATCTCCCTTTCAATTAAGATCAATTTTATTAGTTCATTTACAAAATTATTAGGAGGGTAACATGAGTAGTATTTGGAAAAATAAAGATTTCACTCTTTTAATTAGTGGTCAAACTGTTTCAACTTTCGGAAGTGGAATAAGCAGTTTTGCTATACCTTGGTTAATACTGGAGATAACTGGATCTGCTTTACAAATGGGGTTTGTAATTGCAGCCGGGCTAATACCTTATCTCCTCCTTTCATTACCTGCCGGAGTATGGGCAGACAGATATAATAGAAAACACTTAATGATGCTTTCTAATCTTGGCAAATTGCTTCTTTTACTTCTAATTCCACTATCAACACTTTTTTTAAAAGGAATATCTATTGAATTAATTTATTTTGTAAGAATAGGAATGAGTTTTTGTGACGCTATTTTTGATTCTTCGTATGGCGCTTCACTTCCAAATATAGTTAATAAAAATCAATTAAAACAAGCTAACTCAGCTATGCAAACCGGCATTGCTGCTAGCACAATAATAGGACCAGCAATAGCTGGAATTCTTCTTATAAAACTAGGTGCATCGTTACTACTTTTAATTGATTGTGCTACATATTTACTTTCAATTATTTCTCTAATGATGATAAAGAAAGATTTTTCCCCTAAAAAATCTCAGAAAAAAAATCTTATGTCTAAAGATATTGCAGAAGGAATATTATATGTGTGGAAGCAGCCAACTGTTAGAACCTTAACAATTTTGGCGTTTTTCTCTAATATTTCAAATGCAGCAATATCAATTGTTTTACTTTACAGACTTAAAGTAGAATTAAATATTTCACCAGAATTGATCGGGATTGTTTTATCAGGTATAAGTGTTGGGGCATTAAGTGCCTCTTTACTTTCTACAGCTTTAGGAAAAAAATTCAACATGAAAAAAATTATGTATTTTTCGTTATTCGTACAAATTATTCCGCCTTTTTTAATAATTTTAACCAAAAATCCATTTGTCATGGCTTCTGCAACTGTATTAATGGGGAGCGCAGGAGTACTTTGGAATATCTATGCTGAATCGCTAAGGCAATCAATTATTCCTAATGAAATGTTAGGAAGAGCTGGTGCTAGTATAAAAATGGTATCATCAGCAAGTATTCCAATGGGATCGTCTGCCGGGGGGGCACTTGGAGAATTATTTGGTACTTTAGTTGTATTTGTTCTATCAGGCTCTATACGTTTTTTCAATTTATTATTAGCAGTCAAAATGAATATTGAAGACATAGAAAATGCCGAAACACCAAATAAGGTTAATATAGAGAAAGATTTCAAAGCAACTCCCACTTTAGAAGGTCGATCTAATAATTTGAAATAGATGAAAAATTAATTGAAAAAATCTTAAAAAGTTTAACTATAGAAAATCTATTCTTTTAGTAAGGCATGAATTCTTTATTCTATTGGATTTATGTCTTTTAATTTTTCTTTAACCTAATGTAATTGAATCAAAATTTTAGTCAGCGGGTTTCCTTGTAAATTTTTCTCATTGGCTAGTCAATATTATACCGAGTAGTTCATATCTACAGTTTTTTTAAATTTAGCTAATATACTTCATCAGAAATCGTTAAATTTCTCATAATGCAATAAAACTTTTCTTTTCAAATAATTTATGTTCAATTACTTTTTATAACATACTTGGAATCAATCTAGGAAGATAACTAATAGCAAGTAATATATTTCCCGATTGTTTTATCAAATTATTTTAACTGTAATTGGGATTTGATATTAGCTTTTGTAATAATCAAATTGCTATAAATTATTGTTATTTTATATTCGTTATTTTGGATACCTTTAATCATTATATTGCCACACTGTATAGGGACGTTTTTAAAAGTCCTCCTCATGCGGGTTTCTGTTAGCTGTTGTCTCTTTTTTCTCATATCTCACCGATTTTTTTAAATGTAGGAAATCTGGAATTAATTCTATCTTCTAGACAAATTTATAGTAACGAAACACCTTTTCTTAAAAAATTAAAAAATAAAAAATACCTTGGAGATACTACGGAGATTATGCTTCTTATAAAAACCATCTACAAAGTCTTTTTCTATATCTCTTTATTAATTTAATATGTGAGTTTACTAAATAGGTAATAATATGAAATTGAAGTAACTTATTATATTTTTTGAAAAATGTTCTTGTTTTTATTCAATATTATCTTTATTATAAAGAAGTTGGTTTTAGAATTCAGAAAGATTAAACTAGAACTAAAATTTCGTTAATAAGGAGAGGAAAAATGAAGAATATGGTTGTAAAAGAAACACAGAACGAGAAAATAGGAAAGAGAGCATCATTAGCTGCTACCGTAGGGACTGTAATTGAATTTTACGATTTCTTTTTATATGCCACTGCAGCTGCTATAATTTTTCCTCACATTTTTTTTCCTGAATCTAGTACATATCTAGGAACTTTACAATCTTTTGGGACTCTTGCAATCGGCTTTTTAGCACGACCTTTTGGAGCTATTATCTTTGGTCATTTAGGAGATCGTATAGGAAGAAAAAGTACTCTTGTATATACTATTCTTTTAATGGGGATAAGTAGTTTTGCCATTGGATTATTGCCTTCTTATGAAATTATTGGTGTTTGGGCACCGACATTATTAATTTTTTTAAGGTTTGTACAAGGTGTGGGAGTTGGAGGAGAATGGGGAGGGTCAATCCTACTATCAATGGAGTGGGGAAAGAAAAAAAACCAAGCCCTCAAAGGAAGTTGGCCACAAATGGGAGTTGCAATTGGTCTATTACTTGCCTCCCTTGTATTTTCTCTTGTTACCTACATTTCTGGAGACGGTCTCTATACTTGGGGATGGCGTATACCCTTTTTATTAAGCGCTTTATTATTAGTAATTGCCTATGTTATAAGAATAAAAATACCAGAAACACCAAAATTCGAAACTGCTTTATCGAAAAGCACTATATCACGATATCCAATTTTTGAGGTTTTAAAAAAACACCCCAAAGAAGTTATATTAACGGCTTTTATAAGAATGTCGGAAAATGGGCCTTTTTACGTTTATACAGTGTTAATGATGAATTATGCACTAGAAAACTTCCAATTTAACAAGCAATCTTTACTTAACATTAACAGTTTTGCAAGTATTTTTATGATTTTTAGTATTCCTCTATTTGGCTATTTAGCAGATAGATATGGCATAAAAAGAATTTATTTATTAGGAGTTTTTATTACTTTTTTATGGGCTATTCCGTATATTATTTTGGTTGATTCCGGTAATTACCTGATTATTCTTTCAGCTACCCTTATTGCTATGATCCCTCATAGTATGCAAGTTGGTCCTCAAGGAGCTTTTGTAGCAAATAACTTTCCAACACACTTAAGATACAGCGGAGTTTCTCTTGGTTCTCAAATAGGAGCAATACTGTCAGGGGGAATCGCTCCTTTAATTTGTACAATACTACTACACGAAATTGGAAGTATATACGCTATTAGTGGGTATATTATTTTAACTGCAATCATTACATTTTCTGCCGCATTAATTTTAAAAGATTCAAATGAAAAAGGGGATATAAAATTTTCTGATAACGAAAAATTAATTAAAGCATAAAATTTAAAATTGAAATACATAATGAAAGTTGAGGTATTTTAAAATGTTACAAGAGGAAAAAATTAACAATACACAAGATTTTTCAGAAAAATTTTCTCATTTACAAAGATCAGCTCTTCAAAATACTCTAATAGAGTTAAGAAACCCAGAGAATCTATCTTTCGGGTTAGGTCTACCTAATACCAAATTATTTCCCTCCGAATCGTTTAGTAAGATAGGACAGGAGCTTTTGAATGAAAGAAAATATTTTCAATATGAGAGTCCTTCACTGGATTTAAAAAAAATGATTGTTAAGATTATGGAAAAAAGAGGAGTAGAATGTAATGAAAATCAAATCTTGTTAACACATGGCGCTCAGCAAGGTGTTAGCTTATTGGTAAATTTATTATTGTCAAACCAAGGAACAGTTGTAAGTGAAGAAATTATTTTCACTGAATTCTTACAAACTATCAAACCCTACAATACTAAACTTATTTCTGTGCCCAGCACCGATGCTGAAGGTATAGATGTGGATGCTTTAGAAGATTTGTTAAGTAATGGATTACAGCCTTCTCTTTTATATACTATTTCAAATGGACATAACCCTTTAGGAATTAATTTATCATTTGAAAAGAAAAAAAAGCTCGCATTATTAGCTAAAAAATATTCGTTTCCAATTATTGAAGATGACCCCTATGGTTTTCTCAACTATGATGGTACTGACCATTCTCCATTACGTTCATTTGAAAACGATTGGATTTTTTATGTAGGTTCTTTTTCAAAAATTCTTGCCCCCAGCCTTCGTACTGGATGGGTTGTAGCACCAGAAAATATAATAGATAAACTCGATATATTAAAAGATAGTAGCGATTTAAATACGTCTACATTGAGTCAACATTTAATATCTAAATACCTTAAAGAAAATGATATCTTCGAACACATCGATAAAATAAACGAAGAGTATAGTGCTCTTCGTAATACTATGGTTAGGGCTATAAATTCCCACTTCCCTTCTTCTATTGAATTTGAAATTCCTTCCAACGGAATGTTCATTTGGGTAAGACTCCCAAATGAAGTAAATTCTTTAGATCTATTAAAACTTACTCTTTCAGAAGTTAAAGTTGCTTTTTTACCAGGAGAAGTTTTTTGCGCTACTAATCCTTTGATAGCTAAAAATTGTATAAGACTTAATTTCACGAATTTTTCACATGACCAAATTGAAACTGGAATAGAACTTCTAGGAAGTACTATAAAAAAATATATTAAAGATTTAAAATCTCTATAAATTATTAAAATAATTCTTTTTTTATTCTTTATTAAAGTAATAGATTATAAATTTGTTCTATAAAAAAGAACATTTCTATTTCTTTTTTTGAACTCCCTTAAATTGCGGACACTTTTATAAAGCGCCTTAATTTAACTGACTCAAAAAGTTAAACATGAAAATTAAGCTACCTTAAAGACATGTGTCCCTATGCTACTGGGCTCATGTCTTTTAATTTTGTTTTTATCCGTTTTTCGTTGTAGTACCCGATGTAGTCATCCAGTTCTGTTAGAAAGTGTTCGATGCTATCGAATTCTTGTAGATAAAGCAGTTCGGTCTTCAAAATGCCAAAAAAATTCTCTATGACTACTTTTTCTAAACAGTTGCTTTAGCGGGACATGCTTTGAGTGATGCACCGGTTAGCCAATGTATTCTGATTCTTGTAATGCCAGTTTTGATCAAAATGGAGGACGGGCTCGTTTTCAGGATTTGGGCGTTCAAACGCCTAAGCCAACATCTTCGACATCAACGCATAGCTTGGCTGGCGCTGATGGAAGGCAGGTTCATCATCAGTTTGTAATCTTCTTCGTAGAAAGCCAAATCGAAGCGAGTCTCGTTCGTCGGATAAAGTTGATTGAACGCTTTGATTTTCTTAATCTTTTCCTCTTCACTTAAAGCTTCATTTTTCATAATCAATGTTTCGACATAAACCGTATCGCCCAAGACCTGGACCGCTTTCTCATATTCGGTTCTCCAGATAAACATTAGTCAGAATCCGCTTCTGATTTTCAGTCAGCTCTTTTTGCGCCTCGAGGGATTTCAGAAACGTCTCCTCTTCACCGAGGACCCGTATTCGTAACTTTCAATAACAGCTTCCTTCTGTTTCACAATGCCCCTACCCTCGTCCAGAGTCTGCTCATACTACGCTTTCTGAAGCAGAAAAAAATCCAAGGAACAGACTAAAAGCCCCCAAAAAACCAGCCAGGGCATAAATAGAAACCCTTTGCCACTTTTTCTTCTTTTTTGAATTCTTCTGGCGTAAGTTTTTCCAGTTGCTCCAGCAGGTAAAGTGTATCCACCTGTCTTTCCTTGTCTACACGGATCCTTGAAGATTTATGTTTGATTTGATGATAGATATTCGTATAATCGTAGGAGCCGAAATTAAAGATCCCTTTGTATAAATCCTGCTCATCTTCGCCGATCACAAAGAATTCTACAGTTGCAGTTTTTGGTCTTCGCGGTACTTTAATTCCGTTTCATGCGTCAACGCGCCCGCTTTGCCAAACTCAATCTTTTCATGATTGGGAATAGCGCCGCCCTCCACGCCGACAAACTATATATTCAACATGGTTTCATTTCTCCTTTTTCGTTAATAGAAAAAAGCCACCCGCTAACGAGGAGGGCACTGAAAAAGTCCAGATAGTTTAATTTATCGAGGTATAAGACGTTTAAATCGACGAATATCTCGCTTTTTTCATTTATAATAGAATTATAAAATGCAGGTGGTGTTCCAGATGATTTCAAACCAAGAAACGCTTAACTTAAGTCCTTTCATGGTGATTTACAATATTGTCATTCCAAAAGATAATATGCTTCGTCAGATTAATGAGCTAGTAGATTTTACATTCATATTAGAGGAATTGAAAACAAAGTACTGTCTAGACAATGGCCGTAATGCGATTCCTCCAATTCGTATGTTTAAATATTTATTATTAAAGGCTATTCATGATGTATCAGACGTCGACTTAGTGGAACGTTCAAAATACGATATGTCATTTAAGTATTTCTTAGATATGTCACCAGAAGACCCAGTAATCAATCCAAGTTCACTCACAAAATTCCGAAGACTTCGTCTCAAAGACGTAGTCTTATTAGACTTGCTTATTGGGAAAACAGTTGAAATCGCTCTTGAGAAGAAAATTATCCAAAGTAAAACCATTATTGTGGATGCCACGCATACAAAAGCACGTTATAATCAAAAATCTCCGAAAGAATTTTTACAAGAGAAATCCAAAAACGTTCGAAAAGCTGTTTATTAATTTGATGAAACCATGAAAGAAAAATTCCCACCGAAAACCACTTCTAACGAAGTAGTAGATGAAGTGGCCTATTGTGAAGAAGTTATCACCGTCATCGAAAACGAACCAAAAATCGCCCATATTCCCGCTGTAAAAGAAAAATTAAATGTTTTAAAAGAAGTTGTGGAAGATTATCACGAACAGCTTCACTATTCGGCAGATGACGATGCACGTGTTGGCCATAAAACGGCCGATTCTTCTTTCTTCGGTTTCAAAACACATATCGCCATGAGTGACGAACGAATCATTACCGCTGCGATTGTGACAACAGGGGAAAAAAGCGATGGGAAATATCTTCAAGAGTTAATTGAAAAAAGTCCACAGACAGGTATGGAAATTGATACGGTAATTGGGGACTCTGCTTACTCTGAAAAGGCAAATATCGAATACGCTAAAGAAAATGAAATGGCGCTCGTCGCAAAGTTGAACCCAATTCTTACACAAGGTCCACGTAGAGAAGAAGATAAGTTTGAGTTTAATAAAGATGCAGGTATGTTTGTTTGTAAAGCAGGTCACCTCGCTACCCGAAAAGCACGCACTGGTAAAAAAGGAACGAACAAAAATCAAAGCCAGAAGTATTATTTTGATATCGAAAAGTGCAAAGCCTGCCCGATGCGAGAGGGATGTTATAAAGAGGGGGCAAAAAGTAAAACGTACTCAGTGTCGATTAAATCAACTGAACACACCGAGCAAGAGGCATTTCAACAGACAACTGAATTTAAAGAAATTGCCAAAACACGCTATAAAATTGAAGCGAAGAATAGCGAATTAAAACATGGACACGGGTACGATACGGCATCATCTGCGGGTCTATTTGGCATGGAAATACAAGGTGCCACAGCGATGTTTGCGGTCAATCTCAAGCGAATACTCACATTATTAAAAGAAAAAGAATAGAAAGGATCAAAAAAATAGGCAATTTCTTGTTCAAAATCGAACAAAAATTTGCCTATTTTTGTTTGAAAAACCAATACGAATTTAAAAACGTAAGTTTTTCAGTGCCCTCGCTAACGAGTGACTTTCTTTGCTTGCTGTTAAAATTTGATGTTGCTGTCAATGCTCTCGGCAATCCCATAGGCAATATATTTCCAACCTCATTGTATTTTGATGTCTGATTTTTACTAAAGCACTAAACTGTTGTATTAGTTCAATTTGAAAGGTCCCCCCACCCCGCAAAATAATCATATAAAAAAACCAATAGCTAATGCATTTGGTCCCCCTAGTGCTGTAGCTAGGGCTACATGAGCAATTTCATGTAAACTAATTCCTGACCAAATGTCATAATCTATATCTGATAACGGTAAGAAAGGTCGTAATATCGTTTAAGATATCGCAAAAATTGTCCCAACAAGAGCATCCTGTCACGGGTAGCCTGCATCTTCATAGGTACTATAAATCCGGTGGTTCCGCATGGAAGGGCCATTGCTCAACGGATAAAAGCTACCCTGGGGATAACAGGCTTATCTCCCCCCAAGAGTCCACATCGACGGGGAAGTTTGGCACCTCGACGTCGCTCATCGCACCCAATGGTCACTCAGAATGGTTGGAAATCATTCGAAGAGTGTAAAGGCAGAAGGGAGCTTGACTGCGAGACCTACAAGTCGAGCAGGGTCGAAAGACGGGCTTAGCAACCCATTTTATATTTTATAGTTAGCGAAGAGTTCTTCATAAGGATTTTCTATTTTATCATCATTCAACAATCCTACTAATGTATAAGAATTCGAATTATTGATATATTACAATGCGAAAATGATAAGAGAAGGAATAACAATCCATACACAATTGGGAAAAAATCGACCAATCTCCACTCCGTAATCTCGTATTCTTTTTTGATTGAACATTTAATTTCCTCCTATAAATAAATTAAATGTAATGTTTTAGATGTTTCTAACTAATTTTAAAGATGGACCTAAGTTAACACTGCGTTTGTTCAATAAGAAAAAAGAGCTGCTTAAGCAACCCGATAAACTTTACTAAAGTACCTGTTAGTTGAATAACAAACTAATCAATAGTTGCGGCAATCCGGTATTGTCACAGACAAAAAGAAGTCATATTGAACATCGAAAAAGACGGTTTAACCCTGGCTAGGGATAAACCGTCTTTAGGAGTTTAATATGTACGCACTGGAACAATTAGCTGCAAAACGGAATCATCATGAACAGATTTTAGTGTGAAAGGACGCATAACACCAGTAAATTGGACTTTTACATCATGCCCCCCCACTGCTTTTAAGGCATCCATCATATATTTCGCACTGAACGAAATTTTCAACTCTTCCCCTTCAATCAATGTGGTCGAAATTTCTTCCTCCACTGTACCAACTTCAGCTGAGCTAGAGGAAATCTCAACGACATTGTCTCCTAAAGATGTAAATTGAACAATATTATTCCGTTCCTCTCGTGCCACTAGAGAGGCTCGATCGATTGCTTGATACAATGCTTTTCCATCCATGGTAACTGTCGTTTTATATTCAGTTGGAATTAAACGTGACGTATCAGGATAGTTGCCTTCTAGTAAACGTGAGTAAAACAATACATTCGATGTTTTAAATAGCACTTGTTGATTTGTCATTATGACATGTACTGATTGTGTGGAGTCACCAATAATTTTACTTAGCTCACTCAAACTCTTTCCTGGAATCACCGAGCTAAATTCTCCTATCGGAAGTTGCTCCAATGTCATTTTACGGCGCGCCAGACGGTGACTGTCTGTAGCTACACATACTAGCTCTCCATTTTTCAAAGACCAATGAACCCCAGTCAAAATGGGACGACTTTCAGAAGTAGATATTGCAAACACGGTTTCATGCACAAGTGATTTCAAGAGATCTGCTGGGATAGCAAACTGCCGGTTATCTTGAATTTCTGGAAGTAGTGGATATTCTGAAGAATCCTGTCCAATGATATGAAATTCAGATTTCCCTGAACGAATATGTGTATGGAAATGAGCGTTGACTTCAATTTCTACATAACTCGTTGGCAGCTTACGTACGATTTCATAGAACATGCGTGCTTGAACAACAATGCTCCCTTCTTCAATAACCCGAATGACTTGTTCACCATTTTCTTCGGCACGAATAAATGTTTGAATGGTGATATCAGAATTACCGCCTGTTAAGCGTAATCCTTCTTCTGTAACCTCTAATTTAATCCCAGTCAAAATAGGTATTGTTGTTTTCGAACTGACTGCTTTCATGACATCGTTCAATCCATCTAATAAACGGTGGCGCATAATCTCAAATTTCATCATTTTCCCTACCTTTAATATTAAATTGCGGAACAGTACACCCCAAATGGTTTGGAATATATCAATCTAATTTATTTTTGTTTTCAAATAATTTTAACATGGTATAAGAAATATAACACTCTAAAATTTGATTTCTTCATCAGTTGATATAACATCCACATCCGAATCAGGAAGTAAAAAAGTTGCCTTATAGGCAGCCTGTTGTTCAACTAAAGCACCCGTTCGTATTATAAGGTCAGCCACATATTAAAGTGTACCCTTTGTAAAGGACAATTTTAATAAAGGTCATGCCACATTGTGAAGATGATTTCTGTATTCAACAGGAGTCATCTTCTTTAAGTTCCATTGATATCTGAAATTATTATAGTATGTCATATAATTTTTTATTTCCTTTTTAAGTTCTTCTAATGAATTACACTGTTTTATATATGTTTCATCTTTAAAATGGCCAAAGAAAGATTCCTGTGGAGCGTTGTCCCAACAGTTTCCTCTTCTAGACATTGATTGCCCTAACCCTAGTTTTTTTACGTGTTTTTGAAAAGTTGGACTAGTATAGTGGCTTCCTTGATCTGAGTGAATAAAGGCACCATTAGCAAACTTAACTCGTTTATTCTTCTTTAACTTTATTAATGTATCAGTAGCTAAATCTAGTGTTAGTCGATTGGAAACGTTATAGGCCAATATTTCATTCGTAGAACTATCTTTAATAGTAGACAAATAAGCCTTTTTTCCCTCTCCGTAATATAAATAAGTAATGTCAGTAAGCAAGACTTTCCCTGGAATTTCTTGTTTGAATTCTCGATTTAGTAAATTCGGCAGTACCGAGTGTTCTTGGGTAGCTTTCAACATCTTCTTATAAGGATTGGCCCTTCTAATAGGGCATACAATCTTGTACTTCTTCATGATCCTTCGGATTCGTTTTAAATTGTATGTAATATGAAATTGTCCTTCTAACGTCATCTTAATCGAACGAGCACCTTTACTGCGTCGTTTAAAGTGAAAAGCTTTCAAGATATTTTCTTTTATAATCAAATCTTTTTTCTCTCGCTGATCTCTTCTTTCTCGTGATTCTGAAGAAAAGTAATTATAATAACCAGAGCGTGACACTCCTGAAATCTCACATAAAAAAAACACCATGTTTTTAAGTTCGTACTTTTCAATAACTGATCGAATTAAAAGAAACTTCGATTCGGCAGATACTTTTACTCGTTCTTCAGCCCCCTTTCCATCATGTCTAACTTTTTTAATAACTCGTTTTCAGCTCTCAACAATTGAATTTGTGCTTCTAATCTAGCATTCTTTTCTTCTAGTGAAAGCTCCTTTTGAGTTGGTCTCCCCGAATTTCCTCTACGTGTATCTTGAAGTCCCAATACTCCTTCTTTTTTATAAGCAGTACGCCATCTAGAAGCTGCCCTTTGTACTCTAACTATACCAAGTACTTCAATATCAAAACCATTCTCCTCAAATATCGTTCTTGGCAGTTTTCCGCTATTACTTTCAGCTATAAGAATTCTCTTAAACTCATCTGTATACGTAATACCCTTCGAACTAACAGATTTAACATAAGGATTATTGGACAGGCTTTTTATTTCTATATCATTAAAGAATTTTCTTGGCATTTGTTTATTCTCCGATTTCCCAATTTTTTATTCCATTATAATAATAAAAGTACCCTATAGGGCAGACCTTTTTTTAAGTGTCTACTCTATAGGGTACATTTTATATTTCTGGTTGACCTTTTTTTGTATCGATATATGATTGCGGTAGCCGGGGTAATTTGCGTTAATTACGACATTCTGAAACCGTTGTGATTTGAATAATTAGAAACAACAGAAATCTATTTAGAGAAAGTATTCGCAAAAGAAAACCATGCTATTCATAGTTGGAAACCGGAGTTGTTTGGAGAGTATATATAATAGAAGTGATTTAAATTCACCCATTGAAAATAACTATTTTTATATGTTGCTCTTTAACCCTTATATAGCCATAAATAAAAGCATTCATTTTGAAAAAGATTGTTCAAGCTAGATGCTTTCATGGTGATTTACTTGATTATTTTAGTGTTCCTTCATCAACAATCGCGCTCGATTGTGGCATAAGAAAAATCCTGCTTATTAACACAACACAGAAATTTTTAATCAAACTTTATTTTAAATAATCGAACTTTGTTTTAAATGAACAATCTTTTTTATAAAATACTACAAATATTTATTACATAGGAATTTGTAGTTGCGCCAGATAAGAGATTAAGCGTTGAGTATTAAGTGCAAGTATTGTACCTTCTGCTGAAAATTCATTAACAGATTTGAGTTTCTCCAAAGTTCTACGAATCAAACTTTTTCTGGGCCGTTCCCCATTTTGCGTGGCGCCAGCAATATCCATCAAATCATCTAAAATATCTTCTTGTAGTTCAACTTCACCAATTGGATTCGTCTTTAACTCTGCAATAAGTGTCTGAATAATTCCTAGTAATTCATCATTGCTAGTTGCAGTGTTATTTTGAGTTGCTTGTACATCTCCGTGTTTAGCCATAATTAATTGTCCGTTTGGACCTTGATTAATTACAATACCACCTTGCTTTTCGTTTAATCCCATTTCGATTTCCAGCTCCCTCAAATACCTATTTATACGACTATATAGAATTTGAGTAACTTCCCGATTAAATTCTCGAATCATATCGCGAAATTTATTTGACGTTCCATATCCAAATGCAATTGATGAATAACGAATATTGTTATCACTAACATAGTGTAGAAGTTGATAAATAAAAGCCACTTCTTCGCTGTCATCAAGTGGAATATAAAATTTGCTATAATCTAAATTTTCCGTTAGTTCTTTTATGTCAAAGGTTATTATATTATGTCTCGCTATAAAATCATAAACCAAAGGCTCGTTATTAACGAAGTATAAAAACTTTTTTAAAGCTCTATCAGCCTCTACATCATTTGTAACGTTTAATAAACTAGATGAAACGTCTCTAAATTTCAAACTAGTAATGTTAAAGCCTTTATGGTCAATAATCATAGTTATGAAACACCTCCGCAATAAGGGCAATATGGTTTTATTGAATACGAAATTGGATTTATTTTAATAACCCTATCACAACAGTTCGTTTTAAATAGTTCAAGGTCATCTTTTTCGTACAAGGTTGGTGAACTGTCCTTTATTAATGGTGTGGTCTTTATACGAACATTTTTAGAACTTTTTTTACTTAATCCTTTAAACATATCGTTTAAATAATCTTTAACTAGATTAGTTGCTTCAATCTCTGCTGCTTCTATTAAATCATCAGAACAAAATGCATCAATTTCATCATTTAAGCCACAACTTGGACAATAAATTATATTGCCTTCAAATTCTTCAAACTCATTCATTTCTAACTTAAATCGTTCGTGACAGTGAGGGCAATTAAATGATACACAGTTATCTTCATCACTTGATTTTAAAATAGATGTATAATATTCCATTTTTTCCTCCTTTTTGGTGATTATATCTTTTTTAGTTGAGTAGTTCAATAAACATATTAAGTATAGCTAATTAGGGATTTAGGAATTCATCTCTTTGCCAATTTATAAAAAGCGTTCTTTTTCACACCGATTTCCTTCATGGCTTTTACAGAGGTTATCTCTTTTGTTTTCCGGCGATCATATTCATGTTTGAATTCCTCAGTAACCGTAACCTTAGGACGGCCAAATACTGTACGATTTTGTATAGCCACATCAGTTCCTTCACGCTGCAGTCTTCGAATTCTGTCTCGTTCCCCTTCTGCCATCCATTTTTAAGACCTCTAAAACGTTAATTATAGAGGTCTATCTATTTCTATTTTTCTATATAAGGATGGTTTAATTAAATATAGAAGTTTTTTGCTCCTTTAAAATATCGGAATATAAATCTTCTAATTCTAAAGTTATTCTTTGTAAATCTACTAGTTTTGCTTTTTCGAAAATTTTTCTGGAATGATCAGGAACATACAGGCTGTTTCTTTTATCGTCATTATTACAAAGATCCATCAAGAAAAATAATGCTTTTTCAATTAATGTCAAAGGCGTATTGGACTGTACATAGGTTGATGATTCCATATGGAAAGGAATAGCTGCTAAATCATAACTGCTTAAATTAATTTCTTTTTCTGCATCAGCTTTTAAAGTTTTCAATAAGCGCACTATTTTTTTAAAGTTTTGCAATGAGGCATCATCTTTTGTTTTTAGTAAGTAATTATGGAAAAAAGGCGTATTTGTAATTCGAACCATCTTTTGACTATCAAGAACCATAATTCCTCTGTAAGTCTCATCTTGCCGCGAAGTGTATTCAGTTGTATCATACCAATTACTAGGTACAACATCGACCTTTCTACTTAAAGAGCCCCCTTCTAATGAAATAGACTTGGCTCCTGAAGTATCTACATTTACAGCAGGGAAAGCATTTTCTAGTAAACAAATAGAATCTAATCTCAATTTATATAATTCATCGGTTGGATTTCCTTGGTAAGGATTAGATGGTTTTTGTGGTGGCTCAAGTGTATAAAACTTGTCTGTTATGGCTAATAAATCGATATCACTGTGGGAACGAATATGAGTATTATTTGTTACAGATCCTTGATACCTAAATGATAAACTATGACCTTCGTTCTCTAATCTCTGAAGCTGATTTTTAATACGATCACCTGTTTTGAATGTATTATCTGTGTAAGTTTTATCAACTGCTTGCATTGCCCCTAATGCATATTTGAAACTTTCAGCTACAGTATATAACTCATATGATTCAGTAATAGGTTCGAATCTTTCAAAATCCGTTGTACTTTTATAAAAAATATATTCTTGTCTTCGATTCTTTAAATCACTAAGTCTTTTTTCATAGTTTAATTTTGTCATTCAGCAGCCTCTTTTCTTAATTTCATCACTCCATAAGATGTACGCTCTTTTATATTGTTAAAATAATATCCCTCAGCTGTTTTTAAATCTTCTGAAAAACAGAGTACACAAAAACCTTCATGTTTTTTCAACTCTGCCTCCGCTATATTTGGAGTATTATTGTAGTGATATGAAACTTCATATCCTTTACCTTCAACATAATTAATTCCACCGACTACACTTTTTGATTCAGAAGTGGAAGTTGTAGTCTTTAAAATTATTAATATTTTATCCCATGACTGTGTAATTGTTATTGATCCTTTCCAAGGAAATTCTTGTTGCAGTGCTATGTTATTCGAGATTGCGTCACAATCCCACTTACCTGATAGATTAGGAAATTTCATTGTTTTAGAAAAAAACTTGTTCTTCCAAAAAAAATGATTGAATAACCAATAAAAAATTAGAAAAACTGTAAAAATACTTACACTAAAGGACAACATGAATGTTGGTAAAATAAACGCAATGATTTTGTTAAACAGCAATGATAAAATAGAAGTTAATCCAACCGACATTAATGCAAGATAAAATAATATCTTATGTCTCGGGTGGCTAATTACTGTATATTCGTGCATAAAACCCCTCCAAAAAGCTAATAAAAGCTTCATATATAAATTCAACTCTCATATTGTATTTCCCTTGTTGCTCCTCAAAGCAAGGTAATTTAAAACTGAATTGTCCTTACTCCTTCGAATTTATACCAGGTTGTCCAAAACGGATAGACATTACTTTATTGAACCACAGGTAATCCATTAATCAGTATAGTTCGTAACATCCCTTCTCTGTTTATATGGGAAGTAATTTTCCTGTATGGACAAGTTACCAAGGAATTTCATGTCCGATTTATTTCTAAACTGTTTTTCTGTCGAGTATTAATTTCGAAGATTCGTTAGCCTTCGGCACATCTCTTCCACAGGAAAATTCTTACCATATTCACTTTTTCAACCATTCGGTATTTCCAATGGCATACCTGCAGACTTTACCTAAGAGATTATCACCTATCGTTGTTCCTCCCTCCTAAAAACACATCATAAAGTGTACTTATAAAACAAACATTACTACATGTTGTGTTTTTTTGCAAATTAAGGAGATTCACTAAAGTCATATGTAACAATGGTCAAGAGACTAAATTCCTAAAAAATAATATTAAAATAAAACAGATTTTATTTATAAGATTGATATGATGGTAGAAGGGATAGAATAGATGTTATAGTTTTTTTGTAATATATATATTTATATATAGGGGATGGAAATAGAAAAGTGTCTAAATCAAAAAAACAAATAAAAATGTTATGTGGTATTGAATTTTTGTCAAATTTGGAATTGTGGAACGTCTTGTTGCAGGCTTTTTTCGTAATCATTGTATGTATTCCGTTCATTACAGTAGATATTCGGTATATTGTAATGTTGTTATTGGTAATTACTTTTATACTGCAACTAGCTGTATTTTGTTTTCGTTGTAAGAAATTTAATTATATTGCTACTTTCAAGATATATTTAGCACTTTTGTTTCTTATATTAGTGGTATTTGGATTAATCATTATTTTATCTCTAATGCAACAAGTAAATATTTTCATAGAAATTGTTACTGCATGTTGGATGATTATCTTCTTTATTATAGGATTTTTAGTTATCAAAATCACAGTAAAATTTTTATTCTACTGGCGTATGAAAAAAGTTTTTCCTTTTGAGGGGAAAAATCCGGCTCAAATAGAAATATCTTTAAAAAAATTATCTCCTTACATATCGTTAGAAAAACAAAAGGCATACTTAATGATAAGTTATGGAATAAATCTCATTGTTTATGTTTTTTATATTTATTTTTGCTTTTTAGTTTTTAAATTATCAATCTTTACAGAAGTGCCAGTTTTGAAAAAAGTTCAAGCTTATATAGTTAACTGGAGCTTTATTAATTCTTCAAATGCAATTGGTCTTTTCTCTATATTCATTGCATTAGTAACAATCTGTGTACCAGCTCAACAAAAAATAGTTCGAGAAGCTGAAAAAGAAATGTTGGAGAAATATAATAACAATTAATTCACTATTGACGTCCAGACTACCCCTTTCATCACAAGCAAATAACACTTCGTGTGAAAGTGTAAGTGTTGCTTTTGCATTAACACTCTCATAATCAATCGCTATAAGTACCTAACAGCGACTAGATTCCTGTATCGTTTGAAACTGCCATACCAAACTTAGCGACGACCTAAAGCTATGGCTAAAGGATAAAGGGATTACAGTTGCAGTTCCTATTATTGTGAGCATTTTTTCTCCATACGCCCAAGCAAGTAAAGCGTCAGCTTGGGCTTTACAATTTGAGTTCAACTTACCCCCTTTCCCCAAAAGAAGCATAGACAGTCAAATTTTTGGGTTTTAAGCGGCTATTCTATCTATCCTCTGGCATTATCATTGTTCTAGAATTAACATTCATTTTCTCAAAACCATTTTTTCCCGTTCAGCTTGTTAGGGAAATCAATTTTATTTCCATTTATTCATTCCTTTTGCTCGAGTTTCAGTCTTTTTTGCGTTAAACCTTCTTATAGCAACCTCACCGTAGTTTAAAAACCTCACTATTCTATATAAATAATCTTCCTATGAAGAAGTACTTTTTTCTCTATAAAAAATATTTTCTTAAATGAACTAACTTGCTAATATGAAAGGAATAGTTGTTATTTCTAATACTTGATTCTAATGCAAGCTGTTAATGGATTAGTGAGAATTCTATCTGAAGAAATCTATAAGACATTTGTAACGAAGGTAATACTGAAATTAAATCATATAGGAATAGCTATTACTGAAACTGTAGTATCCTGTTTTCATTAAAAAAGTAATACAGACCACCTGTTTACTCTTTTGTCCGCAATTTGTCCGCATAATTAATTTTTTGTATCGATTTTATTTTACTGAATTGATTTTCACAGCTGCGAAAACCTTATTAAATCAGACTTATTTAACGTAATCGAACTCAGTTTATCCAATTTACATAGGTGAGATAAATTCGACAAGGTGGAGGTCGCTGGTTCGAGACCAGTCGGGACCATTATAATCCTAAGTCTGTAAGCGTTGTTATATCAACGTTTGCAGGCTTTTTCATTTACTAGAATATTTATCCGTAAAGCTCTATTTTTGAATTGCCCGCAATTTGTCCGCAAAATTATTCTATATCTTTCTCAATGTCATTGTTTTGAATGGTATCGTGAAAAATTTCTGCAATTTCATTTTTAGCACCAGGTAATAAATGCGCATAAAACTCTAATGTTATTTTTGGATTAGAGTGACCCATTAGACCAGAAACTGTAATGATGTCAAAGCCTAATGAAATAAGGAGTGATGCATGGGTATGTCGAATATCATGGAACCTAATATTTGTTACTTTAGATCTCATTACGATACGCTTCATTACTCTAACAACATTACGTGGATCTTGAAAAGTACCTGTAATCGTACTAATAACTAAGTTGTTATCCTCAAATAAATTGCCCACTAAATCCTTCCAATCCTCTACCCTTTTTTTATGATTTACTAATTCATTCAGCACAAAATTAGGGAAAGGGATTTGTCGCTTAGATTTTTTTGTTTTCAATGTTGTAAAAAAATAACCATTTTTAGGTACATAAGCTAAAGATCTTTTAACATGAATTATTTTATTCTGTAAATCTATATCACTCCACTGTAACCCTAAAATCTCCCCTCTACGCATTCCTGTGTAAATAGCAAGTAAGAAGGTTAAGTAATGTTGCTCACCTTTACAGCTATTAAGAAAATCTTGTATCTCTTGTATTGATCAAATAGCCATTTCCTTATACCTCACTGCTGGAGGGTCTGCATCTGTAATAGGATTAAACGCAATTTTCTTCCATTTAACTGCTTGACTAAATGCTTGGTTTAAAAGTTGATGCATCTTCCGAATATAGCTGGTACTATAGTTTTCTTTTAATTTTAGATTATAAAAAACATCAATATCCCCTGTCGTAATTTTAGCGATTTCTTTATGAGCAAAGGAATTTTCAAGTAGAAGATGTTTCTCTATAATATACCTACTATTTGACGCTGACGTTTGTTTAATACGATTTTGATAATGGTTTTCAAACCACTCTTTAATGTAATCGGAGAAAGTTTCTTTGCTTAGCTCTATATAACGATTTTCATCTAATAGTAATTCAACCTTCCGTGCAGCAGCCTCAGCATCCTTTTTCCGAATAAATCCACCTTTTGTTGTTTGTTTACGCTTCCCTGTCAGCGGGTCTTGTCCAATATCAATTGCATACGAGTATGTTTTGCCTCTTTTTCTGATGTGCGCCAATTTTTTCATTCCTCCATTTTTTTTTGCACAAAGAAAAGTAAACAAGTGGTCTAATGACATTCTGATGAATAGTCTACACTTAGTTGGACAGTAAAATTAAGGGCAAGTAGAATAATAGATAACAAGAAGGAGAATCTACTATGTCCAGTAAAAGAAGAACGTTTTCAACAGAGTTTTAAAAAACAAGTGGTGGCCCTATATGAAAATGGAAAAAGCCGTCAAGATATTGCCCGAGAATATGAATTAACCGCGTCTGCTTTAGACAGATGGATTACGCAATTCAAACAGTCAGGCTCCTTTAAAGAGAAAGACAACCGACCTTCGGTTGAGCAAGAACTGATTGACTTGCGTAAGAGAAACAAACAACTCGAAATGGAAGTCGACATTTTAAAGCAAGCCGCGCTGATCATGGGACGAAAATAGATGTGATTCAAGAAAATCGTCACAAATATTCTGTATTAGCAATGTGTAAAGTCCTAAAAATAGCTCGTAGCACTTTTTATCATGACACGGGAATAGCCATTCAAAAAGAACAAGAAAAGCTAGCTGAAGAGCAAAAATTAAAAGATAAAATAGTAGTGATTTTCGAAGAGAATCGTAAAGTATATGGAACCAGAAAAATAAAAGATGCTTTAAAAAAGGCTGGTTTAACAGTCTCTAGACGACGTATTGGTCGATTAATGGACGAACTAGGAATTCAATCGAAATATACAAAACCATCCTATAAACCAATGTCTACCCCTCCAAATGAAACATCAGTTCGAAATGTATTAAATCGAGCATTTAACGTTGATAAAGAGATGTCTGTGTTAGTAAGTGACTTAACGTATGTGAGAGTAGGAGGAAACTGGAATTATATTTGTTTTTTAATCGATTTATATAACAGAGAAATCGTCGGGTATAGTGTCGGAGAACAAAAGGACGCAGCTCTAGTTCAGCGTGCCTTTAAGTCTGTTAGATATCCTCTGCAAAACGTAAAAATGTTCCATACAGATCGTGGATCTGAATTTAAAAATGTTGGTATCGATGAATTATTAAGTACATTTAAGATTAAGCGATCTCTAAGTCAAAAAGGAAATCCTTATGATAATGCGGTGGCAGAAGCGACTTTTAAGATTTTAAAAACAGAACTCATCAACGGGTCGCACTACCCTACACTTGAACAGCTGTCTCTTGAACTTTTCGATTATGTCAATTGGTACAATAATATCCGGTCGCACAGTAAACTGGGTTATCTAAGTCCGGTCGCTTATAAAAACTTAGCCCTTAATAAAGTTGTTTGATTTAGTGTTGACATACCAATGACTAGTCACTCATGTCCTCATTAACTTCGGTTTTGTTAGCCTTCCATCAAGCATAAGAAAGGCGAAACACCACAGAGAGTTAAATTACTACTCATCATTTCACAAATGAAAACTCACATATTTCAATCATTTCAAAGAAAAGTTTGCCGCTAATATCATTTTTTTATCCCTTTTCTTTTCGGATTTTGAGAGACAATTAAAAATGAAACACAGGAAAATCCACCTATTAATACATCGTGTTCAGGTAGCTCCTCATTAGTTACTTCTCTTACACCCCTAACATCAGGATTAATATTGAAATTCTGTGAGAAAACTGCTGCAATATTATCGTCTATCTCGTTTACATAAATTGTTTTGAATGGTAGTTTATCTAATAATCCTAACAATATTCTTTAACTATTAATGTTCTATCGCAAGCCAAAGCATCTTTTCTTGATTAATACTATAGTAGGCTAATAATTCCGTTACCCTATCTTTTGCAACTATCTGTTGTGCTGGATTTAACCAGTAATCTATTTCATCTTCCTGAAACCAAACCTCTCTAATAAATGCAAGATAAAATAATGTTTCCATTTCATTATTCATGAGGTAATTCATAATTTTATCGACGTCTTTTTGAAAAATACCATCTTGAACATTGGCACCTTTATATTTCATTTCAACTACGGCAAGAATATTCATTACACATTCACCTAGATAATTTGTTTTAGCTTTTAATGGATCAATTTCAACAACAACTAAGTCGATACGTTCCCCTACAATAAAGAATTCTGTAAAAATAGCTAAGTTATTCTTTTTTAGAAAAGTGTCTCCTAACCTTTTTCTAAGATGATAGTAGAAAGCGTTTTTCAATGTATCTTCTTTAAGCAACAAATGCTTGTTATAATCACTTTTAATATCTTTCGTCCAGACCTTTAAGATTGCCCTTTTAACAACTTGAGTACAGTTTTCTATCTTCAATGGTAAATCATTATTCAATTTTTCATTCTCCTACTCCTAGATTTCATTTTATTTTTGGTGATAAATGTTCATAAAAATGAGGTAGGAAATTTATTTCCTATCTCATTGTATTTTGCTTTCTATTTTTTACTAAAGCACCCGTTAGCTTAACAGCATATATCATTTTAGACATTGATGTAACAAGGTTTTAACCCCCTAATTACATCAAGCCGACCATAAGGCGAAAGTGTGTAATATCTTTCGCGATGTGTTACAAAAGCGCGAGATAACAAGGTTTTTTAGAATCTCAAGTGTAACATCTTTCACGGGATTCCACCGTTTTTCATTAGATTGCGTTAGCAAAATGTTAGTATGTTCTTTGCAACATATTAAGTATCATCTATACACACCATATGTGTTGAGGGTGGTGTAAATATTATTAAAAGATGTAGTAGAGTCTCACCAACTACCTACAAATTCCAACTATATTTATATATCTCTAAGCATTCATCTGAACAAAAGTAAACATTGTTAAGGCTATACTGATTACTTTCTATTTCACAACAATAAATTTCGCATTCCTTGCATTTCCTCACCCAATGACGTTCTTTACATTCACTACAATATCCCACATACAGTTGCTCATCCTGAGGAATTAGCCAATCAATCTGGTTGGAGTTTTCTACATTTTATAAGGAAAAAGTGGGCACTGAAATCCAGTTTATTTTGGTAGCCTCATACCTGAAGAACCCCTTCAAAGCCTTTTCGTGGCTCGAAGGGGTTTCTATTTAACAAATTAATTTCTATGCACCGCTAGTGTATCCTTTTCAACACTGATAATTTTGTTTGTTTGGAAGTCCTCAATTTCTTGATCTGTAAAGCCCAACTCCGTTAAAATCTCTGCTGAATGTTCTCCGAGACTTGGTGGAGGTGTGAATTTAGCTATAGGATTATCTTGAATCTTAATGGCAGCTCCAGGAACTGGAACCCCGCCTTTATCTCCCATTTTTAACGTTTGGATCATTTCTCTATGCTTAATTTGAGGATTGTTGAATACCTCATCTAACTTATTCACGGGGCTACTTGCAATTCCCCTTTGTTGTAAAAGTTGAAATGCTTCAAGTTTAGTTTGTTCACTCGTCCATTGAGAAATAGCTTCTTCTATTGTTTCCCTTCTTTTAAATCTCCCCTCTTTCGTATATAAAGGAGATTCACTTTGACCCCACTCATTTTTCCCTATTAGTTCAGTTAAATCTTTCCATTGTTTTTCAGACGCTAATAAATAGTTTGAGATGAATACATACCCATCTGTTGTAGGGAATGATTTCGAAAGTTCAAACCGATCTGTCTTTCCCCATCTTTGACTTGTAATACCGTGTAACTTGGCCTCAGCAACACTGAAGCCTAATAAGGATACTAGTCCGTCAAGCATGCTTATATCAACAAAGCGCCCGTGTCCTGTTCGTTCCCTATGAAATAGGGCAAACATCGTACCTAGAGCAGCTTGCATTCCAGCAATATGATCTGCTATGAAAAATCCGACATATGTCGGCGGACCATCTGGATGCCCTGTCAATTCTGCTAACCCACTCATTGACTGAATGACTCCATCATATGCTCCATAATTTTTATAAGGACCTGTTTGTCCGAATCCTGTAATATGAACCATGCTAATTCTAGGATTCACAGCTGAAATTGCGTCATAATCAAAACCCAATTTTTCAGGTACATTCGCTCCATAATTCGTTACTAACACATCAGCTGTTTTGACTAGACGAGTGAAAATCTCTTTGCCTTTTTCGCTTTTTAAATCAATTGCAATTCCTCTTTTATTACGATTCTCCGAGGCAAAGTACAAACTAATATCGTCATCCATTGGGGCAGAAGTTCTTCCGACTTCCCCCTCTGGTCGCTCAATCTTAATAACGTCAGCTCCATGATCTGCAAGTATCTGGCTACAGAATGGTCCTGCAATATAATGTGATAAATCCAAAACTCTGATTCCAGATAAAATTGACACAAACATCACCCTCAATCGAATTATTTGAAATTTAGAGACATATTATGACCATGCTTTATGCTCTTTCTAAGATTAAAGAAAATCCTTGTCCTCCACCAACGCAAAAAGTAATTAGCCCTCTCGATAAATCTCTCTCGTACATTTCTCTAGCTGTTCTTGCGACAAGAATGCCTCCGGAAGCGGCATTTGGATGTCCAATCGCGATAGCCCCTCCATTTGGATTCACTTTATCGATATCAATGCCTAGCTCGCGTATACACGCAAGTGATTGTGCCGCAAATGCTTCATTTATTTCAATGATATCAAAGTCATCAATTGACAATCCTGTCTTCTTTAGTAATTTTCGTGTGGAGTAAACGGGTCCTATTCCCATGATTGAAGGGTCAACACCTGCAGATGCAGATGCTCCGATTTTCGCCAAAGGTTCTAATCCATATTCTTCCGCTTTCGCTCTACTCATAATAAGAACTGCCGAAGCACCGTCATTTAACGGCGAAGAGTTTCCTGCTGTCACTACTCCATCCTCACTCATAACTGGGTTTAGCTTTGATAGCACTTCAAGATTTGTTTCTGGCCTAATGCATTCATCTTTTTGGAAAACCTTTGTTTCTCCTTTTCTCTGTGGTATATGAATAGGAAATGTCTCAGCATAGTAAAATCCTCTCTGCCACGCAGCCTCCGCTTTCAAATGACTTGCAAGCGCAAATTCATCACAATCCTGTCTAGAAATGTTATACATCTCCGCGAGATTTTCTGCAGTGGCAATCATAGAAGGATTCCCATATTCTTCATTGGTTGTTTGACCTGATAGAAACTCAAGCTTATCCGGATACGCCTTCTCTGGACTTTTTACATAGAACGGCTTTTGGGAGTGACTTTCAACCCCGCCCGCTAATACAACTTCGCATTGACCAGAAGATACTAGCATTGCTGCCCATGCTACCGCATTAAGTGAACTCGCACATTGGCGGTCAATTGTGATTGCGGGTACTTCGATAGGGAAACCTGCTTCAAGTGCTGCAACTCGCGCAAAGTTAAAAGAATGACTATCGAATAAATTCCCCATGATAATCTCATCAATATCCTGTGGATTCACCTTATGTTCTTCTACAACATTTTTCATTGCCATCGCTCCGAGCTCTACGGCTGAAAAGTTAGCGAGAGTACCGCGCATTTTCCCAACCGATGTTCTAGAAACTCCCACTATTACAGCGTCTTTCATACTTACTGAATTATCTACTCTATTCATTATTATTTATCCCCCCTTGGCATTTAAGGTAGTGGAATCGTTGCAATACAACTCACTTGAGAACTCGCAAGGGATAAACCGTAGAGTTCATTTTTCCGGAAGTTTCCGGGTGAGGTACCTACAATCTTCTTAAATGTCTTGATGAAATGGTAAACGTTGTTATATCCCACATTACTACTAATCTCCGATACATCTAAATTCGTATTGATCAGCAACTGAGCAGCTTGTTCGATTCGAACTTTATTTAAAAATAGGTTGATTGTCATACCTGTATTGCCCTTAAACGTTTTACAAATATAATTTTTGCTATGACCAACATGTTGTGCAACTTTGTCTAAAGAAACTTCAATGTCATGATTTTCTCTTATATACTCTTTAATTTGATCCGAAACTATTAACTTTTGCTCATTCATTGTCACATGCATCTTTTGATATCGAATTATATAATAGAGGGCAGCTAGTAGTGTATGTGTGCCAATCTCTCGATACCAAGGAGACATTTCAAGTCCTTCATTAAAGACTAAATTCAACATGGCCATTATGTTATCGGAGCCCATACAGACATTTGGAACATGATGTAAACTTTCTTTTAACTCGTTATTAAAAACCGCATATTTTACTTCCAGCATGCTTAACGATTTTCCATCTACGTCACGTGTGTCAGCAATGCCATGCCTATCATTAGGTCTAGTGAACAGGTACATACCCTGAGTCAACTTGACACGTTCCTCACCTGCAATAAAGTCCCCTTCTCCGCTAATTACATAATAAATTTGATAGTAATCATTATGTGAATGGGGTTCAAGAGAGCTTCCTGAAGGATATTCACTTTTAGCAAGCCATAATATGTTTATCATGTTAGTATCCATTTTTAATCACCTTAAGTAATTTCATTAGTTTCTTCTTGGTGCTTATAGTAAGTGAAGAAACTAATCAAATTAGTTTTTTTATACATTTCCAAGATACGCCTTTGCGACATCTGGATTCATACGAATCTCTTCTCCTGTACCTTCTAAAACAATACGTCCCGTCTCTATGACGTAGGCACGATCGGATATCTTCAATGCACTATTCGCCATTTGTTCAACCAAAAGCACGGTAACACCCGAGGCATTAATTTCCTTTAATAGATCAAAAACCTCATTTACAATGATAGGAGCAAGCCCTAGTGAGGGTTCATCAAGAATTAAAAAGGATGGTTCAGTCATAAGGGCTCTTGCAATGGCTAGCATTTGTTGCTCTCCCCCAGAAAGAGTACCTCCCAATTGTTCTTTTCTTTCCTCAAGCCGTGGGAAACGTTCGAAAATCGATTCAATCATGATATTTGTTTTCTTGGAATCCTTTACAATATGTGCTCCTAATAGAATGTTTTCCATTACTGTATGTTGAGGAAATATTTGTCTACCCTCAGGTACGATGCGAATTCCTTTACGCACCAGTTGGTCAGGACGATCATTGGTAATATCTTTTCCTTGAAAGGAGATACTTCCACTTTTCGCCTTATGAAGCGCGACAATCGTATTGAGAATGGTGCTTTTACCAGCACCATTCGCTCCTAAAACTGTAACAATCTCACCTTGTTCTACGTGGAAAGAGATATTATGAACAACTTCAGTTTTTCCGTAACTTACAGTTAAATCCTTAACTTGTAACATAGATTTCCGCCCCTTCACCCAGATAAGCGTTTCTTACAACCGGATTGGAATTCACGCTTGCAGGATCACCCTCTGCAATTTTTTTGCCATAATCAAGTACGGTAATATAATCGGATATCTCCATGACTAAATCCATGTGATGTTCGATCATTAGAACGGTAACTCCGGCCTCCCGAACTTTGTTAAGCAACTTCGAGAATTCCATCGTCTCTGTATCTGATAGGCCAGCACAAGGTTCATCTAGAACTAGAAGCTCTGGTTTCATGCTAAGAGCTCGCGCCAGTTCTAATAATTTCTGTTGCCCCGCTGACAGGCTCTCCGGTTCATTGTTCGCTTGGTGGCCTAGGTCTATTAAATCAAGGTAATCCATTGCTTCATAAAATGATTTTCTTTCTTCATTCCTCATTTTCCGTGTACGGAACATCGTATCGGTAAGTGAATAGCTATAAAATAGCCGTCCACCCATCGCAACATTTTCAACGACCGAGAGATTGTTAAAAAGTCTTACATGTTGGAATGTCCTCGAGACCCCCTGCCTTACCAGATCTACAATACTCTTACCCGTAATGTCCTTGTCTTTAAAAATAACCAGGCCTGCTGATGGCTTATCAACACCAGTAATCATGTTTAATGTTGTAGTTTTGCCGGCACCATTCGGACCAATTAGTGAGTGAACCGTCCCTCTTTTAATCGTCATGCTTAGATTTTCTACTGCAGTATGTCCCCCGAACTTCTTCGTAAGATCCTTAATAACTAAAATGTCATCACTATCGGAGTTAGTACCAACACTATTAACATTCTGCTTTATTTCAAAAGCTTTTTTGTCCCTTTTTTCCATGATGTATTGATTGTCATCTATTTCTCTGAAATGCTTTTTGATCGTTCCTGCAATACCCGCCGGAAGTACTTGTGGGATGACGACAAGTAGGGCACCATATACAATCTGTTTCAGGTCAGGTGCTGCATTAAATAGTTCTGGTATTAACGTAGCAATGATAGCACCGATAATTGGACCGCTAAGCGTCCCTTGCCCACCCAAAACCACCATCAGAAGAATGAATACTGTAAATTGAAAACTGAAGGTATCAGGGCTTAGATAGCCACTATAACTAGCATAAACGCCTCCAGCTAATCCAGCGAGTAATGAACTGAAGAAGTAGCCTATGATTCTATATTTACTGAAGTTAATGCCAACCCCTGCTGCTGCAATCTCGTTGTCTGTCATCGCAATTAAATCTCTACCCCATCGACTTTTAACGATGTTCCTCTGTACGACAATACATATTACTACTAGTAGTAGTATGAAATAGTATTTTTGAAGGGTATCTAGGCTGAAACCGAAAATAGTCCAATTTGAGACGAACAGCCCCTGTGAACCACCCGTAAACCAGGTCCATTCATTAAACACTCGATGCGCCATTTCTAGTAAACCAATACTTATAAGAGCGAGGTAATGGTGTTTTACTTTAGATGCTGGAAGGGAAACTAGCAAACCGACTACAGCAGCCGCTATTGCCCCTAGTATAAGCCCCACGAAAAACGGCAAGTTGTAGGCGGTAATGGCTACTGCTGACACATATGCCCCAACACCAAAATGTGCGGCAAATGCAAAAGAAGTTATACCACTAAAGCCCGCAGAAATGTTATAGCCAATTGCCAGGATAATGTAGATGAAAATTAAACTTACTAATCGCAAGTAGTAACTACCTGCTACTAGGGGAATAGCTAAACTAATCAATAAAAGAGCAACCCAAAGGATAATAAAATAAACTTTATATTTTTTCTGCAGTGAAGCTGCCTTTATTGAAAATTTTGGCACCTAATATCCCTCCCGGTAAAACTATAATGACAACAATCATAATTAAAAAGATAACGGCATCTTTCATACCACCAGGGATCATCAGCCCAACAAATCCCTCTAACAAACCTAAGGAAATACCACCGACAAACGCTCCTTTGGTATTACCTAACCCTCCGATTAACGCTGCTGCGAAAGCTTTTATGCCAAGTGCATATGTCATTGTATAGCTAGCAAAAGTTAAGGGTGCAATCAGTGCACCCGCGATTGCCGCAACCCCCCCTGATATCGCGAAACAGGTCAACACTACGACACTGCTTCGAATACCCATGATTCTTGCTGTATCCGGTTTATACGATACAGCCCTAACAGCTCTACCAAAACTAGTTTTTTGAATGACAAATTGATACGCGATACCAATTGATATTGCAATAACAATCATCATCATTTCGTGCAACATAATATTCGCACCGAACATACGGATATCTAGACCATTAAACAGGTATGGAAAAGCCTTTGGTTCTGTTCCGAATATCATTCGAGCAATATTGTCTATGATGATACTTGCACCGAATAGAGTGACAATCCAACTTGAATTTTTCGATAGATCTCCTAATCTTTCTACTGCTGTCTTATAGATCACCATACTTAGCAATATGTTAATCAATATGGCTAACAAAATAGCAAGTATATAATTCATATGAAAAACACTTATGAACCAGTAGCTTGTCATAGCTCCTATCATAATAACGGAGCCATGTGCAAAGTTAATGATACGAGTTGTAGAATAAATGATACCGATGGCAAGTGCCATTAAGGCATACATGCTCCCGTTAGCAAGAGCAAATATTAGTTCCTGCATATATACACCCCTCTCTTATCTTACTAGTCGCCTCATGTTGTTGCAGCACCACTAACAGTTATGCACTGCCCTGATAAGAAGCTTGCATCATCACTAGAAAGGAAAGACACAACACTGGCAATTTCATGAGGTTTTCCAAGTCTTCTTAAAGGGGTATTCTTTATATGTTCTTCTATAATTTCAGTCGGGACAGTTTTATACATGTCTGTTTCAATATAACCAGGGGCAACACAGTTAACGTTAATATTCTTTGGTCCCCCCTCCTTCGCAAGCGTTTTGGAAAAACCAATTAATCCTGCTTTTGATGCGGCGTAATTAGCCTGACCTACATTACCAAATGCAGATATGGACGAGATGTTTACAATCTTACCGAAGGCATTCTTCCTCATAATCGGTACGACATGTTTACAAAGGTAATAGGCACCTTTAAGATTTACATTTATAACAGCATCCCAAGCTTCATCCGTCATTTTGTGGAACATACTGTCTTGAGTAATCCCAGCATTGTTGACAAGGATGTCAACAGTACCGAAATGTTTCATCGCTTGAGAAACAGCTTTTTCTACTTGGTTGTCATTCGATACATCACATTGAATAGCCAGAACTTCAGCGTCACTAGTATCGAGTCTTGTAATCATTTCTTTCGCCAAGTTCAGATCATATTCAAGTACTGCAATACCTCCAATACCATCCTCTAGAAAGCGTTTAACGATAGATTCACCTATTCCTTTCCCACCCCCGGTAATAATTGCGTACTTACCTTCTAATTTTCCCATTCTAATACCTCCCAAATAGTTGTGGTTTTTCTTTTTATTGATTTCCAAGTCATATGTAGGGCAAGTCTTCCACTAAGATAAAATTTAAAATTACACCGCTAGAGTAGAGCTACGTTATGTCGATCTCCCAATTTCCATTACAAGTTTAGGAGATCGACAGTAACTAATTACAATTAATTTTTTATATACAGATCTCCATTAAACATTTCTGAGATCTTAACCATGATCAATTCTGATAAAGGGAACCCCTCGTGAGATTCCTCCGAAAAGGCATATTCATTTACAAAGACCGATTCGAATTCCGCCACATCATTTTCCAATACCTTTTTCACTTCAACAGTATCCGTCGTACCTGCTTTTTCAATTGCCCACTTTAGTAAATAAACTGCTTCATAACCTGATGTTACCGTAGTAGGGTTTGTATCACGTTTACCGTATTCACCATATTCCTCCATAATCTTCTGATACATCGCCCAATATTTCGGCCCTAACTCTGTTTGATTTGGCTCCACTGCCCAGTTGTTCATAGAAACAACTGACACATTATTAGCCCCAGGGCCAGCCAGTTCCTTAAAGTTAGGCATCGCCAATCCTGTATAGCCTATAACTTGCAAGTTATCAATATAGTCGATTCGCTCCAGGGACCTTACAATCTTCGCCCCATCAGCTCCTAAGGTCCAAAACAACGCTACATCTGCGTTAGCCTCTTTTATTTTTTGTGCGATAGGCGTCATGTCTGGATCATCCGACTTATAAGTAACTTTCACGGCAGGCTCAACGCCATATTCTTTTAGCGTCTTTTCCATAACTGCGATTCCATCCACACCAAGGGCAGAGGTATCAGCAACCAAAGCAATTTTCTGGTAATTTCCCTCAACTGCAATTTTGACAAGAGCTTTTGCCTGTATTTCATTTGACGGCATTATTCTAAAAGCATAAGGATTGTTTTTGCTGATAAGGTCTGTACCTGTTGCTACTGGTATCATAGAAATCACTTTATTCTCCTGGAGATATGCCATCGAAGCAGCTGCAGGAGTTGAATTTGTAGGCCCGATTACAAACCTTGCCTTTTCCTTGTCCACTATCTCCTCCATAAATGTTTTGGATTTTGTAGGGTCAGCCTCATCATCACGTGTGACGACTTTCACCTGAGCACCCAAAATACCTCCATTTGCATTAATCTCTTTCACCGCCATTTCTATCCCTTGAGACTGCGCTTTTCCATTTACAGCACTAGTCCCACTCATCGCTCCGATATTTCCAATTATGATTTCCTTAGGTGAACTGCTACTTGCTTTGTCTTCACCGCAAGCGGCAAGAAGTAGTAAAACGCTTAAAAGCAATGAAATAACCAGATTTTTTCTCATCAAATCCCCCTCAATTTTTGTGGTAACAAAGATAATAGTAACCAATTGGACGACAAACAATTTCACAGATCCCCCATTTTATAGCTCCGTGTAAGCCCTTACATTATTCACCACCCTTTCGTATTTGCCAATTAATATATGACAACTTAGAACAACAAATTTAACTATATTAATCTGCTAATATTTAAATAATCTGAACATTAACCCAATTTAGCATATAAAATAGGGCTAGTCAATACAATATATAGCAAACTTCAGTTTTTTATGAGCATCCACTATTTTTAATTGTCATAAATCATCTTGCTAACACGATGTATAATACGTCAATTTTCTAGTTGTTTTATCGAAATCAAATTGATTCAAAAGGAAAAGGGCTTCACGCAAAAGAAGTAGCAGAACTGACAGGCTTTGCACAACCATATTTCAGATATTGAAACTGGCCAGAGCAATCCTACATCGGAGCCGCTTTAGAAAATTAAAAAGAAAAAGAGCCAGAAGCATTATGCCTCCAACCCCAAATGATTCACTCCATATTCTCAAATGCTTCTGGATAATTAACCGTACCAATAACTTCCCCAGTACTTTGATTTACCGAATCGATTGTCAGATTCAACTTCTCTTCATCCGCAAAATCATCGAAGCTGTTCTCGAATTAGAAAATCCTCCAAAAATGAAAGCTCATCACATATGTTACTGCATCCACTTAGCTATTGGCTAATGCTCACAACTTCCTTTAAATATCTGTGCATTAATAATTCTGAGCACATCCTATCAAGAACTCTGGAATTTATTTGTGTGGTCGTTTTACGTTAGTTGCAGACTATGAACAGATATTAGAGCGCTTCGATGTAGATGTAACATTTGATGAAGAAAACTACTCCCCTAACTTTAATGTGGCTCCTTCCCAATCCGTTATCTCCATTATTAATAATGAGAGCAATAACAGATTAGGCAGTTTAAAATGGGGGGTGATACCGAGTTGGTCAAAGGACGAGAGAATTGGCTACAAAATGATTAACGCTCGCTCAGAAACAGTAGAAAGTAAACCTAGCTTTCGTCATTCTTTCTTGTAAAGCGGTTGTGTTATCGTTATGGACTCCTTTTACGAGTAGATCGTAGGACCGGCGGAGAAAATTGCGAAGTATGATACTTAAAGTAACGGGTGCGTTAGTTCAATAAGCTAATAAAAAAAACGGTTCCTATCGTTGTAAAGGAACCGTTTTTTCTATGCTGTAATTTTCTAAGCGTTGTAAATCAGCATTTTCCTGAGCTCCCCTTAGTGAAGCTTGCTTTATCTGATAAGAATTGTTTGTTAAAATCTCTCCATTTCAATCACCAAACCAATATATCCTTTTGCCTTTTCCATAGAGGTCATTATTTTTAACGAAATATTGTTTTATGTTGTCATTTTTGTAACTTAATGTCTGTATAAAGCTGGTTAGTCCTTCCATTGCAGCGTCTGGATCATCGAGTTTATATGTTGTTTTTTTATAAAACTGCTCCAAGCTATAGCGGTACCCCACTACATTGTACCAGTCGTTACTACCTAAAGGTACATTATAGGTAATATCAGTAAACTTTTTAAGTTGTTGAAGTAAAAATATATCTCTAACCATGAAATGATAAATAGCATCCTCTGTAGTAATTTCCGACTCATATTCTAATTTTGTAACTGGAGATCCTGGATGACGCAACTTAAATTCTTCATAATTCAAATAAGATATTTCCATCGTATATTTCCCATAAACTTTAATATCAACACTAGGATAATTATGTTTAAGTAATCCCTCTATTTGCTTTCTTAGATTATCATTAACATTTCCTTTTATAGCACTTAATTTATTGCTAGATTCTTTGTTTAATGGATTTTCATCAATGATTAGGTAAATTAAACTAGGTAATCTTTCTATAAAAGAGATATCTTTTATTTTATTTTTCTCCAATGATAAGTACTGTAACTGCGGTAAACTTGATAAAAATTGTATATTTTCAATCTCATTATTTTCTAAGGATAAGTCTTTTAATTTTGGTAAATTGAGATTTCCTATAGTTTTTATATTTGAACCTGATAGGTCTAGAGTCTCTAACTTCGGTAAATCGATTTTATCAATCTTGCTGAGCACAGCGTCATTATATGAGAAACGAAAGCCTTTTAATTGTTTTAATTTAGAAATTGGCGAGATATCCGTAATCTTTCCAGCAACAATTAATTGTCTTAATGATTGCGAAGGATAGTTTGAAATAATGGATAGCTCCTTATTAGTTGTATCGTCTAAATGTAATACCTCTAAATTTGAAATTTTATTTATTTGATTAACATCGATAGCACTACTTGATATCCTTAGGATTTTTATCTTCTGAAGCTTGGTTAATGCTTTGATATCTACTTTCTTTTCTGTCGTTGTTATCAACTGGATTTCTTCCAGATTTATTGCATATTCTAATCCATCCAAGGTTTTAATAAAAGGAGATCGAAAGCTTCGTATATCAAGAGATTTCACCTTTTGCATATCACTAACTGTTATTTTTCCTGAAGGTTTATTTAATTGTCTACGAATTTCCTTTTCTAATAATGGCTCCTTTAAATTAACCGATGATTTTAAAGAGTTTTGATAATAGCATTCAACTGCTTGTACTAGAGCCTTACTTGGAGTTTCATATTTAACCTTATTATCTTTAGTAACAAAATATCCACCGCCTACATCAAACGAATTTTGCTTAAATGAGTAAATTCGATAAAATTCTCCAGCTTTTAATGTTCGTACATTTTCACGTTTTTCACCACTTAACTTAAATAGTTCCGTATCTTTTAATACTGTTACCCCCCCGATTTGTCCTATTTTTAACTCGTGATCCCCCCACTTAACCTTTTTTAATCCTTGATATTTTGAGCAATCATTCTTGGCATATGTATCTTCAGGACTGATAAAAAAGAAACTCATTACAACCACTAGTAAACTTATGACAGAGACAATAATCTTTTTCATTTTCACCCTACCGATCCAGTTTAATCGTACTAACTCATTCCTACCTTCTACCCTTACAAAAAGAAAACCTAGTATAAATTTTTTCACTTTCTTCCCCCCATTAATTATAGTTTTTAATCACTGATTATATAGAACTATTATATAGTACAATTTGGAAATCATAAAGTCTATATCAATATTTTTATAATAGAAAAAAGCCCTACGCACATTATATAAGCAGGGCTAAGTATTATTTGTTATTTAATCGTTCTAGCATAGCTTTTGACTGTGTTTTATACTTAATATGAGTCGGCATATTTATAATCCAATCTTCAGCTCCTAAATAATATTGTCCTCTATGTTCAGGTCTGTAATCGTACACCCTAACCCCCCCACCCTTTTCCAGCGTCCTAGTAAGGTTTTTAATCGCTTACGAACACTATCCATATTGATACCAGGGCAACTTGTAGATGTGCTTTTGTGAATTTTCCATTTCCTACAACGCAAATAAATCATATAGGAATAGCTATTACTGAAACTGTAGTAACCTGTTTTCATTAATAAAGTAATACAGACCACCTGTCTACTCTTTTGTCCGCAATTTGTCCGCATAATTAATTTTCTGTACTAATCTTATTTTACAGATATGATTCTCACTGTCTCCAAAACCTTATTAAATCAGACTTATTTATCTTATTCGAATTCAATTTAACGGGGTTATTCAAGGGTTACAAATTCGACAAGGTGGAGGTCGCTGGTTCGAGACCAGTCGGGACCATTGGGTGCCAAACCCACGAGAACCCTTAAGGAACGAAGGGTTCTTCCAAAAAAGCATCATCTCTTATGAGGTGGTGCTTTTTCTTTTGAACGAAAAGAGCATTAAACCTTTTACTAGAGGTCTAATGCTCTTTTAATGAGTTATTTTTTATTTCGGTTCTTGCCTCTTTTTTTTGTAGGTTTCTTATCATCGAGCTTGTTATAAGCTGCAGATACCTTTTCGAATTCCTCTTCACTCTCAATCATGGATAATGCGTTATCGTCCTCTACTCGTAAAAAGAAAATACTTATATCTTCCATTGTTTCTTCTTGAGTATCCTCTACAAATATGACTGCTGCGTAGTTCATTTCTTCCAACTTCAAAAAGCCTACTACTTTCATCTCTTGCTCTTGATCGTTTTCACCTAGTACCGTAAAAATTTTGCCAACTTCTAATTTTTCTTTATTTTCTTCCATGTATATCTCCTCCAAGTAATTCTTTTTCTATTTTTTGCCGTCGTATGCATTGCAGCCATTGTCCCTTACCCATTTAAAAATGGCACTAATGATTTGCTCTAAATCTTTACCTATCTTTGTTAATTCGTATTCCACTTTTCTGGAAGTAGGCTCAGAAACTTTCTTTACAACTAGACCATGCGTTTCCAATTCACGAAGTCGCTCCGTTAACAATCGATCTGAAATACCTTGAATTTCGAAAAGTAACTCATGATACCTTTTTGGTCCATCTAATAAATGATAGATGATGATTCCCATCCATCTCTTCCCAATAAATTCGATCGTTCCATGAAAACTATCACAACGGCTAAGCCCTTTTTGTTGAATAGTTGACTGAATTAACTCTTCCTTATGCTTCATTTTCACAACCCCATTTGATTGATATCTCAACATTAACACATTCTTTATTGACAAACAAACTTACTAATAGTAATCTTAAATTCCAACTTACTATTAGTAAGTTCAAAAATAAACCAACTTATTTTCAATGGGAGAGTGTCAACATGTCCGAAAAATATACAAGTCTATCTGAAATAATTCACGAACGTAAATCTGTAAGAAAGTTCGATCCGTCTTTCGAAATTTCTAGAGAAGAAATCACTGCTATGCTGAGTGAAGCGACACTGGCTCCATCTTCAAGTAACTTACAACCTTGGAGATTTATGATTATCCAAGATCAAGATACAAAGAAAAAAGTTAGAGAATATTCCTTTAACCAAGCACAGCTAGAAACTGCTTCAGCAATCATAGCTGTCATCGGCGATACAGAAATGTATCATAATATAGACGAAATTTACAATGCAAATCTTGAAGCTGGCTATATTGATAAAGTCAATGTGGAGCTTCAAATTCAAAATGCCAAAACTTCTTATCCAAACGCTCCCGTCGAAGCTCGACTAAATATCGCTGCGTTTGACGCCGGTTTAGTCTCCATGCAACTAATGTTAATTGCAAAAGCAAAAGGCTATGATACGGTTCCAATGGGTGGTTTTGATAAAAAACAATTTGCAGAGGCATTCGAATTGGAGAGTCGTTACGTACCACTTGTTCTAATCGCTTTAGGTAAAGCTGCAGCTCCTGCTTACGGATCTACCCGTTTGCCTATAGAGAAGATAGCGACTTTTGTTTAATAAAAATATTATCTCGTTGGTCAATTTATTGATTAACGAGATTTTTTTATTTCTCACTCTCTTTAGTCAGTGAGTGTGCTTATTACTACAGGTAGTCTTTTTTAGGTTCTGTTAAATTTTATTGTTGATTGTTCAATAAAAAATTAGGAAACTCCTTGTAAATAACAATTCATTCTAACCGTTTATGCAAACACTATTTTCGAGGTGGATTCAATGATATTAAAAACACTTTTGGCTAGAATCCTAATGTTAAAGGTGTCAATTAAAGCTAATATAGAAAATATCCCTCCGTAACCAAAGTCAGAATAATTTTATACAAGTATTCCCTAAAAAGACAATTGGGTTACGGTTTCAGAAGGTACAGACAAAATTATAATTTATGTTGAAGCTCTTAATACAGAAACAGTATTATTTTGGTTAATTCCAACAGAAACTCAACAATGGTATCAAAGAAAACTCATTGGCTATGACATAAAGGATGAAGTAGACAACAAATTCTCATTAACTTGGAAGATACCATGGCATTTACTCAGCCATTTAGAAATGCAAGCATCAAGAGAAAATGAAATAGCAGGTTCAATCTTAAACATGACTTCAAATCCATTGGAACTTAATGCTCTGGTGTGCGATCTTGCGACTAGGGACTTGAATTTTGCAATTTGCACTCACTGTTTTGCGATTCGAACGCAACACCTTGTGAATTGAAGCATTTTTGTTTTTTTCACCCTTACTCTTTAAAGTTTAGATGATTCAGTGGGAGCATTATTAGAGTTAATGGAACTATGTAAAAATAGATAGCTTCTATTGATAAAGAAGCGCTGAGCGGACGAAATTGACTCTTCGTCCGCTTTTAAAAGAGTAGGACAGTATCTAGACTCTCATTAACCTAACCTTACGGACCATATCTCTAAACATTTCACCAGGACGACGGACAAACATCCGATACCAGATTACCGAAAAAAGTGGATTATGAAGTGTCAGAGCCACTTCATAATCCACAAAAATTCAAACGGTAACGGTGTAGCCAATGTTTAGTCCATAACACTCGGCAAATAGCGAACACAAGGTACGCTTTCTTTTTTCTCATTTCAATATCGCTTTATACACATCCTCGGAAGAATGAAATCCATCAGAAATAACTGTTCTATCTAGATTTTGTTCATTTACAGCTATCGGAGTTAGCAACACCGAAGGAACTTCTATTTTTCCATTATTAACTTTTTGTTCAGCAGTTACTTTCTTACCCTTTGCCATAGCAACCGCTAATTCGGCTGCTTCCTTAGTGAGCATCTGTATTGGCTTATAAACTGTCATAGTTTGTGTTCCAACTACAATTCTCTGAACTCCTGCCAGATCCGCATCCTGTCCGGCAACTGGCACTTTACCAGCGAGTCCTTTAGCAGCGAGTGCTTGAATGACTCCACCTGCCGTTGCATCATTTGCAGCAATTACCGCATCAATTTGCATATTGGTTGTCCGAAGCGCTTCTTCCATATTGGCTCGAGCATTTACTGGAGTCCAATCCTCAGTCCACTGATCATACACAATGTTAATATCCCCTCGTTCAATATACGGACGCAGCACTTTGAACACACCTTGTTTCAATAAATGTGCATTATTATCGGTTATCGCACCACCGATAAACGCGTAATTCCCCTTTGGAACGAGCGCAGTAATAGCTTTGGCTTGCATTTCACCAACCTGTTCGTTATCAAAAGATACATACAGATCAAGATCTGCATTTTTGACAAGTCTGTCATAGGCAATTACTTGGATACCTGACAGATGTGCCTTATGTACAATCGCAGCTGATGCCTCCGCATTATGCGGGACAATGACCAAAAGGTCGATCCCGCTATGAATGAGTGCCTCTGCCTGTGAAATTTGAAGCGCATCGTCACCACTTGCAGCGACAATCTCTACTTCTGCTCCCAGTGCTTCCACAGCTTCTTTAAACAAATCACGATCTTTCAACCATCTTTCTTCAAGCAAAGTATCCATCGAAAATCCAATACGAATTGGCGCATGGTTCTCATCAAGAAGTGTCGGTTTTTCTGTTTGGACGGTTTCAAGCACCTGCTTTGGCGTATCTGTACAAGCAACTAGCATCCAGACCACGCTCAAAAAACACAAGACTATAGTCCTTAGTTTCATCCGCTCATCCCCTATTAAACTTCATAATTTTTACTTAACAACGTTTTTCGGTATTCCTTTGGAGACACCCCGCACATTTTCTTGAACACCTTACTAAAATAATTTGGCTCATGATAACCAATCTCGAACGTAATCTCTTTTAAGCTCCGCTCTGGATCATTCAATAGTTTTTTTGCTTTTTCAATTCGGCACTCTGTCAGAAAATCGATGTAGTTAATACCCAGCTTCTCCTTGAACATTTTACTAATGTAAATCGGGCTTAAATTGACCCTTTGCGCGAGCGTATCAAGTGAAATATTTTCGTGTGAATGCTCACGTATAAATTGTTGGATATAGTGTATCTTATCTGCCTCCACTCGGTCGTAATGCGCATCGTATATAGTATTCATATGCTCGAGTAGCAGGAGCGTTTCCGTACGTAATTGACGGGAGTCCTGTGCTTGAAATGAGAAAAACGGGACCTCAGCTTCCATTCCCATTTCATCCATCACTCGATTTGCAATCCAGAGCAACTCGAGTACTCTCTGTTGTGTATAGATCAGTGAATTCCCTTCATTCTCGTGTTGTTGAATCACATCTAGCACACCAGAACGGATGGACATCCAGTCCCCTAAACGAATTTGGTCAAAGAAGTCTTTCTGCTGCTGCTTGATAATCAGATTGTCTGTTTCCAGGCTAATAGTTGGTACGTCAGCATAAAACCGATGTTTGACCGCTAGCGTTGTATCCATGGTTGCAATGAGTGCTTCTTGGTACGAATGACGAATTTCATCAAGTCCCTCACAAACTTGTCCGATTCCAATAAACCAGTTCAATCCCGTTTTATCCTTTGACAAAGATATAATTGCTTTGGCTAATAGGACTGCTTGGGAGCGAAAGGACCTCTCTTTATCACGAAAAATAATAATAGGAAGCTGACGACCATATAATGCGCCTACCCAAGCATTTTCAGTTTCACGTATTTTCTCCTTAATCTGTACATAGTAGTGCTCTGCTCCCTCTGACAGCAAAACGACTACGACAAATTTTTCATCAGTAGAGCAAATATCAAGCATCTCGACGAGCATATCGATATGTACTTCATGTACATGGTCAAATAGTAGCTGTGTGACAATATCTGTTTCCGCTAAGGTCAACGTCTTTTCCCATTTCACTTGCTGCATCTGACTTGTAGCCTCTGCTACACGTTCTTGCTTACATTCCTCTAAAACTTTTCCTACCGTTGATACAATCTCACTGGCTTTACTCGGTTTCAACAAGTAATCTTTCACACCGAGCTTGATAGCCTGTCTTGCGTAATCGAACATATCAAATGCCGTCACCATAACAAACTTGATCGCAGGATGCTCTGATCGAATCTGTTCTATGGCTTCAAGCCCTGTCATACCTGGCATCATAATATCCATTAAAAT